>DASYSL010000203.1:0-4739 GCA_036003365.1 Candidatus Eiseniibacteriota bacterium
CGAGTGGTCCACCGTGCATCTGCGCTTGGGCATGGTTCCGATCTCGAACGGGGCTCGGATCACGGAAGGGCACATGGCGGTGGCCAGGCCGCCCGAGTACGAGTCGATGACCGCCGTCTCGAGCGGCACCGTCACCGGGAACGTGCTCGCCGGAAAATCGCCGAGCAACGAGCTGACCACGCGCCCCCACAAGGGCGCCGCCGTTTGCGAAGCCGTCTCGCCGATCGTGGTCGGCAGGTCGTAGCCGAGCCACACGCCGCACAAGAGATCGGGCGTGAAGCCCACGAACCAGGTGTCGCGGTTCTCATCCGTCGTCCCGGTCTTGCCCGCGGCTGGACGGCGGAATCCGTAATCGTTCTTGAGGGCGTAGCCGGTGCCGAAATCGATCACGGCGCGCAGGAGCTGGGTCATGATCGCGGCCGTCACCGGATCGAACACGCGCTCGTGCGGCACCCGGGCCTCGTATTCGAGCTTGCCGCCGGCGTCGACGATGAAGCGCACGGGCTCCGGATCGATGCGGATCCCGCCCGACTGGATGGCCCCGTACACGGCGCACAAGCGCACCAGCGAGACCTCGCTCGTGCCCAGGCCGACGCTCGGCACCGGGCGCACGTTCTTGATGCCCAGCTTCTCCGCGTACTGCACCACGGTTTTGGCCCCGATCTTCTCGGTGAGGTTCGCGGTGGCGATGTTGAGCGACTTGGCGAGCGCCTTGGCGACCGTCACCTGGTCGTGGTACGAGCCGTCGTCGTTGTGCGGCCGCCACGGCCCCTCGGGCGTGGGGAACTCGCGCGGCTCGTCGGGCAGGGTGGTGGCGGCGGTGAAGTTGGGCGAATGCAGATTGCGGTCGAACGCCGCGGCGTAGACCAGCGGCTTGAACGCCGAGCCCGGCTGGCGGAACGACTGCGTGGCACGGTTGAAGGGGCTTCGGTGGTAGTCGCGCCCGCCGACCACGGCGCGCACGAGCCCGCTGCCCGGCTCGAGCACGCAGACTGCGCCCTCGAGCGGTGCGGGTCCGCGCCGCCCGTAGTTGCGCTCGAGATCGGCGACGCCGGCCGATAGCTCATCCTCGGCGCGCGCCTGCCACACCGGATCGAGCGCCGTGAACACGCGCAGGCCACGGGTCTCCAGATCTTCGGTGTCCACGTCCTTCGAGGCTTCGGTCAGCGCGTAGTCCGTGTAGTAGGGGAAGAGCCCCGCCTGCGGCCGTCCCTTGCGCACGCCGAGCGGCAGCTTCGAGGCGCGCGCCGCCGTGGCCGAGTTGATCCAGCCCGAAGCCACCATGTCTTCGAGCACGCGGTTGCGCCGTTGCAGCGCCCCCTTGGGGCTTCTGAACGGCGAGTACAGATTGGGTGCGGGAATGATCGAGGCCAGGAGCGCCGCCTCGGGCAGCGTGAGATCGCGCACCGACTTGTCGAAGTAGAAGTGCGCGCCCTCGGCCACGCCGCCCACTTCCGAGTTGTCGACGTGCCCGAGATAGACCGCGTTCAAGTACATCTCGAGAATCTGCTGCTTGGAGAGCAGGAGCTCGAGCCCGAGCGCCAGCACGGTCTCGCGCAGCTTGCGTCCGATAGTGCGCTGGCGTGTCAGGAAGAGCGTGCGCGCAAGCTGCTGGGTGAGCGTGCTGCCGCCCTGGACGCCCTCGCGCCCCCGCATGTTGTGGACCAGGGCGCGCACCGTGCCGCGGGGGTCGAAGCCGATGTGATGGTAGAAGCGCCGGTCCTCGGCCGAGAGGATGGCCGCCTTGACCAGAGTGGGGACCTCTTCTTCGCGCACGAAGGTGCGCTCCATGTTGTCTTCGGTGCTGAAGCGCCGCAGGAGCACGGGCTCGACGCGCGCCACGCGCGGCCCGCCCGGCGCCACCGTCACGCGCGAAAGGCGGCCGCCGTCGAAGTCGAGGTGCACGCGCCCGGCCACCGAGCTGCTCTCGGGATAGGGGAAGGCGCGCAGATAGACGTCGATGCCGCGCGAGCTCTCGGCCAGGGTCCCGGGAATGGAAAGAGGAAGCGAGACCTCGCGGTAGCCTCGGGCCTCGAGCGAGGCCATCACGAATCCGCGGGGCAGATTGCGGGCTGGGTCGAGATCGATCCAGTCAGAGTAAACATGCGAGGGAAACGACCAGCCCGGGGTCGAGGCCTTGAAGCCGCGCAGGGCCGAAAGCTCCGAGGCCAGGCTCACCATCGAGCCCACGATGGAGGCCACCAGGCCCAGGATGACGGCCACCACGACGATCCGCTTCCAGCGGATGGTCGCGGCCCGGGCCCTGATCTCTTTCCAGCTTGGGAAACGGGGGCGGGGCATTCTCACCTCGCCGATCCTGCCTCACCCGGCCGGGTGGGGAAAGTCCCGCAATGGAACGTGCGGATTCACGCTCCCGTTTCGTTGACCATGGGGGAGGCGACGAGGTACTCTATTCGCCGTCCGGTACTTCTCGGTTTCGTCATCCTCCCACCGCGTGTGTCCTTCCCCCCGGTGTTCGGCTCCCTCGAGCCCGGCGGCAGCCTTGGAGGTTTTTTTCATGAGATCGCCGGCTAGGCTTGTGATCGTTTTCATTCTCTTGGTCGCCCTGTGCTGCGGGGCCGGTCCGGCTCTCGCCAGCCAGATCTTCGGGACCTGCAACGCCTCCCTCTCCGGCGATCCGGGTTTCGAAGGGCTCTACCGCTACGACATCGACATCACTTGGAACATCGACGCGCCCGACATGAACCGGGCCGACATCTTCATCGAGCTCGAAGCGCTCGACGACAGCTGCAGCTGCGTCGTGGTCCGCTTCGACCAGCCGGCCGGGACCTCCGCCGGCCTGACGTGCGCGGACGGCAGCTGCTTGGTGAGCTACGGCGGTCGTTTCTTCTGCACCTCGGAAGCCCAAAACCCGCTGCCCAACCATGCGGCCGCGGCTCGCTTCAGGCCCATCGAGCAGAGCTGCGGCGACTCGCCCAACGCCATCGAGGCGAATCCCTGCTCGCCCAACAGCTTCGATCCCTTCTTCAGTCAGCAAAGCTTGGTGAAGTGCACCATGGGCAACCAGGGCAGCGGGCACTACGTGTTCTACAGCGACGTGCCGCCCTCGCTGCCGCGCCTCTACAACCATGCCATCAACTTCGCCCACGGCAACCGCATCGAGGTCGGCGACCTGTTCGGTTCGCTGCCCGGCGGCGGTGAGGCCTCCGTCCACGCCAACGCGCCGGTCGCGATCAACGAGTTCATGGTGAAGCCGAATCCCGACGAGAGCGAGTTCATCGAGCTGTTCAACACCACGCCCAACCCCATCGACATCTCGAACTGGCGGCTGATCGTGACCAACGGCTCCTATGAGAGCGATTACACGTTCCCGGACGGAACCACCCTGGGACCGGGCGCGTTCGTCGTGGACAACACGATGACCACGTTCTGCACCTCGTGCATCTTGGCCACGCAGGGTCCCATCGGCACGGAGAGCACGAAGCTGGGTGTGCGCCCGACGGCGGCAGGCGCGCGCGCGCAGAACGCGGGCGACGACTTCCTCTTCGACGAAGGTGGCGTGATCCAGCTCGAAGACGCGACCGCGGCCGAAGTCGACCGCGTCGGCTACGGCAATCTCGGCGGCGCGCCCATCTCGTGCCCGCTCGTCGTGCCCGCGGGAGCCACGCCCCCGCCCGGCTTCGGCGGGGCGGCGCGTGTTCTCGAGCCGCAGACTACCGACCCCGAGACGCTGTCTACGAGCACGAGCCGCACCCCCGACGGGGCCGACTCGGGCCTCGATCAGAACGACTTCAATATCGGTGCGCCGACGCCCGATGGCACGAACTCCACCGTCGCCGCACCCGATCTGGGCGGGAGCCTGCGCATCAGCGAGGCCTACCTGTTCCCGCGCAACGACGACACCAATCCCAAGAACGAGTCGGTGGCGTTCTTCAATCCGACGCAGAACATCATCAACTTGCAGAATCTGCATCTGTCGGACGGGACGCTCATCCAGCCCATGATCTCGGCCGACCACGAAGTGCCGCTCGAGCCCGGCAAGGAGCTGACTTTCTATCACGGGCTCAACGCCACCATCAGCTTCGAGTTCGAAGCCGATGACCGCATGGACGTGTACACCTCGACGCCGGCGGGTCTCGTGCGTGTGGATCAGCTCGGCTGGTCGCAGCTTCCGTCGTACTTCCCGGACTCCTGCCTGGTGCGCGTGCCCGAGGGCTCGGGGCCGGCCGGCGGTTGGGACTGGGTGACGTCGGGCGGCGACGTGAACCTGTTCTACGAGCAGTGCAACCTCGAGGCCGTGCCGACGGCGGTGAACTTGCGCATGCCCGCGCTCGAGGTGGCGCTCGGTGCTGCCTCTCCCAACCCGGCGCGCGGCGACGTGGCGTTCGAGATCACGGTCGGCGGCTCGGCCAAGCAGCCGGTTCTGGCGCGCGTCGGCATCTTCGACGTGGCGGGACGCCTCGTGCAGTACGTGGGCACGGGCTTCTATCAGCCGGGGCATTACCGGGCGGTGTGGAATGGCAAGGACGCGACGGGTGCCGCGGCGACGCCGGGCGTCTATTTCGCGCGTGTGATCGTCGGCGGCCAGGCGGTGGGAGAGAGCCGGCCGGTGGTGCGCGTGCGCGGCTGAGGCTTCGCCTGGCGAAAAAGCGAGAGCCGGGAGATCGCGTGATCTCCCGGCTCTTTCACTTG
Organism: Candidatus Eiseniibacteriota bacterium; assembly: GCA_036003365.1. Lineage (GTDB taxonomy): Bacteria > Eisenbacteria > RBG-16-71-46 > RBG-16-71-46 > DASYSL01 > DASYSL01. The sequence goes on from DASYSL010000203.1 coordinate 4,654, forward strand.
AGAAGCGCGCGGTACTTGTCGAGCTCGATCTTGGGCTTGGGGTACTTGGGAGCCATGTCCTCGAGCACGTTCACCACCGTCTCGGC
>DASYSL010000204.1:0-17060 GCA_036003365.1 Candidatus Eiseniibacteriota bacterium
ATCCGGACCCGGCGCTGATCAACGATCGACCGTGGGCGACGAACGGATCGTGGATTGTCGCGGTGGACGGCGGTGGAAATATGGTACCGGGATTCCCGCATCAGATCTCCGCGGGCGAATGGATCACCGCGGGCCCAATGGTGATTCGCCCGTATTCCGGCACAGGCAATGTTCCTCACATCGTGGTGGGTTCCCGTAGCGGCGAGGTCTTCACGATTGGGGTTGGTGGGACCTCGGAAAGCCGGGCCTTCAACTCGGCTAGATTCTTGATGCTGGCGGCATCGACCGGGTCAGTTTACTCGCCTATTGAGGCCTTGGCTTCTTACGGAACCAACTGTGGTTCCGTTCTTACCGCCGCGGACTCATCGGGAAATGTTGGCTGGAGTTGGGAAGGTAATTGCGTTCTCCCAATGGTGCAGAATCCGATCGGGCCACCATTTACCGCTCCGTGGCAACCCAGTTTGGTCTGGGCGACGATGAATCTGGGCACTTCGGGTCCGCAGACTGGCCCGACGGCACTACAAGGGGAACCACAATTGGTCGTGCTCGACCGTCGAAATGGAGGCGGGAGGATTTATGAGCCGACGTCAAAGCTCGCCGACCTGCACGGGCTGAATGCGCCGCTCACCAAAGGCGCCGCGGTCGGTGACATGGATGGCGACGGCTACAACGAGGTGGTCGTCGCCACGCAAGATGGGCGCGTGGGCTTCTGGAACTTGAGCGGGAGCGCGACACCGGGCTGGCCCAAGGGTATCGATCCCGAGCCGTTCGCGAGCTTCGCCTCGCCGGTGATCGCGAATCTCGACGCGTCGACGACGCCCGAGATCGTCATGGCCACGGGATCCGGGCGCTTGCTCGCGCTCGACAAGGACAAGAAGGTGCTGCCTGGATGGCCCCTTGGAACGGAAGCCGGGCAGCAGGGGAGCGCGTCGCTTCTCGATGTCGACGGCGATGGGCAACTCGAGGTGGTGATCGGGGACGCCGATTCGATGCTCTACGCCTTCGTGCCGGGCTCCGCTCCGGTGGTGGGGGCGGTGTGGCCGGTGTACGGCGGGGGGCCGGGACGCAATTTCGCGCTCACGACGCCGCCGACCACGGGCGGGGTGACGGGCTCGAGCCTCATCGTCTCCGGCTCGCTCAAGTGCTACCCGAACCCGGCCAAGCGGAGCCCCATGACCGTGGCCTTCCAGCTCACCGAGCCCGGCCAGGCCACCCTCACCATCTACGACCCGAGCGGCCGGCAGGTGGACCAGGTGACCCAATCGGCCCTGCGCTCCGACAATGCCCTGATCTGGAACCCCTCGAAAGTGGCTCCCGGCATGTATGTCGCCCGACTGGACGTCGAGGTCTCGGGCAAGAAAGAGAGCCAGATCGTCCAGCTCGGCGTTCTGCACTAGCCAGGCTGTGCCTTCGCCCGGAACTCTTTGCGGCATGCGGCGGTACTAATCCCGTACTTGCTTGACCCTTTGCGCATAGGTGACTTACATTATTGGTAGATCGGGCCCCCCGCAGAGCGAGGCCTCATGCGTTTTTGGACATCTCGGATCGGCGCCCCTATCGGAATGGTCGTGTTTACGGCCGCGGCTGCCGCGGCTGCGCCTGCCGGTCCGGCTCTCGTCACGCCCGCTCTTCTCTCCATGAACAATCTGACCACCGCTTCCGCCCCCGAGCTTCGGGTGGTGGCTTCGGCCATGTCCTCGCATGATCTCGATCGGTCGACCCGCGCCATGCTCGCTTCGGGGAGCGTTCGGCTTTCCACCTCGCGCGCCTTCGTGACCCGCGGGGTCGAGGCCCTGGCGCGCTACTCGGCGTCGCGCGCCGATCAGAGCCCGACGCCGTGGGAAGAGGGGATTCGCTCTCCCGAGTCGATGAGCCGTGATCGTGATCTGCTCACCATCGCGGGAACGACGTCTATGCGCGTCCTGGCCACCGACGGCATCCCCGGCTCCATGGGGTTCAGTGCTCGCACGATCGATCCGCACGGCGTCGCATGGAGCGCCAGCGCTTCGCGCCGTGAGACCAGCCTCGAGGCGATCGGCGAGACCTCGACCCTGTCCATCGTGCGCAAACTGACGCGCGTCGCCAGTCCGGTTCTCGAGATGGCCGACGCGCTGCGCGCCGTGCGTCTGAACCAGGTCCGCGTCGGTGACGATCTCACCCTCAAGCTCGACGGACGCACCGGGCGCCACGCCCGCTGTTTCGCAGTCCTGACCCAGCGCTTCTAGCACATGTCCTTTCGGTATGGATCTGGTGGATGGCGGGCCGTTGCTTTGTCCGCCGCACTGATCGCCCTGGTCGCGAGCGGCGCGGAGGCGGCGACGCTTCCGGCATCGGCCTTCGTGCTTCCGGTTCCGTCGCACGAGCCGGCGCATCTTCTGGCGGAGGAAGCCGCGGCCCAGACGCAGGCCGCCGAGTCGGGAAAGCCGAGCGTGCTGCCCAACGTGGCGCGCTCGCTCGTCCTTCCCGGCTGGGGCGCATTGCACGCCGGATACCGTAACGTGGGCCTGGCCTTCCTCGTGGCCGACGCCGCCTTGTGGGCCACCGTGGCCGTATCGGCGGGGCAGGGCTCGATGCGCATCCATTCCTCGTTCGACACGGCCCAGCTCTATGCCGGCATCGATCTCGAGTCGCGCGACGATGAGTTCCGCAAGCGCGTGAGCAACTACTCGTCGAGCGACGAGTACAACCGCCTGGTCGTGATGCGCGAAGCCGCGTCCCTCTATTACGGAGACTTCGCGAGCTACGAGGCGTACATCGACCGCCACTCGCTGAAGGGCGCGGACACCTGGAACTGGACCGATCAGCAGCAGTGGGACCATTACCGCGCGCTGCGCAAGTCGAGCGAGCGCGCCTATCAGCGCGCGCGCTTCGCCGCCGCCGGATTGATCGTGAACCGCTTCGCCGCCGCTATCGTGTCGTCGCGTCTCACGCCCAAGTCGGCCAAGGTCGCGATGCACGAACCGACCAATGGTGAAGGCCTGGCGTTCGGTCCGGTGGAGTGGACGATCGCCGCGTCGGCCGAGCGACCGCTCGATTTCCACCATCGATTGAGCTGGGTGATTCCTCTCGAGTGATCTTCGGAACACGATTCGCGGGCGCCGCCCTGGCGCTCGGCCTGGGGCTTCTGGCCGCCACCGGCTGCGCCTCGACCGCCACGCACGACTCGACGGCGACCCCAGCGACAGCACCTCCCACAGACCATGAGACCGCTCCTCTCTTCGGCTCCGGGACGGCCGCCAGCGGCCTTCCCTACGAGCTTCAGCTCGAGCGCGTGATCGGAACCTACGGCTCGGGACCCGGGCAGATGGCGTATCCCGAGGGCGTGGCGGTGGACGACCTGGGTCGCGTCTTCATCTCGGACACGGGCAACAACCGCGTCGAGCGCTTCGATCAGGGCGGGGTCTTCATCGGGGAATTCGGCGGCTTTGGCTTCGACGATGCCCACTTCGACCATCCTCGCGACCTGTTCGTGAGCGGCGGGCTCAACCTGTTCGTGCTCGACGGCGAGAACGCCCGCGTCGTCCGCTACGACACCGATGGCCGGCTGCAAGGGGTGTTCGTCGATTTCAACGCCAGCGACGCGCGCTCGACTCTCGGCCAGGTGCGTCCGACCGGACTCGGCGGGGAGGCCACGGGGTATCTTTACGTGAGCGATCAGGCGACCGATCGCTTGATCGTGCTCAATCCGCTGGCTGGCGGCTGGACGCCGCTGGGCGGGTTCGGCAGCCAGCCGGGGCGCTTCCGTCACCCGACCGGCCTGGCCGTGAACCTGCGCGGGACGGTCTTCGTGGGCGACGGTGGCAACGGCCGCGTACAGGCGCTCGACTCCTTCGGCGGTTTTCTGCGTGCCTACCCGTTGGCCGGACCGGATCCCGCCGGACGGGTTGGCGTGGCCGTGCTGCCCGATGGTGAAGTGGCGGCGTGCGAGTCCGATTCCTCACGCCTCACGGTCTTCGCGGCCGACGGCAAGCTGCTCGCCCAACTCACGAGCCGCGGCTCGAAACCCGGCATGCTCGATACGCCGAGCGCCATCGCGGCCGATCGGCTCGGCAGAATCTATGTGGCGGATACGCGCAACCATCGTGTGCAGGTTTTCCGCATCGTGGCGCGCCGCGGCGACGCGGCGCACTAGCTCGCTCCGGCTTCTCACGGCAGGGGCGATGCTTTGTCTCGCCCTCTCGGCCCTCTCGGCGGCCTCCGCGCGCGCCGCCACCATCGACATCGCTCCCGATTCTCTTTCCGCGCCTGGCGTGCGCTCGGCCACGTTCGTTCTGCTCCCCCTCAACGCGTTGTATCGGCTGCCCGATGCTTTCCTCGCGGCGGGCGGGGACTCGGCGTGGATGGGCGCGCATGCGCTCGTCGCCGGCGTCGATTACGCGCTCGATCGCGCGCCGGGGACGATCCGCCTGCTGAGCCCGTTCGAGCCCGGCGACACGCTGCACGTGCGCTATCGCGTGCTGCCCGTGCACCTGCCGGCGCTCGTCGGCATGCGGGCCGCCTGGAGCGCTCCCGATACGGGAGCGGCGAGCCCGGGCGATTTCTTGGCTTCGTCCACGCCTGGGGCGGCGGTGGCGGCGGCCGCCGCGCCGACGAGTGCCAAGCCCGAGGCCTCGGGCGAACCTGGGCCCGAGGTTCATTTCGCGGGCAACAAATCGGTGTCGGTGCAGTTCGGCTCGCAGCACGATGCCGCCCTTCGCCAGGCGCTCGACGTCACCACGAGTGGCAAGCTCGGCGGTGGCACCGAGTTCACCGCCGTTCTCTCCGATCAGAACTCGAGCCTCAGCGAGAGCGGCGGCACCCTCGATCTCGCCGAGCTCGACCGCGTCCTGGTCGAGGTGCGAAACCCGCACGCCTCGGGCACGCTCGGTGACTTCTCGTTTCTGCATCAGGGCGGGAGCTTCGCCGCACTCACGCGCGAGCTGACCGGCGTACGCGCCATGGCGCACGGTGGCGGCTTCTCCGGGCAGACCACCGTGGCGCTCGAGAAGGGGCAGTTCAGGAGCATCGAGATCCGCGGCGAGGAGGGCAAGCAGGGGCCGTACCTGTTGCCTGACGTGAGCGGCGCGACCGGCCGTCCCGTGGTGCCGTCGAGCGAGCGCGTGTGGCTCGACGGCGAGCGACTGAGCCGCGGCGAGGCCGCCGATTACTCGATGGACTACGACCGTGGGCGGCTGACTTTCACCTCGCGCCGGCCGATCACCAGCGCCTCGCGCATCGCCGTCGATTACGAAGTCGCCAACACGGCGTATCGCCGCTCGGCTCTGGCCATGACGGCCGCAGCACAGCACGGCGCCTGGCAGCTCTTCGGCCACAGCTTCCGCGAGTCGGACGACGCAGGCCGGCCGCTGCTCGGCAACCTCTCCGAATCGGATCGCTTGCTCCTCTCGCAAGCCGGCAACGATCCGACGCGCGCCGTCGCGCCGGGCGGCGTGGCCGGGGTGGGGGACTACAACCTCGTCGCCGATAGCTCGGGGGCTCAGCACTACGCCTACGCGGGGCGCGCGGCCGGCGCGTATCAGGTGGAGTTCGTGTCGCGCGGGCTCGGTCAGGGCGCCTACGCGGATTCGCTCCTCGCCGACGGCACGACCGCCTACCGCTACGTCGGTCCGACGCAGGGCTCGTTCGTCGCCGGCCGCCAGCTCTCGCTACCGAGCGAGAATCGCATCCTGGGCGGCGGCGCGAGCTACCACCCGGTGTCGTGGCTCACGGTGGGCGGTGAGGTCGCGGCCAGCACGGCCGATCCCAACCTGCTCTCTCCGGTGGGTGATCGCTCGACGCAAGGGACGGCGGGCAAGGCCTCGTTCAGCGCCACGCCCACCTTGCATTTCGGCGGCGCGGATCGCGGCCGTCTCGAAGCCAACGTGGATTGGAATCGCCGCGACACGCGCTTCTTGGCCCCGGCGCGTCAGGACAGCGCCTTCTTCCAGGAGGATTGGGGCAGCGACGAGAACGATCCGCTGACCGGCCGCGAAGTGGCCATCGGCTCTTTGCGTTATCTGGTGGGCGGGCTCGCGGTGGGCGGCGAAGCCGGGCATTTGAATGCCGAAGATGGCTTCTCGGCGCGGCGGCTGCGCGGCACGGCTTCTTGGAACGGCGCACTCATGCAGGAGCTGCGCATCGATCGTGTCGATTCGCGAGACGCGGTGCCCGATTCGGTGGCCGGCGCGCCGGCGGACGGCTATCGCGACAAGATCGTCTACCAGGCGGCGTGGACGCGCACGCCGCTCGTGCGTCCGTCGTTCTCGTTCGATCGCGAGGAGCGCGTCATCCCCGGACGCGCGGATTCGTCGAACATGTCGTATCGCACGTGGACGGCCGGTCTCTCCGGCGCGCGCCGCGTGTGGTCGTGGAGCGGCGGCTACTCGGAGCGTCACGACGACTCGCCCAACGTGAGTCTGCCTCGCCTGGCGCGCGACCTGCGCTTCGCCGTGAACGCCGCACCGGGCGCGGGGTGGAGCGGCGGCCTGGGCGCGAGCCGGCGCTGGACGGAGGGCGCGGCCGGTCCCGGACGCGTGGACAATGGCTACGCGCGGCTCCATCAGCAGACCCCGGGGCGCATGTGGTCGCAGGAAGCCTCGGCCGACTGGACGTCCGAGTTCGCCTATCAGCGCAGGCGCTCGATCGTGCGCGTGGGTGCGGGCGCGGGCGCCTACGATTCGCTCGGCAACTTCGTCGGCAAGGGTGACTTCGACGTGCAGAACAGCGAGAACACGGGCACCGCGGTCCCGCTGGCGCGCGCCGGCTTCTCCTACCGCGCTGACCTCCGGCCCTGGGGCGGGTCGGGCGACCTCCAAGGCTGGAAGGCGCTCCACGTCTCCGGCCTGATCCAATCCTCCGCGGGGCGGCGCGGCGAGCTGCGCTTGACCGACTTCCTCGCCATGCCGAGCCGCACCGCATCCGACACGAGCTACGCGCAAGGCAGCTGGCTCGGCCGCGTCGAGGTCGAGAAGCCGTCGGGCACGGTCGAGATGTACGCGCGCCTCGAGCGCGACGGCACCACCGATCGCGCGCTCGCCACCGTGTCCTCGATGGTGGCGTCGTGGATCGGCGAGGGCCGGCTGCGCTGGCATGCCAACTCGAGCTGGCTCGTCGAGGGCACGACTCACGGCGCGCGCCGCGACGGCGTGCAGCAGGCGCCCGGCATCGTGGTCTCCCGCGAGCTGCGCGAGTCGGGCGTGTCCCTCGAGGGCACGCGATTCGTCCGCGAGAACGTGCGCCTCGGCGTGATCACCTCGTGGGACCTGGCAGCAGCCCCGGGCAGCGAGCCCTTGTCTTCGCTCCGCGCTGGCCCCCACGTGTTCTACGCCGTCGGCAATCGCATGCGCCTCGAAGGCCTCGCCCGCTGGGGACGGGTGCGCGGCGACACCGTGCCGGTGCTCTTCCCGAGCGGGTTCGCCACCCAGCCCGATCGTTTCGATTTCAATACGACAGCCTCGTACCGGATCCGCGAGCGCGCCAACCTCGATTTCACCTGGTCGGGTCACGCGCCGGTGGGCCAGGGCGTGATCCACAACGCCGTCGCCAGCCTGAGGACGTACTTCTGATGGCGCGGCTCCTGGCGATCTGGACCCTGGTGGCCCTGGCGCTGCTCGCCCCCTCGGCTCATGCCGACCCAGGCGCCGGATTTTCGTCGGTGGCAGGGCGTACGCTTTCCTCGGTGCGCTGGGACGTCGATGCGGCGGCGTTCTCGCTCGCCCGGCTCGAGGCCGAGACCGGCTGGCGTGCCGGCGCCGTGATCGACGCCGCGCGCTGGAGCGCCTTGAGCGAAGGGGTGGCGCGGGCGGGCGCGGCGGCCGGGTTCCTGGGTGCGCGCGTATCGCGGCTGTCCTTCAACGAGGACGGCGCCAAGCTCGTGGCCGTGGTCACCGTGGACGCGGGCGAGCCCTGTCGAATCGGCCGCGTCGATCTGTACGGCCTGCGCGGCGCCGATTCGCTGGAGGCTTTGCGCGCTCTGGGCTGGGGCGCGGGCGAGACCTGGTCCGAAGAGAAGCTCGCGGCCGGACTGACGCGCGTGGTGAATGGCTTGGTGGTGAGCGGCCATCCCTTCGCGCAGGCGCGCGTGCGCCGCCTGGACGTAAGTGAGGGCAAGGCCAACGTCGAGATCGCGGTCCTCCGGGGCGACTCGGCGATCGTCGACTCGGTGCATCTCGACGGGCCGCATCGCACCCGCCCGGCGGTGGTCGCCCATGCCATCGGCGGGCTCCAAGGCGAGCCGTACGATCCGCGTCGCGCCGATGAAGCGCGCACGCGGCTGCAGCACCTGGGCACGTTCGCGAGCGTGGGCGCGCCGCGCTTCGAGATGACGGCACCGGGGCGCGGTCTCTTGCGCTACGACGTGGCGGAAGGGCGCGGCAGCTCGTTCGACGGCGTGGTCGGTTATCAGGGCGAGGGTCACGCGCTCGCCGGAACGGCGCGGCTCCAGCTCGAGAACATCGCGGGCACGGCGCGGCGGGCGGAGCTTTCGTGGCAGGGGCGCGGGTCGGGCAATGCCGACTTCCTGCTTGCGTATCGCGAGCCTTTCTTCTTCGGCTTGCCGATCGCGACCGGGCTCACGTTCACGCAGGAGCTGGCGGACAGCGCCTATACGCGCACCGATTACGACCTGGGCTTCGAGCTCACGGCGGGCGAGGGGCTCGGCGTCGAGCTGGGGCTCGGCGGTGGTCGCGTGGTCAGCGATTTTGGCGACATTCGGCGCTCGAATCGCCAGCGCACGTATGCGGCCCTGCGCAAGGAGACAGAAGGCTGGCGCGCGCAGGGTGCGTCCGGGCGGCGGCGGGCGGCGCGCTTCGAGCTCACGACCTCGCAGGAGTTCGTGCGCGACCACGCGGCGTCAGGCGCCCTGGTGCACGACCGTATCTATGCGCTGGGGCTCGCCACGCAGCTCGCGAGGCCGTGGGGGAATCGCGTGGCGCGCGTCGGGTTGAGCGGAGGACTGCGCGTGGCCGAGAAGCAAGAGCTGGGTGCCTACGATCTCTATCCGCTGGGCGGAGCCGAGAGCCTGCGTGGTTATCGCGAGCAGCAGTTCCGCACACCACGCTATGCGCTGCTGCAGCTCGAGCACGGATGGCGGGTGGCCGACGGCGACGTGTTCCTGTTCCTCGATCAGGCGGTGTTCCGGCATGATCAAGCGGCGGTCTCGGACTCGACGGGCGGGTCGGAAACGCTGTACCGTGCGGGCTACGGCTTCGGCGCGTGGCTCCCCACATCGGTCGGCCGCGCCGGCCTGGTCCTTGGCTGGGGGCAGGGCGACGGCCCACTCGACGCCAAGCTCCACCTCACGCTGCGGAGCCAGTTCTAGAAACCATCCCCGAAACGGATTTGGAGGCGGAGTGCGTTCGGCGCACGTACCCACGACGCGCGAGGAGATCGAGCGGCTAAGGGCAGCGATCCGCCGCCACGACTTCCTCTATTACGTCGAAGCCCGCCCCGAAGTCAGCGACCTCGAATACGATGCCCTGATGCGCGCCTTGCAGGAGGCGGAGGCGGCGCACCCCGAGTGGGTCACGCCCGACTCGCCGAGCCAGCGCGTGGCCGAGATGCCGAGCCCGGGCTTCGTGTCGGTCGAGCACTCCACGCCCATGCTGAGCCTGGCCAACGCCTACAGCCAGGAAGAGATGGTGGAGTTCGATGCGCGTGTGCGCAAAGGGCTCGAAGTCGACCGCGTCCCGTATGTGGTGGAGCTCAAGATCGACGGCGTGGCCATCGCCTTACGGTACCGCAAGGGGTCTTTGGTTCTTGGCGTCACCCGCGGCGACGGCCGGGTGGGCGACGACGTCACGCGCAACCTGCGCACCATCCGCGGTGTGCCTCTGACCTTGGCGGGCAAGCCGCCGGCCGAGCTCGAGGTGCGCGGCGAGGCGTACATGTTGCGCGAGGACTTCGCCCGGCTGAATCGCCAGCGCGAGGAGAAGGGCGAGCCCGCCTTCATGAACCCGCGCAACCTCACGGCGGGGACGTTGAAGACGCTCGATGCGCGTGAGGTGGCCGGGCGGCCCTTGCGCGTCTTTCTCTATACGGTGGTGGACGCCGCCGGTCACGGGCTCCGGAGCCAGTGGGAGGCTCTGGAGTGGATGCGTGAGCTCGGTTTCCCGGTGAGCCGCGAGGCGCGGGTCGCCGACGGCGTCGAAGAAGTGGAAAAGATCGCCGAGTCGTGGCGCGGCCGCTACCGCAAGCTGCCGTTCGATGCCGACGGCCTGGTCATCAAGGTGAACGAGTTCGCGGCGCAGACCGTCCTTGGCGCCACCGCCAAGAGCCCGCGCTGGGGCCTCGCGTACAAGTTCGAGACCGAGTCGGCGGTCACGCGGCTCCTGGCCATCGATCTCCAGGTCGGCCGCACCGGAGTGATCACGCCGGTGGCGCGGCTCGAGCCGGTGCTGATCCTGGGCACCACCGTGTCGCGCGCGACCCTTCACAATCAGGAAGAGATCAAGCGTCGCGACACCCGCGTCGGCGACTGGGTGGTGATCGAGAAGGGCGGCGACGTCATTCCCAAGGTCGTGTCGGTGGTGACCGAGCGGCGCACCGGCGAAGAGGTGCCCTTCGTCTTCCCCGAACATTGCCCGGTGTGCGGCACACCGCTCATCCAAGAGGAAGGCGACGTCGCCCTGCGCTGTGACGGGGTGGAATGCGCGGCTCAGACGCGCGGCAAGATCCTGCACTGGGCCTCGCGCGGCGCTCTCGACATCGCCGGGCTCGGCGACGCCATCGTCGAGCAGCTGGTCCAGCGCGGCTGGGTGAAGGACGTGGCCGATCTCTACAAGCTCGAAGCCTCGCAGCTCGAAACCCTCGAGCGCATGGGTGAGAAGTCGGCGGAGAACCTGGTGCGCGGGATCGACGCCTCGCGGCGACGACCGCTCGATCGCGTGCTGTTCGGGCTCGGAATCCGTCACGTGGGGGCCACGCTGGCGACCACGCTGGCGCGCCGCTTTGGCACCTACGAAGCGCTCGCCCAAGCCGGGCACGATGCTTGGCTCGAGGTGCCCGACGTCGGCCCCAAGGTGGCCGATGCGCTCGCGCGCTACTTCGCCGATCCGCAGGCGAAGGATTTGTGGCGGCGCCTGCGTGAGGGCGGCGTCGATCCCGTGGCGCCCGCGGCGGCACCGCGCGGCGCGCCGTGGGAGGGCCGGAGCTTCGTCCTCACCGGAACGCTCACGCGTTGGACACGCACCGAAGCCGCGGCTCACATTGCCGCTCGCGGCGGCAAGGTCGGCTCAGCCGTGAGCAAGAAGACCGACTACGTGGTGGCGGGCGAGGAAGCGGGCTCCAAGCTCGACAAGGCGAACGAGCTGGGCGTGACCGTCTTGGACGAAGAAGCCTTCGCGCGCGCCCTCGAAGACCCGGCGCTCTTGGCGAACGGGAAGGTGTCGTGAACGCCCGGGCCGCCCATCCCATCGAAGGCTGGTTCGGGCCCGCGGGCCGCTTCTCGCGGGCACTCCCCGGCTTTGAGCCCCGCGATCCGCAACGCCGCCTGGCGACCGACGTGTACGACGCCTTGTTCGGCCAGCGTGCGCTGCTCGGGGAAGCGCCGACGGGCGTGGGGAAGAGCCTCGCGTATCTCGTGCCCGCGCTCCTATGGGCGCGCGAGTACGGCGAGCCCGTCGTGATCTCCACCTATACGAAGAGCCTGCAGGATCAGCTCTGGCGCCAGGATGTGCCGCAGCTCTCGCGCATCGCCGAACGGCCGGCCAGCGTGGTCGTGCTCAAGGGGCGCTCGAACTATCTGTGCCCGAGGCGCTGGCGCCTGGCGCATCACGAGGCCAAGAGTGGCAAGACCAGCGTTCTCGAAGGCGATTTCTCCGATTGGGCCGATGCCACCGCCACGGGCGATCTCGACGAATTCCCGTGGCATCGCTATCCGGGCGGCTACGGATTGCGCGCGCGCGTCCAGTCCGACGCCGCCTTCTGCGCTCCCGCCATCTGCAAGATGGGCGGCGATTGTCCGTTTCGCCGCGCGCGGCGCGAGGCGGCCTCGGCCGAGATCGTGATCGTGAACCATGCGTTGCTGGTTTCGGGCAAAGCCGCCGGCGGCGTGTTGCCGCCCTTCCGCTCGCTCATCGTGGATGAAGCTCAGCATCTCGTGACGGCGATCACGAGCCAGCTCACGGTGCGCGCGACCTACGGGCGCATCGCCCGCGCCACGGAGGCCTGGGGACGGGGGCGGCGCGGCTACGGCCTCGTGCACGAGCTCGATCCCGGCCTGCTCGGCGCGCTCGCTTCGCCGGAGCGTCAGGCATTGGCCGAAGAGGGGAAGCGTCTGACCAAGATGGGTCCGCGCGTGCTCTCGGCGGCCAAGCGCTTCTTCGAAATCGTGGCCCTCGAGGAGGCCGGCACGCCTTACGCGCCGCGCAAGCGCTTCCGCACGCCCGAGGAGCTGTATGGCGCCGAGCCCGATCGCCTGGAAGAGCTGCACCAGGCGACCAGCGAAGCGGAGTCGATTCTCGAACAGCTGTGTCGTGCGGCGAGCCGCCTCGAGCCCACGCCCGAAAACGAGGATCGCGCCGCCGACGCCGAGGGTGCGTTGGGCGAGTGGCGCGGTCTGCGCTCGGATCTCGAGCGCCTGACCGATCCCCGCGGGCGCGACGTCGTGCACTGGCGCGAAGGGGGCGATCCCGAGAAGGCCGAGCTGGCGGCCGCACCCATCCACGCCGCCGACGCCGTGCGGCAATGGATTCTGGCCGAGCTCTCTTCGCTGGTGCTCGTGTCGGCCACCTTGCGCGTGGGAAATGATTTCACGTACTTGAGGCGTGCGCTCGGTCTCGAGGAGGGGAGCGGGCTCACGATCGAGGAGCGTGCGTACGATTCGGCGTTCGACTGGCCGTCGCAGGTGCGCGCCACCGCGCTCGCGGCCGGGGAGCCGACCACCGAGGACGCGTGCGCTCTGGTCGCTGGCGTGTATCGCGCGCTGCCGCGCAACACCTTGGTCTTGTTCACCAGCCATCGCGCGCTCCGGCGCGCGCGCGACCTTCTGAGCGGCATGTTGCCGGCGGGCACCGCGCTGTGGGCGCAGGACCTCGACGGCGAGGCGGCGCGGCTGGCCGAGCGCTTCCGCAAGGCGCGCGGCGCCGTGCTGCTCGGCACCGCGAGCTTCTGGGAAGGCGTCGATTTCCCGGGCGAGGCCTTGGAAGTTCTCGTGGTCACCAAGCTCCCCTTCGCCGTGCCCGACGATCCACTGGTCGAGGCGCGCTGCGAGCGCGCCGAGGAGGAAGGGGGCAGCGGTTTCCGCGATGTGCTCCTGCCCGAAGCCGTGCTGCGCTTTCGCCAGGGCATCGGTCGCCTGGTGCGCCGCGCCACCGATCGTGGCGTGGTGATCCTCGCCGACCCGCGCGCGCTCACACGCTCGTACGGCTCGGTGTTCCGCGCCGCGCTTCCGGTGCCGCTCGGCCGCTCGACCTCGGTCGAGGACGCCGTGCGGCAAGCAGTGGAGTTCCTGGGTGCCGCACCCGAAGAGCCGATGGCCTTGGAAGGAGAGCCTGCTTGAGCGTGCGAGTCGATGGCCGCGGACTCACGCTGGAAGAAGTCGTGCGTGTGGCGCGCGGGCGAGAGCCGGTGGAGATCGGCCCCGAAGTGGCGGCGCGCATGCGCGCTTCGCGCTCGGTGGTCGAGGAAGCGCTGTCGTCGGGCACTGCCGTGTACGGGGTGAACACCGGCTTCGGCGAGCTCAAGAACCGCCACATCGAGCCCGGCCATCTGAGCGAGCTGCAGCGCAATCTCCTGCGCAGCCATTCCGCCGGCGTGGGCGATCCCATGCCCACCGACGCGGTGCGCGCGATGGGGTTGCTGCGCGCCGAGTCGCTGGCGATCGGGGTGTCCGGAGTGCGCGAGGAAGTGGTGCGCGCGCTGGTCGCTTTGCTCAATGCCGGGGTGCACCCGATCGTTCCCGAGCAGGGCTCGGTGGGGGCGAGCGGCGACCTGGCGCCGTTGGCGCACTACGCGCTCGTCTTGATCGGCGAAGGCGAGGCCGAGTTCCAGGGCCAGCGCCTCCCCGGTGGCGAGGCGCTGGCCCGGGCCGGGCTCGGCCCGATCCAGCTCGAAGCCAAGGAAGGTCTCGGGCTCATCAACGGCACGCAGCAGTCGACGGCATACCTCGCTCTCGCCTTGGCCGATGCCGAGCTCTTGATGGAGGCCGCGATCGGTGCCGCGGCCATGAGCCTCGAGGCCTTGCTCGGCTCGGTGTCGCCGATGCACGACCGCGTCACGCGCGCGCGCCGCCAGCCCGGCGCCGCCTGGGTGGCGCGCCAGATCCGTTTGCTCACGCGCGAGAGCGGCCTCATGCGCTCACACGCCGAGTGCGACCGCATTCAGGATCCGTATTCGCTGCGCTGCCTGCCGCAAGTCGCGGGCACGGCTCTCGATGCTCTGGAGTTCGCGCTCGGTGTATTGGAGCGCGAGATGGAGAGCGCCACCGACAATCCTCTGGTCTTCGCCGAGGCCTCGCCGGCCGAGCCGTGGCACGAACGCATCTTGTCGGCCGGCAACTTCCACGCGCAGCCCATCGCGCTCGCCTCGGATGTCGCGGCCATTGGCCTCGCGGCGCTCGCGTCGCAGGCCGAGCGCCGGTTGAATCTGTTGACCGACGAGTCGCGGAGCGGCCTGCCGGCCTTCCTGGCGCGCGATCCCGGCTTGAACTCGGGTTTCATGCTCGTGCAATACACGGCGGCAGCCTTGGTTTCCGAGAACAAAGGACTGGCGCATCCCGCCTCCGTGGATTCGATCCCAACCTCGGCGGGCATGGAAGATCACGTCTCCATGGCCCCGTGGGCGGGGCGCAAGCTCGCCCGGGTGGTGATGAACTCGCGTCGCGTGACCGCGGCGGAGTTCCTGTGCGCGGCCCAGGGCCTCGATCTGCGGGCGCCCGTGGAGCCTGGCCGCGGCACCGCGGTCCTGCACCGCGCCGTGCGCCGCATCGTCCCGACGCTCGAAGGCGATCGTCCCCCGGCTCCCGATCTCGCCGCTTTGGACACATGGATCGCGGGCGGCGGGGTGCGTAGCGCGCTCGCCGAGGCGAACGAGCCGATCGAACATCCCTGGCGTCGCCGTCAGAACGGCGTCGCGGCGTTGCCGTGAAGCGGTCACCCGGCGGCATCGACCCACTCACTCGCTCGAGGGCGACCAAGTGGTCCGTTTCAGAAAACGACCCACTTGCAGGCCGCGTGGCCACCAAGTGGTCACGTTCTGAAAACGGCCCACTTCGGGGTGCGGCATGACGAGGGTCATTCGAGTGCACGGCTGGAGAGACCGAGATGGGTAGCTCGCATTCGACTTCAACGGCTGGAGGTCTTCCTGGCGCTCGCCCGGTTCGCGCGCCGCGCGGGAGCACGCGCACGTGCAAGGGCTGGGGGCAGGAAGCGGCGATGCGGATGCTCATGAACAACCTGGATCCCGAGGTTGCCGAGCGGCCGGACGACTTGGTGGTCTATGGCGGCGTGGGACGGGCGGCGCGCTCATGGGAAGCGTTCGATCGCATCGTGGCGGCGCTCCAAGAGCTGGAGAACGATGAAACGTTGCTGATTCAGAGCGGGAAGCCGGTGGGCGTGTTTCGCACCACCGTCGATAGCCCGCGCGTGCTGCTGGCGAACTCGTTGCTGGTTCCCCAATGGGCCACGTGGGAGAACTTTTGGGAGCTGGAGCGCAAAGGCCTGACGATGTACGGGCAGATGACCGCGGGCTCGTGGATCTACATCGGCACGCAAGGGATCGTCCAGGGCACGTTCGAGACGTTGGCGGAGCTGGCGCGGCAGCATTTCGGTGGCACGCTCGCGGGGCGGTGGGTGCTCACCGCGGGGCTCGGAGGAATGGGCGGCGCGCAGCCGCTCGCCGTCACGTTGAACGAAGGTGTGTGCCTTGCGGTCGAGGTCGATCCGGCGCGGGCCGAGCGGCGGGTGAAGATCGGCTATTGCGACCGCCTGACCACGAATCTGGATGAAGCGTTGGGGCTGGTGCGCGAGGCGGTGGCACAGAAGCGCACGCTTTCTGTCGCTTTGGTCGGCAACGCCGCGGAGGTGCACCCCGAGCTGGTGCGCCGCGGCGTGCTGCCCGACGTGATCACGGATCAGACCTCGGCCCATGATCCGCTCGGCGGCTACGTGCCGCGAGGAGTGTCCCTGACCCAAGCTGCCGAGCTGCGCGAGCGCGATCCGGAGGAATATGTCCGCCGTGCACGCGCTTCGATGGCCGAGCAGGTGCGGGCCATCCTCGCCTTGCGAGATCGTGGCGCCATCGCGTTCGACTACGGCAACAACCTGCGCGGCGAGGCCGTGAAGGGTGGAGTGCCCGAGTCGGACGCCTTCTCGTATCCGGGATTCGTTCCGGCGTATGTGCGCCCGCTCTTCTGCCGCGGCAAGGGACCGTTTCGCTGGGTGGCGCTCTCGGGAGATCCCGAGGACATTCAGAAGACCGACCAAGCGTTGTTGCGCTTGTTCCCTGATGATCCGGTGCTCGCGCGCTGGTTGCCGCTCGCTTCGAAGAGGGTTCCGTTCCAGGGGCTACCGGCGCGCATTTGTTGGCTCGGATACAAGGAGCGCGATCGCGCTGGGCTTGCATTCAACGAGCTGGTGGCGAGCGGGCAGGTGAAGGCGCCCATCGTCATCGGCCGCGACCATCTCGACGCCGGTTCCGTGGCCTCGCCTTATCGCGAGACCGAAGCCATGCGGGATGGCTCGGACGCCATCGCGGACTGGCCCATCCTGAACGCCTTGTTGAATACGGCGAGCGGCGCGTCGTGGGTCTCGGTACACCACGGCGGCGGCGTGGGCATGGGGCTCTCGATCCACGCCGGCATGGTGATCGTGGCCGACGGCACGCCCGAGGCGGCGCGGCGGCTCGAGCGCGTACTGACCAATGATCCAGGGACGGGCGTCGCGCGCCACGCCGACGCTGGCTATCCGGACGCCCTGGCTTGCGCGCGCGAGAAGGGCCTGAAGATTCCTGGGGTCACCTCGTGACCGAGTGCGATCTCCTGGTCGTCCATGCCGGTGAGCTGTTCACGCCGCTCGTCGATGCCGAGCCACGGCGCATCTTCCATCTGAGGACGGCCGGGGCGGCGGGTGGCGCGGACCAGGAGG
>DASYSL010000205.1:0-15871 GCA_036003365.1 Candidatus Eiseniibacteriota bacterium
CTCGGCGTCGCCGACCGCGTCGGCACGCTCGACAAGGGCAAGGACGCCACGCTCTTCGTGAGCGACGGCGACATCCTGAACGTCGAGAGCCACGTCGAGATGGCCTGGGTGCAGGGCCGCGCCGTCGATCTCAACGACAAGCAGAAGGTGCTGTACTCGAAGTACAAGGAGAAGTACCACCGCTTGGGCCTCGATCGCGTGGCCGGGAGCGGGGGCGGCGGCGGGAGGGGAGCCTCGAGCCCGCAGCACTGAGCACCCTTCGACACGGCGGCACGAGAGACCACGCGGGGAGTGTTAGACTCTCCGCGTGGATCTTTTCTCCCTCGCCGAGCGCAAGCTCTCCGACATCGAGTTCGTCGCCTTCGACACCGAAGCCACCGGCTATTCGAATTTTTCCGACCGCGTGATCGAGGTGGCCGGCGTGCGCTTCGCGCGCCGTGACGGCGCGTGGGTGGGAGGCGAGTCCTTCGCCGAGCTGGTGAATCCCGGGCGCGCGATCCCGGCGGAGACCATCGCCATCCACGGCATCACGGACGATCTCGTGACCTCGGCGCCAAGCGTGGTCGAGGTCCTCGACCGCTTCTTCGCCTTCGTGGGCGAGCGCGTGCTCGTCGTCCACTACGCGCCGAGCGACGTCGGCTTCATGGCGTTCGCCTACGCGCGCGTCGGACGTGACGTGCCACGCGTGTTCGTGATCGACACGTTCTATCTCGCGCGCAAGCTGTGCCCGGGCGTGACCAATTACTCTCTGGAGACCTTGGCCAGGGAGCTCCAGTTGCCGGCGCCTGCGCACCGCGCGTTGCCGGACGCCATCGCGACCCGCGGCCTGTTCGAAAACTGCGTCGGTCGCCTGGGCGCGCCCGAGGAGACGCTATTCGGCCGCGTGCTCGAGCAGACGGGCGCGCCGCTCACGCTCGAAGAGTATTCGCAGATTCCGCTCACGCTTCCCGAGATGATGGCGCCGGTGGAGCGGGCCCTCGCCGAGCATCTCGACGTGACGCTTCTCTATCGCGGCGGCTCGAAGGCCGGTGTCCCGCGCCGCGTCACTCCTTCTCATTACTTCGCGCGGCAAGGCCACGTCTTTCTCGAGGGTTACTGTCACCTGAGCAAGGAGATGAAGTCCTTTCGCATCGACCGCATCGAGGGCGTGAGCGTGGTGGAAGGGGCGCCGGCGTAGGCGTCGGGAGGCGGGCTTTTCGGCGATTTCACGCAGAGGCTGGACGGCGCGCCGGTAGTCTTGATGACAACCAGGAGAGCCCATCGATGATGAAAGTTCTGTCGATCCTTCTCGCGCTCACGGTCGTGGGAGTTTCTATCGCGCACGCTGAGGACCGGGGCAAGCCGGTGTCCGTGCCCGCACGCGGCGGGCCGCCCAGCCCCGAGCTCATGCAGACGTACTACTTCGTTCTGTTGTATCGCAACGACGACGCTCCGAAGATTCCCGAAGACAGCGTGAACGCGATTCAGGCCGGCCACATGGCCAACATCATGCGTCTGCACGAAGAAAAGAAGATGCCGCTGGCCGGGCCGTTCCTCGACGACACGGCGCTGCGCGGCATCTTCATCCTGAACGCCGTATCGATGGAGGAGGCGCAACAGCTCGTCCACTCGGATCCGGCGATCCAGGCGGGCCGGCTGCGGGCCGAGATTCACCCGTGGTACGGCGCGCGCGGCATTCGCACGGCATTCGACGACAAATACATGCTCAAGCCGAACGAGGGTGCGCGTTGACCCTCGAACGAAGCGGATGCTAGCCTCGATTCAGCGCCCGCCCGTCGTTTCTTCCCACGTGTCTTTCCTGTAGGAGCCGTTCATGGCGGAGACCGCCGCATCCATCGAAACGCGCGACGTTCAAGCCGTCGAAAAGCTGAACCAGGCCCGCGAGAAGATGCTCGGCCAGGTGCGCAAGGTGATCGTCGGGCAGGATGATGTGGTCGAGCACTTGCTCACCGCGCTCTTCGCCAACGGCCACGTGCTCCTGGTCGGCGTGCCGGGCCTCGCCAAGACGCTCCTCATTCGCACCATCGCCCGCGTGCTCGATCTGCAGTTCAGCCGCATCCAATTCACGCCCGACCTCATGCCGTCCGACATCACGGGCACCGAAGTGCTCGAGGAGCAGGGCGGCAAGCGCGTGTTCCGCTTCATCAAGGGACCGGTGTTCGCCAACATCGTGCTCGCCGACGAGATCAACCGCACGCCGCCCAAGACGCAGGCGGCGCTCCTCCAGGCCATGCAGGAGCACGAGGTGACCGCCGGCGGACAGACGCACAAGCTCGACCTGCCGTTCTTCGTCTTGGCGACGCAGAACCCGATCGAGCTCGAAGGCACGTATCCGCTGCCCGAAGCGCAGCTCGATCGCTTCATGTTCCAGGTGTTGGTGGGCTATCCGAGCGCGGCCGACGAGGAGCGCATCGTGGCCGAGACCACGGGTGCGGCCGAAGTGCGGCTCGACCCCGTGCTCTCCGGTGCTGAGATCATGGAGCTGCAACGGCTCGTGCGTCGCGTGCCGGCGAGCGAGCACGTGGTGCGCTATGCGGTCGAGCTGGCGCGCTCGACGCGCCCCGGCGATCCCAAGGCGGCCGATTTCGTGAATCGCTGGCTGACCTGGGGGGCGGGGCCGCGCGCTTCCCAGTACTTGATCCTCGGCGCCAAGACACGCGCCGTGCTGCACGGGCGTTTCGCGCCGGGCTTGGACGACGTGCGCGCGGTGGCGCCTGCCGTGCTGCGCCATCGCCTGGTGACCAACTTCAATGCCGAGGCGGACGGCGTTCGGACGGACCGCATCGTGAACGACCTCCTGGCGCAAGCCAAGGAGACGTGAGGAGAGCCGGTTTCTTTGACGCTTCGAGAAACGCGATGCTAGCCTGAGTTCGCTTCCACGCGCCGAGCCGCCCGATGAAAAGATCGGGCGGCCTTTGGTGTTCCGAGGAGTCTCGTGTCGACTTTCGCTTCACGCTCGCCCAGCCTGTCGCGCCGCTACCTCGATCCGGGAATCGTGTCCCGGCTCGGCTCGCTCGATCTGAAGGCGCGGCTCGTGGTCGAGGGCTTCATCTCCGGCCTCCACAAGAGCCCGTTCCACGGCTTCTCGGTGGAGTTCGTCGAGCACCGCCCGTACATGCCGGGCGATCCGCTGCGCAACGTGGACTGGAAGGTGTACGCCAAGTCCGACCGCTTCTATGTGAAGCAGTACGAGGACGAGACCAACCTCCGAGCCTATCTGCTGCTCGACCATTCGGCGTCCATGGGCTTTCGTTCCAAGGACGCGCCGGTCTCCAAGTTCGAATACGCGCAGACGCTGGCCGCGGCTCTCTCGTATTTGCTGCTCGGTCAGCAGGACGCCGTCGGGCTCCTGCCGTTCGCGGGCGAGGTCGGCGCCTTCGTGCCCCCGCGCGGCACGCGCTCGCATCTCGAAGCCTTGTTGCGCGAGATCGACCGCGTTCGGCCTGCGGGCAAGACGGCGCTCGGACCCACGCTGCACTCGCTCGCGGAGCGGGCGCGGCGGCGCGGTCTCGTGGTCCTGTTCTCCGATCTGATGGCCGATCCGACCGACGTGCTCGGCGGCATCCGCCACTTCCGCCATCGCCGCCACGAGGTGATCGTGTTCCATCTCCTCGATCCGGCGGAGTGGTCCTTCGATTTCAAAGACGCCTCCACGTTCGTCGACGTGGAGACGGGCGAGGAGGTCTCGCTCGAGCCGTGGCAGTTCCATACCACGTACCGCAAGGCGGTGCGCTCCTGGTCCGAGCGCTATCAGCGCGAATGTGGCGAGCAGCAAGTCGACTACGTGCGGCTCACGACCGACACGCCCTATGACGTGGCCCTTCTGCGCTATCTCGAAAAGCGCCGCCGCCTCTACTAGGAACGCGCCGCCGTGACCTTCCTGAATCCACTCTTCCTCTTCGGGCTCCTGGCCTCCTCCTTGCCGGTGCTCATCCACCTGCTCACGCGCCGGCGGCCGCGCCGGGTGGAATTCTCCTCGGTCGAGTTCCTGCGCGAGGTGCGTCTGGCCGAAATGCGCCGCTTCCGCCTGCGCGAGTGGCTCCTTCTCTTGCTGCGCGCGCTCGCGGTGGCGGCTTTGGCCCTGGCGCTGGCGCGCCCCGCGTTTCGCGGCACGGCGGTGGGCGGGCGCGGCTCGACCACGGCGCTGGTGTTGATCGACCGCAGCTATTCGATGCGCACGCGAGAGGGCGATCGCGACTTGTTCGAGCGCGCCAAGACGCGCGCCTTGGAAGTGCTCGACGCGCTCGAGGCCGAGGATCGCGTCCAGGTCATGACCTTCGACACACGCGCGCGCGCGTTGTTTCCGGAACCGGTGGAAGATCACGGTCGCGCGCGCTCAGCCATCGAAGGGCTGGAGCCGGGATCGTCGACCACCGATCTCGAAGCCGGTCTCTCGGCCGCCATCGAAGCGTTGTCGCGCTCGCCGGCATTGCATCGCGAGCTGTACGTGATCACGGACTTGCAGCGGGCGGGGCTGGCGCGCGAAGCGCCGGCGCGCACGATTCCGCCCGGGCTCGCGGTCACCTTCCTCGCCGTCGGCGGGCCGAGCGCTCCCGCCAATCGTGCGGCGAGTGACGCGCGCTATCGCTCCGGCGAAACACCCGCCGTGCAGGTGGGCGTGCGCGCTTTCGGCGACGTGGGCTCCGACGCCGGGACGGCCTCGGTGAGCGGCGGCAGCTCGCGCGACGTGCCGGTGACGATTCGCGCCCAGACCTCGCCCGGCAACTGGCGCGAGGCGGGGCGCGGCTTCGTGCCGCTCGCCGGCGCCGAAGGCTCGGCACTCGTCATCGCGCGCCAGCCCATCGATCTCGCGGGCGAGGCGGTGCTCGGCGAGGACGCGCTGCCCTTCGACGATCACCGTGTCTTCGCCGCCGGTCAGAGCGGCGCCACCAAGCTCGCCTATGTCTCGGGCGAAGCCAACGATCCGCTGGCGCTGGCGCTCGAGGGCGGGCAGGAGTCGGGCCGCGTGAGCGTGTCGCGGCTCGCGCCCGAAGCGCTGACGCAGGCCTCGCTCACCGGCAAGGACGCGGTGGTGCTCGACGACGTGGGCGATTTGAGCGAGGGCTCGCTGCAGGCGGTGGTCGACTTCACCCGCGCCGGTGGCGGCGTTCTGCTCGTGCTCGGCCCGCACACGGATCCGAACTTCGTGAACGGGCGCCTTTTCGAAGCGCTCGGCGGCATGCAAATCCAGGGTGCGGCACCCGTCAAGGCGGAGCGCGGCGCGTGGGCGCTGCGTCGCTCGGCGGTCGGGCATCCGGCGCTCGCGGGATTCCCGGACGCGGTCGGCGAGGCGGTGTCCCAAGCCAAGTTCACGAGCGCGTGGCGCGTGAATCCGGGGAGCGAGGGCCGCGTGCTCGCGAGCTTCGCACCTGACTTGCCCGCGCTTCTCGAGCGCGAGCGCCTGCTCGTGTTCACGTCGGACGCGGCCGGCGCGTGGTCCGACTTTCCCTTCTCGGGCTCGTTCCTGCCTTTCTGGCTCCAGTCGTTGGCCGCGCTCGCGCAAGGGAACTCGCCCGATCTGATTCCGGGCGAGCGTCTCGACTTGCCGGCGCCGCCGGGTGGTGCGCAAGCGGTGTGGTCGCTGCGCGCGCCCAACGGCCAGGAGATTCCACTCGAGTCGCGGCTCGCCGAGGGCTCGACGCGCTTGCTGTCGCCGCCGCTCGAAGACGCGGGCCTCTACCTCGTGATGGCGTCGGGGCGGGCGCTACGCGCCGTCCCTGTCAATCCGGACCTGCGCGAGTCCGACCTTGGCCGGCTCTCCGCCGCTCAAGCGCAGGCGCGCTGGCACGCGCTCGCCGCGCGTGTCGTGCCGCTCACCGCCAATGCCACGCGCGCGGTGCGCGAAGGACGCTACGGGCGCGAGATGTGGCGCGAGTTCCTGATCCTGGCGCTCCTCCTGCTCGCGGCGGAGACGATTCTCGGCCGCCTGTGGGGCTCGCGCTCGGCCAAGGCAGGCGAATTCGCCGACGAGCCGGACACCGCGCCGCGGGCTCGCGCCACCGGCACGCGATGAACACCACGGCCTCCGAGCGGGCGCTGCGCGGTGCCACGGGCTTACGCACGGCGCCCGCCGAGCTGGTGGGCGTGGCGCGCGAGCTCGCCCAAGTGCGCGAGACGGCGGATGCTCTCGATCGCGCTCAGGGGACTGCGCGCCTCTTGTGGAAAGGCCTCTCGGGCGGCGAGCGCGCGTGGCTGCTCGCGGGACTGGCACGCGTGAGCGGGCGCACTCTGCTCTGGGTCCAGGCCGACGCCGAGCGCGCCGACACGGCGCGCGAGGATCTCGAGCTCTTTCTCGATCACGACGAGATTCTCTATTACCCCGAGCCCGAGACGCTGCCGTACGAATCGCGCTCGCCGCATCCCTCGCTCCTCGCGCAACGGCTGGAGACGCTGTACACGCTGGCCGCTCCGCACGCCCGGAAGCACGGGCGCGTGATCGTGACCACGGTGCGCGCCCTGGCGCAGCGCGTGCCGAGCGCGGCCAAGCTGTGGCGCGCGCGCTTGCCGCTCGCCGTCGGCGACCAGATCGATCTCGACCAGCTCGCCGGCCGGCTCGTGGCGCTGGGGTACGAGCGGCGCCCCATGGTGAGCGCGGTGGGGGAGTTCGCGGTGCGCGGCGGCATCGTCGACGTGTTCGCGCTCGGCAGCGACGATCCGTGGCGGCTCGAGTTCGACGATCGCGAGCTGGTGTCGCTGCGCCGTTTCGACCACGCGAGCCAGCGCTCGGTCGAAGGCATGAAGGACGCCGTCATCCTGCCGCGCTTCGAGGTGGCGCTCCTGCCCGAGGACCTGCCCGGCGTGCACGAGCGCTTGTCGAGCGCGCGCGGCCTCACGACCGCCGACGATGGCGGGCTCGATATCGACGAGCTGGGATTGCTGCACGAGGGGGTCGAGCGCCTCGCCGGCTTCTACGACCAGGAGCTGGTGAGTTTCCGCTCGCTGCTTCCCGGCGACACTTGTTGCGTGCTCGATCGTCCCGATCAGCTCGAAGAGCGCGCGGCCGCGCTCGACGGCGAGACCCGCCACCATTATGAGGAAGCGCTCGTCCCGTACCCGCTGCTCTCGCCGCCCGAGGATCTGTTTCTGAGCGGCGCCGACGCGCTCGCGGACGCCGCCCGCGGCGACACGCTCGTGATCGCCGGCCCCGCCGGCACCGACGTGCCCGGCGCCGCCGTGTGGTCGTGGACGGTGCGGCCGCCGGAAGCCTTTGGCCGCCGCCTCGATCTCCTGCGCGCGCACCTGGGCCGGCTCCACGAAGAAGGCCTGCGCATCGTCATCCTGTGCGACAACGAAGGCCAGCGCGACCGGCTCTCCGAGCTGATCGGCCCGTCGGCGGCCGTGCTCGAAGTCGGCATCCTGTCGAGCGGCTTCGCCATCGCCGAAGCCGGACTCGCGGTTCTCACCGACCACGAGATCTTCGACCGGCCACGCCGCCGCGTGCGCCGCCGTGGCAAGACCGGCGGCCTGTCGCTCGCCGAGCTGAACGCGCTCGAGCCGGGCAACTACGTCGTGCACGCCGACCACGGCGTGGGGGTCTACCGCGGCCTGCGCCGTCTCACGGTGGACGGCCAGGAGACCGACTGTCTCGAGCTCTCGTACGCGGCCGGCGACAAGCTCTTCGTGCCCATCACGCAGCTCTCGCTGGTGAGCCGCTGGGCGAGCGAGGAGGGTACGGCGCCGTCGCTGCACCGTCTCGGCAGCACGACGTGGGCGCGCACCAAGGCCAAAGCCAAGAAGGCGATCCAGGAGATGGCCGAGGAGCTCTTGCGCTCGTACGCCGAGCGCCAGTCGCGTCCCGGCTTCGCCTTCCCGCCCGATACCGAGTGGCAGCGCGAGCTCGAGGCTTCGTTCATTTACGAAGAGACGCCCGACCAGCGCCGCGCCGTCGAAGAAGTCAAAGCCGACATGGAGCGCCCGCGTCCCATGGACCGTCTGGTGTGCGGCGACGTGGGCTACGGCAAGACCGAGGTCGCGGTGCGCGCCGCGTTCAAGGCCGTGCAGGCGGGCAAGCAGGTGGCGGTCCTCGTGCCGACGACGATTCTCGCGCAGCAGCACTTCAGCACCTTCCGCGAGCGCCTGGCCGATTTCCCGGTGCGCATCGAGGTGTTGTCGCGCTTTCGCTCGCCCAAAGAGCAGAAGGACGTGGTCGAGCGCCTGGCAGCGGGCGAGGTCGATCTCATCATCGGCACGCACCGCCTGCTCTCCAAGGACGTGCAATTCCACGATCTCGGCCTGGTGGTGATCGACGAAGAGCAGCGCTTTGGCGTGGCGCACAAAGAGCGCCTGCGCCAGATGCGCCGCCAGATCGACGTGCTCACGCTCACCGCCACGCCCATCCCGCGCACCCTGCACTTCTCGATGGCGGGGGCGCGCGACATGTCGCTGATCGAGACCCCGCCGCGCGACCGCCAGCCGGTGCACACCGAGGTGGCCGAGTTCACCGACGATCTCGTGGTCGACGCGCTCCTGCGCGAAGTCGACCGCGGCGGCCAGGCGTTCTTCGTGCACAATCGCGTCGAGAGCATCGACAAGACCGCGATCCATCTCGCCAAGATCCTGCCCCAGCTGCGCTTCACCGTGGCGCACGGCCAGATGCGCGAGCACGCGCTCGAGCAGGTGATGGTCGATTTCTATCAGAAGCGCTACGACGTTCTCGTGTGCACGATGATCGTGGAGAACGGGCTCGATCTGCCCAACGTGAACACCTTGATCGTGGACCGCTCGGAGACGCTGGGCCTGGCGCAGCTCTACCAGCTGCGCGGGCGCGTCGGGCGCTCGCGCGCCCGCGCCCACGCCTACTTTCTCGTGCCGCCGCGGCGCGCGCTTACCGAGGACGCCGAGAAGCGCCTCAAGATCATCGAAGCTTTCGACGATCTCGGCGCCGGCTTCAAGATCGCGCTCAAGGATCTGGAGATTCGCGGGGCCGGCAACCTGCTCGGCCCCGAGCAGAGCGGCTTCATCCTGGGGCTCGGATTCGATCTCTACGTGAAGCTCCTCGAGGAGACGATCGCCGATCTCAAGGGCGTGCCGCTCGAGGAGACGCTCGAGCCGCGGCTGCACACCGACCGTCCCGCGTTCCTGCCCGAGACCTACGTGCCCGACGACGAGCAGAAGCTCGAGCTCTATCGCCAGCTCGCCGTGGCGCGAAAGCCCGAGCGCGTAGATGAGCTGGAGGCCGAGCTGGTCGACCGCTTCGGCACGCCGCCGGCGCCGGCGCGCGAGCTGCTCGAGCTCAGGCGCCTGCGGCTCCTCGGCGCGCGCGCGCACGTTTCGCGTCTGTCCATTCTCGGCGGCACGCTCGAGCTCTTCCTCGATCAGCCGCTCACGCCCGAGCAGATCCATGCCGTGCTCACGGGCACGCATCTGGCGCTCGAATTCCTCTCCGGGCGCGAGATGGGCATGCGACTGAAAACGCGGCCCAACACCATGCTCACCGAGGCCAGAATCCTGTTGGAGGCCCTGGTGGCGTGTGGTAGCGTCCGCCCCAAGTGATTGGAAATGACAAGCCCATGATCCTTCGCACGGGCGCCGCCGCGCGCCCTCTCGCGCTCCCGCTCGCGACACTCATCTTCCTTCTCGCCATGCTCGGCGGCTGCGCGCCGTCGTCGAATCGCGTGCTGGCGCGCGTCGACGGCCAGGACATCACCGAAGCGCAATTCGAGCACGCCGCGCGCTCGGCGCCCGCCTACTCGCTCGATCCCTCGCCGGAAGGAAAGCGCGCTCTGCTCGACGAGCTGGTGAGCCGTGTGCTGCTCGTCGAGGAAGCCAAGCGCCAGAAGCTCGACCAGGGCCCGGAGTTGAACGACGTGATGTCGGCCTCGGGTCAGGAGATCCTGCCGCAAGTGCTCTACGACCGGCTCATCACCGAGCGCGTGAGCGTGAGTGAGGACGAAGCACGCGCGCTGTGGGAACACCAGACGGTCGAGTGGCACGTGTCGCAGATCTTCACCTTCGACGAGAACCAGGCGCAGCAGGCGATCGCCTCGCTGAAGCGCGGCACGCCCTTCGCGCAGGTCGCGATGGGTCTGTCGAAGGATCGCGACACGGGTGTGACCGGCGGCGACCTGGGCTACCTCACGGCCGGGCAGATCCCGCGCGAGATGGAAGCCGCGGTGCGCAAGCTCAAGCCCGGCCAGTGGGCCGGCCCGATCAAGACGCCGCTCGGCTTCTACATCGTGCAGTTGCAGGACGTGCGGCCGCGTCAGCGCGAGCCCTTCGATTTGATCCGCGAGAGCCTCATGAACATGCTGCGCCAGCGCAAGGAGCGCTCGCTGGTGCTCGAGTACGTGCAGCGCCTCAAGGCGCGCCAGCATCTGCACTCGAACCAGGAAGGCTACGCGGCGCTGGCGGCCAAGTGGCAGAATCGCTCGACCGCCGAGCTCATCGCTTCGCAGGGCGTGCCCGAGAAGCTTGGCTTCACGCCGAGCGAGATCGCCATGCCGCTGGAGAGCTGGGATGGCGGCGCATACACCATCCACGACTTCTTCGTCGACATGCGCCAGAGCACGTCGCTCGAGCGGCCCTCGGCCCTCGACGACGTCTCTCTTCATCTTTTTGTCAGCGACCGCGCCGTGAACCGGATGATCATGGACGAGGCCCGGAACATGGGGCTCGAAAACGCGGGCGAGACGCAGCTCCAGTTAAGAGATCGTGAAGATTCCTACTTGATTACTCACCTTTTCGAGAAAGTCATCGTACCCTCGGCTCAGCCCACCCCCGATGAACTGGAGCGGTTGCGCACCGAGATGGGTATGGCCAAGGGGGACTCGTTGGCAGCCGGGAAGCTCGCCCAAGCTCAGGAACAGCTCTTCGCGCAGAAGAGGCAGGCGGCCTTGCGGGACATGTTGGATCGCCTGCGCCGCGAGCATCCGCCCCGCGTGAACGAACGAGCGCTGGCCGCCGTACCGTGGCCGGTCACTCCGAAGGAGAATTCATGAAGCAGTGGCTCACGGCCGTCGCCGTCTTGGCGCTCGGAGCGTCGCTGGCGATGGGCCAGACGAGCTCGAGCACGGGCGCCAAGAAAGCGCCTGCGCATCCCACCACGGCCAAGCCGGCCCCGGCTTCGACGTCGACGCACACCGCGACGCACGCCTCGACGTCGGCTTCGTCGGGGCAGGGCCGCATGGACGGCGTCGCGGCCGTCGTGGCGGGCGAGCCCATCTTCGACAGCGAGGTGGACGAGCAGGTCTATCTCTTCTTCATGCAGCAGGGCATGCAGCCGGATTCGACGCAGGCCCTGGCCATGCGCAAGAGCATTCTCGACCGCCTGATCGACGAGAAGCTCATCGTGCAGGAGGCCAAGCGCAAGCAGGTCGTCGTGCCCGACAGCGAAGTCGATCACCAGGTGTCCGATGCCATCGCCGACGCCAAGCAGCGCCTGGGCGGCGACGCCGGCTATCAGGCGGAGCTCAGCAAGGAAGGCATTTCGGAGAACGATTTGAAGGAGCGCTACCGCGGCGAGATCCGCCGCCAGCTCCTGGCCAATCAGCTTCTGCGCAAGGAGCTGAATCTCAAGCTCGAGGTGAGCCCGGCCGAGGCGGAGGCGTACTTCAAGGCCAATCCGGGCGACTTCCCGAAGCGGCCGGAGGAAGTGGGCCTGGCGGTGATCCAGATTCCCATCGCCCCCGAGTCCTCGGCGGTGGTCGCGGCCAAGGCGCGCGCGCAGGGCTTGCTCGACCGCGTACGCAAGGGCGAATCGTTCACGCGCGTGGCCATGGAGGCCTCGGAGGATCCCGGCACACGCGCTTCGGGCGGCGATCTCGGCTTCTTCGGACGTGGCGATCTCGACTCCACGTTCGAGCAGGTGGCGTTCCACTTGAAGCCGGGTCAGATCTCGGACCTCGTGCGCACGCCCTTCGGCTATCACATCATCCGGGTCGAGGAAGTGGACACGACGCGCAACCAGATCCACGCGCGCCACATCCTCGTGCGCGTCGCCCCGCAGCAAGCGGATCAGAAGCGCGCCGAAGCCTTGGCCAACCAAGTCTACGATCAAGCGCAGAAGGGCGCCGATTTCGGCGATCTGGTGCGTCGCTATTCCAAGTACCAGGGCCCCGCGGGGCCGGGAGGCAATCTCGGCTTCCTGCCCCTGTCCGCGTTCCCGGCCGAGTTCCGCCAGACGCTGGAAAAGATGCCCATCGGGAGCGTGTCGCGGCCGCTCGCCGGCCCGCAGGGCTACAATATCTTCAAGATGCTCGACCGCCATCCCGAGCGGTCCTACACGCTCGACGAAGTGAAGGAACAGCTTCCCGATCTGGTGCGCCAGATGAAGCTCAAGAAGCAATACGACACCTGGGTCGCCGGGCTGCGCACCCGCACGCAGATCCAGTACAAGTAGCGGCCCGGCGTGATCCGCTTCGCCGGCGTCTCCAAGCGGTTCGGGACCAAGGAAGCGCTCGCCGGAGTGAGTTGGGAAGTCCCGGCGGGCGAGAGGGTCGTCGTGCTGGGCGCCAGCGGGTCCGGCAAGACGACCCTCCTGCGCTTGATCACCATGGAGCTCTTGCCCACCGCGGGCGTGGTCCAGGTGGGCGACTTCTCCTCCCAGCGCCTGAGCGGGGGCAAGCGCATCCGCCTGCGCCGCTCGCTCGGCATCGTCTTCGAAGATCTGCGCCTCATCCCCGACCGCAATGTGAACGACAACGTGGCGCTGGCCTTGCAGGTGCGCGGCACGTGGGATCGGAAGACCGTGTCCGAGCGGGTGCACGCCGCTCTGGCGCGCGTCGGCATGGGCGATCGCGGTCACGATCCGCCCTCGGCGATGTCGGCCGGCGAGCGCCAGCGCGTGGCCGTGGCGCGCGCTCTGGTGGCCTCACCCGCCATCGTGGTGGCCGACGAGCCCACGCGTCATTTGAGCTCCGAGCCGGTGGACGTGATTCTCGATGCCTTGCGCGAGGCGCAGGGCACGGTCGTGCTCGCCACCAACGACGAGAGCGTGGCGCGGGCGTTCGGCGGCAAGGTCTATCGGCTGGCCAACGGGCACCTCGAGCCGGCGGGCGCCAGCGCCGCCACGGGAGTCGCGTAGCCATGGGCCGGATCTCGTATCTCTTGCGCGAGGCATGGCGCGGGCTCTGGCATCACCGCGCGTTGACGTTCACCGCTTTCCTCGCTCTGGTCGGTGCCTTGCTCGTGCCCTGCGTGTTCCTGGTCGTGTTCGTGAACGCGCTCTCGGCCGTGCACACGCTCGGCGACCGGCGCGAGATGGTGGTCTTCCTGCGCGACGGCATTCCCGACAGCACGCGCCAGAACATCGAGCACCGGCTCGGTCTCGTCGCGCGCGAGATCAAGTACGTGAGCAAGGATCAGGCGTGGGAGGAGATGGCGCAGGAGCTGGGCGGCGACGAGCTCCTGCGCGCCGTGAACGAGAATCCGCTGCCGGCGTCCTACCGCGTGAAGCTGCAGCCCGAGTACTTGCACTACTCCGCGATGGACTCGCTGTCGCAGACCATCTCGCTCGCCTCGGGCGTGGAAGAGGTGCAGTACGGCGGCCAGTGGATTCGCCGCCTCGACGAATTCCTGCAGACTCTGCGCACCACGGGCATCGGCATCGCGGCCATCATCGGAGCCGTCGTCTTGTTCGTGGTCGCCAACGCCATTCGCCTCACCGTGGTCGCCCGCCGCGACATCCACCGCGTCATGGTTCTCCTGGGCGCGAGCCGGCGCTTCGTGCGCCTGCCGCTCTTCTTCGAGGGCGCCCTGGTCTCGGCGCTCGCGGCGGGGGCCGCGCTCGGCATCACGTATCTGATCGTGCTCGGCCTGGCCAACCGGCTCGTCGTCTTGCCATCGTTCTTGCCCTGGCGCTGGATGCTCGCCTTCGTGGGCGCGGCCGCCGTGCTCGGCATGCTCGGCAGCACGCTGGCGCTGGCCCGCGTCGGCCGCGAGGACCGCTCGCGATGAGGACGAGGGCGCTCGGGGCCGCCGCGGCGATCCTGGCGCTCGTCAGCTTGCTGCCGGCCCCGTTGCGGTCGCAATCGAGTCCGTCCGCGCAGCAGCCGGCGGCGCAACAACCCGACGAAGACGCCGAGCGCAAACGCCTCGAGCAGGTGCAAAGGGAAGCCGCCGAGAAGCGCCGCCGCGCGCAGATCCTCAAGGGCAAGGAGAACACCATGCTCAAGGATCTGCACGCGACCGAGGGCAAGCTGCGCAAGACCCGCGGCACCATCCGCACCCTCAACGTGCGCGAGAAGAAGCTCAATGGCCAGCTCGTCGTGGTGCGCAGCGATCTCGACCGCTCGACGCGCGCGCTCGAGAGCCGGCGCGATGTGCTGGCGGCGCGCCTGCGCGGCCTCTACAAGCTTGGCAGCCTGCACGAACTCGGTTTCCTGCTCAGCTCCGAATCCTTCGCGCAACTCTTCATCCGCAGCGACTACCTCGTCCGCATCGCGCGCCAGGACCGCGTACTCCTGCTCGGCATCCGTCACGACAAGGAGCGCATCACCGCCAATCAGGAGCGCCTCGACCACACGCTCACCGACGTCGAGAAGAACGCGAAGCAGAAGAAGGCCGAGAGCCAGGAGCTCGATCGCCTGCGCGCGCGCAAGCAGGTGGTGGTGAGCTCGATCCAGAGCCAGCGCAAGGATTACGAAGCCGCCGCCGCCGAGCTCGAGCAGACGGCGCGCCGCATCCAAGCACTGCTCGCGGAGCTGGAGCGCCGCCGCCAGGAAGAAGAGGAAGCCCGCCGCAAGGGTCTGCCGCCCGGGAAACAGGGGCCGCTCGCGCCCTATGCCGGAAATTTCGGCGGCGCGCAGGGCTCGCTCCCGTGGCCGGTGCGCGGCGACATCGTGGGCCGCTTCGGCAACGAGACCAATCCCAAGTTCGGCACGGTGACGTTCAATAGCGGCATCGACATCTCGGCGCCCATGGGCACCGATGTGCACGCCGTGGCCAAGGGCCGCGTCGACGTCGTGAACGAGGACTTCGGCTCCTACGGCGAGATGATCATCCTGAACCACGGCGACGGCTATTACTCGCTCTACGCGCACCTCTCGGCGGCGACCGTGGCCAAGGGCCAGGAGGTTGCGGCCGGTGCTGTGATCGGCCGCGTCGGCGACACCGGCTCGCTCAAGGGCTCGATCCTGCACTTCGAGATCCGCAAGGGCCGAACCGCCTTGAATCCAACGACCTGGCTCCGGTAGAACCTTTCGCATGCCACGCAAGAAGGCTGCATCCGCCGCTTCTGCCGAGGCCACCCTCGATCTCGGCCAGGCCGCCGGCCTCGGCACGATCGTCGGCCAGGAGCGCGCCATCGGTGTGATGCGGGCACTGCTCTCGGGCGGCCGCCTGGCGAATGCCTACCTCTTCCACGGCCCGTGGGGCGTGGGCAAAACCACCGCGGCGCTCGCGTTCGCGCGCGCGCTCCTGTGTCCGAATCGCGCGGCCTCTGGCGACGCCTGTGGCACGTGCCCGGGCTGCCATCGCGCCGCGCGCTTCCAGCACCCCGACCTACGCTTCCTCTTCCCGGTGAGCGGGGAAGAAGCGACGCTCGACGAGACCATCACCGAAACGCTCGAGGCCATGCGCACCGATCCGCTGCACGTCTTCCTCTACGAGAAGGCGGCTTCGATCCGCATTGGACTCACGCGCGAGCTGCTCAAAGAACTTGCGTTCCGTCCCTACGAAGCCGAGCGCCGCGTCGTCGTCCTGCGCGACGCCGACCGCATGCGCGAAGACCAGTACAGCGCCATGCTCAAATCGCTCGAGGAGCCGGGGCAGAGCACCGTGTGGGTGCTCACCACGAGCCGCCCCGAACGCCTGCCGGCCACTATCCGCTCGCGCACCCTGCGCGTGCGCTTCGCCGCCATGGCCGAGCCCGTGATCGAGCGCTTTCTCGTCGAGCACGCCGAGGTGCCGGCGGCGCGCGCGCGCCTTCTGGCCG
>DASYSL010000206.1:0-20431 GCA_036003365.1 Candidatus Eiseniibacteriota bacterium
GGAACCCGCACAAAAGGCGCACAATTTGGGCTCGTGGCGGGTGACGCTGACGCGCAAGTTATTGTCCGACAAGCGAGGGGTGGAATGTCCCCAACGGGATTCGAACCCGTGTTTCCGCCTTGAAAGGGCGGGGTCCTAGGCCGGCTAGACGATGGGGACGCTATTCAAAATGGGGTGTTAGCGGAGCGAGCGGCAGTATAGGTGCGGGTGTTCGCGCGCGTCAAACCGCGCGTGAGTTGCCGGGAAAACTAGGGGCGCTTGGCCGGCTCCAGCGCCACCACCATGCGGTCGGAGGGCACGAGGCCGCCTTGCTCCAGGCGCTCGGCCTGCGTGCGCGCGTCTTCGGGATTCTCGAAGTCGCCGAGCACGACGCGATACCACGGGCCTTGATCGTGCGGCACCTCATCGACGTGTCCCTTCAATCCGCTCGACTTCTCGAGATCCGCGAGCGCCTGCTGCGCGCGCTCCTGGGTGTGGAACGACGCGACCTGGATCCCGAAATGCATCGCTGAGCTGGAGCTGTGCGAGGGCGCCGGGGAGGGGGCGGGCTGTGCCGGCCGCGTCGCATTGGTGACGGGAGGCGGGACGGGTTTCCTCTCCTCCGCTGCCGGGTCTTCCACCTTCATCGCGCCCGTGGAGAACGCGCGCCACAAGGAAGAAGGAAGGCCGCTTGCCAGAAGCACGACCACGGCAACGAGCACGAGCACGAGGCCGATCGCCCAGGACGGAATGGCGCGCCAGAAGGGACGCGATTCGGTCTCGGGCTCGGCGGGAGCGGCCACGGGGGCTCGCTCGCGCCAGTTATCGATCGAGCGCGCCTGAATTGGAGCGGGCGCGGGAGCAGGTACTGCGGCCGGCGCCGGTGCAGGAAGGGGCGGAGGCGCGGCCGGGCGCGGGAGCGGCGCATGGGCCGGCTGTGGTGAGGGCGCGACCGCCGGACGCTGGGCCACCGCGACCACAGTGGGCGCTTCGCGCACCGAGGGCGGGGGCGGGGGCAGTGGCGGCGGCGTGTAGGGCGCGGGCGGTGGGGCGATTGGCGTCACGGCCGGAGGTGCGTCGGCCGCTGCTCTCGCCTTGCTGAGCACGCTCTGGAATCCGAACTCCTCCACCACTTGCTTCACGTGTTCCGGTCGTACGCTGGGCGCGCCATCGACGTAGGCGTTGAGCAAGGCCTGCGCCGAAACAATATTGATCTCTCTCGGAATCCCGTTGGTGGTCGCGTACACGGCGGCGCATGCATCGGGCGGAAACACGCGCGGCGCGTCACCGCCGGCCACGCGCACGCGGTGCTGGATGTAGCGCTCGGTCTCCTGGCGATCCAACGGCTTGATGCGGTACTTCACGCTGATGCGCTGACGCAGCGGACGAAGCTCGGGGCTCGCGAGCAATTCTTCGAGCTCGGGCTGCCCGGCCAGGCAAATGTGCACGAGGTGGCCGCCGCGCCACTCCAAGTTGGAGAGCAGACGCACTTCCTCGAGCAGCTCGGGCGAGAGGTTCTGCGCTTCGTCGACGATCAAGATGCAGGTGTCGCCGCGATCGAGCCACTCGCCGAGGGCTTTCTCCAAGCGCTCGATCAAGGCCGGCTTGCTGAGATTGTCTTCGTACTTCACGCCGAAGCGATGGCACACCTCTTCGAGCAGCTCGCGGCGCGATAGGGCCGTGTTCTGCAGCAGCGCGACGTGCGCCTGCTGCGGAAGACGTCCCGTGAGATCGCGCACCGCCGTCGTCTTGCCGGTGCCGACCTCGCCGGTCACCAGCACGAAGGCCTCGCGGTTCTGGACGCCGTAGCGAAAGTGCGCGACGGCTTCGAGATGCTCGGGGCTCGGGTAGACGAAGCGGGGGTCGTGACTCGTGGAGAATGGATTTTCCCGCAGCCCGAAATGGGCTTCGAACATTCGTGCTCCTCTAGGGGATGCGACCCCCGTCAGGGTACCCCACCTGTAGATCGGCGCGGAAGCCGCCGGACTTGCGTGGCCAGGGGTTAGGAGGGGAGGGGCCGGCCGGCAGTCTTGAGGATCTCGGCCAAGGTATAGAGCGCGTGCACGGGGAGCGTGCTCTGCCCGAGACGCTCACGCCCGCCGGCCCCGCGGTCGACGACGCAGCCGAAACAGGCGATCGCGGCCCCGGCCTCGCGCACCGCCTCGGCGGCGGAAGCGAGCGAGCCGCCCTGCGTGAGCACGTCGTCCACCAAGAGGACGCGCGCGCCGGCAGAAAGGTTGCCCTCGATGCGGCTTCCCGTGCCGTGCCCCTTGGCTTCCTTTCTGACGAGGAAGCACTCGACGTGGGTTCCACGCGCGAGTGCTTCGAGCCCCAGCGCGGTCACCATGGGATCGGCGCCGAGCGTGGGGCCGCCAACCGCGGTGGGACCGTTTTCAGTGCCGAGTCCGGTGGCGTCGGCGAGCAGACGTGCCACCAGGCGCACGCCCTCCGGGTCGAGATTCGTCTTCCGCACGTCGACGTAGAAGTCGCTCTCGGCGCCGGACGCGAGCTTGAACTTCCCGAAACGCAGCGAGCGCTCGAGCAAGATGGCGAGGAGCCGGGTGCGCTCCGCTGAGGAGTCACGCGTGTCCATGGCGCGCACGTTCGCGGCTCGTGGGGACCGTGTCAAGCGCGCCGGTCGCGTGCTACGCTCGTAAGTGGATTCGGGCCTTCCGGGGAGCGCCCGAAGCCCATTCCGTGGAGATCGCCTCTTGCGCCTGCCTCTGGTTCGACGACCCCGCCTCGCCTCCGGACTCGCCAGTCTGATGGTGTTCGCGTGGACCTCGCTTGCTTGGCCGGCGCCGGCTCGCCTTACCCTTCCTCTTTATGATCCGGCGGCCGGGCAGACACAGGTGCCTGCCTTGGCGGTGGCGAAGTTCGAGGTCAAGGTCGGCGGCGCGGGGCTCGATCGCATGCGTGTGGCGGCCACCGCTCGCACCGGGCGAGCGGGCTTGGACGCGCTGCTCGACCGGTTTGCGGTGCGCGAGCTCGAGCCCGAATTCCCCACGACACGCGACGCGACTCTCTCCTCTTATTACATCGTGCACTTGCCGGCGGGCGTGGCACTGGCCGAAGCCATCGGGGCGTTCCGCGCGGAAGCCGAAGTCGAGTCGGCGAATCCGATCGCGATTCTGCCGGTGGCGGCGGTGCCCAACGATTCGCTCTTCCAATTCCAATATGGCTTCGATCAGGCCAATGACCGTGACAGCGATCTGCCCGAAGCCTGGGACCTGACGCAGGGCGACACGACGATCGCCTTGGCGATCGTGGACACGGGCGTGTTGTGGTCGCACCCCGATCTGGCAGCCAATATCTGGCGCAACGCCGGCGAGATCCCGGGCAATGGCTTGGACGACGACGGCAACGGCTATATCGACGATGTGCGCGGCTGGGATTTCGTCACGGGCGCCGTAGGCACATTCGGCGAGGACGTGAACACGCCCGACAACGATCCTTCGGACTACGCCGGCCACGGCACTGCGGTCGCCGGCATCGCCGGCGCCGTCGTGAACAATGTGAGCGGTGTGGCGGGCGCCGGCTACAAGTGCCGCATCATGCCGCTGCGTGCGGGATGGGAAGTGTCGGGTGGCAGCGTGGTCGACATGTCGTTCTGCGCGCAGGCCATCCAGTACGCCACCGACAACGGCGCCAAGGTCATCAACTGCTCGTGGCAGAACCTCGATCAGGGGGGATTGGGCGCGGCCGTGAGCTACGCCATCGCCCACGGCGTGACCGTCGTCGTGGCCGCGGGCAACGAAGGCACATCGACGCCGCCGCAGAACGATCTCGGCCAGCGCGGAGACTGCGTCGACGTGGCCGCACTCGACGCCAACGACGTTCGTACCACGGTGTCCAACTTCGGGTCGTGGGTCGACGTGAGCGCGGCAGGCAACTTCGTGATCACCACGGGCTCGGCGCACTACACGCCGACCTACACGTCGCCCGGCGGCACCTCGTTCGCGGCACCACTCGTGAGTGGCATCGTCGGGCTCTATCAATCGTGGCGCCATGCGCACGGCTTGCCGTATGCGCCGCCCGACACGGTGCGCTGGCGCCTGCACGACACCGCCGATCCGGTGGACGACGTGAATCCTACGTACGCGGGCAAGCTGGGCGGCGGGCGCGTGAACGCACGGCGCATGCTCACCGATCCGCCGACCTCGTTCTTCGTGCAGAGCTCCTCGGCGATCACCCGGTCTCCGGCCTCGGTCGATTGGGGCGGTAGCGCCGACGCCATTGTTTTTGCGGATGCCGATGGATCCGTGAGCGCCGTGGACGGCGCGTCGGGCGCGCCGCGCGCCGGATGGCCCGTGTCGATCGGCCCCAATCCTACGGATCCGGCGATCTGGGACATCGACTTCGATGGCGTGCCCGAAGTGCTGATCGGCTCTTCGGACGATGGCATGCTGCACGCGCTCAAATCGAGTGGCAGCGAGGTGTCGGGCTGGCCGAAGCCATACGGGGCCATCCAGAGTGGACCGGTGATCGGCAATGTCAGCGGAACTCCGGCATTCGAGCTCGTGTTTGCGACGACCTCGCAGGTCCATGTCGTCGACCGCGCGGGGGTCGAGCTCGCCAACTGGCCGAAGACCCTGAAAGTCTCCACGACGCCGGCGCTCGCGGACCTCGATCACGACGGCTTGGCTGAAATCGTGATCGGTGCCAAGGATTCATCGCTGATCGTGTATCACGGAGACGGAACCGGATTCCCCGGGTGGCCAGTGAAGCTGGGGGGCGCACCCACGTCGCAACCCGCAATCGGGGACGTCGATGGCGACGGCCTTCCGGACATCGTCGTTGGCGCCACCGACGGATTCGTCTACGCATTCACGTTGGGGGGCACCGCGATTCCGGGATTTCCCGTGGCCACGGGAGGAGCAATTCACTGCGCTCCCGCGCTCGCGGATTTCGATGGGGACGGCAAATACGAGATCGTCATCGGTTCGGACAGCGGCAAGCTCTTCGCCTGGCACGGGAATGGCGCTGCACTCGCGGGCTGGCCGGTCACCATCGGCTCGCCGTTCCAGGGATCGGTCGCGATCGCGGCGGTCACCGGGGACGGCACCCTCGAGGTTGCGGCCTGCGACGTCGGCGGTGGCGCTCACCTGTTGCGCGTCAACGGCACCGAAGTTCCTGGCTGGCCGCGCTCCACGGGCTCGGCAGCGCTCGGTGGTCCCACGCTCGGCGATCCCGATCATGATGGGCGCGCCGAGTACATCGCCGGAGGCGATCTTCTTTCGTGTTGGGATCTGGGCGCCAACACGTACGACGCAGCGCGCCGCCCGTGGTACACGGCCGGGCGCTCGTTCCTGCGGCAGAGCAACGTCGTCGTTCCCGCGATCGACGTTGGGCCGGCTGGGTCCGGACCCCATCGCCTAGCACTCGCGGCAGGCGCCAATCCGCTACGGCTGGGTGGAGCGCTCCGCTTCACCGCCCGTGGCAAGCCCGGAGCGCCGCTCGAGATCGGTCTCTTCGATCCCGCCGGAAGGCGGGTGAGGGCGGCGTCCCTGAGCTTCGGCTCCGAGGGCAGCGCCACCTGGATCGCGAGCGACCGCGGCTTTCGCGCGGGCGTCTACTTCCTCGCCGCGCGCTCGCAGGGCGAGAGTGTGACGACCAAGATCGTCCTCGTCCCCTGATTCCCTCTCTCCCATCACATGTGAAGAAAGTGGGTCACGCGTGCGATGGGCCCAGTCACAGGCCCGCGGGCCTGTAAGTGGGCCTCGTCGCCCAATCGCCCATTCGCTTGCCGTACGGCAAGCATGTGGGTCATTGCCAAGAAGCGCCCAATCGCATGCTCCGGAGCATGTCTGACGGTCGAGCCTCGTGAGCCGCTCCGTTGACCAGACCGCAACGCATTGCTAATTTGCGTTTCGTGCCCGTCGCTTCGGGAGAGCGGGACGTGTCGTGCTGATCCTGGCGCTGGCGCGAATCGCGATGACGGTGACGGTGGGCGTCACGTACGTCTGGCCACTCGACGTGCCGGTGGCGCCGACCTCCACCTTCGGCGAATACCGCAGCCGCCACTTCCACGGCGGTCTCGACCTCTCCACGCAAGAAACCATCGGTTATCCGGTCCATGCTCCCGCCGAGGGCGTCGCCGTGCGCGTGCGCGCCTCGGGGGGCGGATACGGCCGCGCGCTCTATCTGCTCATGGCGGACGGGCGCACGGCTGTCTTCGGCCATCTCGATGGCTTCGCGCCGCCGCTCCAGGCGTGGGTGGACTCCATTCAGCACGCGACGGGCAAGTACGAGCAGGACCTGGTCGTGCCGGCGCCGGGCCGCTTCCACTTCGCCCAGGGTGAGACCGTGGCCTGGGCGGGGGGCAGCGGGGCGGGGCCGCCGCACCTGCACATCGAGCTGCGCGAGGGCGACACCGGCATCAATCCCTGGCGCTTCGGGCTTTCGCCGGAGGACAGCGTGGCGCCGACCCTGGCCGCGCTCTGGGTGTATCCGGCCGGGGCGGCCGGACGCGTCGAGGGCGAAGCCAAGGCGCACCGCTACGCCTTCCACCAGACGGCCGCCGGGCCCACGCTCGAGCGTCCGATCGCGGTGCGCGGTCCGGTGCGACTCGCCGTCGAGGCCTGGGACCGCACGCAGGCGCGGCCGAACGAGCTCGGGATCTATGGGCTCACGGCGGCGATCGA
Organism: Candidatus Eiseniibacteriota bacterium; assembly: GCA_036003365.1. GTDB lineage: Bacteria > Eisenbacteria > RBG-16-71-46 > RBG-16-71-46 > DASYSL01 > DASYSL01. The sequence goes on from DASYSL010000206.1 coordinate 6,624, forward strand.
CGGGGCGGCGGTGTACGAAGCGCGCTTCGACTCCGTTTCGTGGCTTTTCGCCACGGAGGCGGAAGCGGTGTTCGATCCGGTGGCGCGCTCGTTCGGCCACACGGCGGGCTATGCGCTCACGCCGCCGGCCGGGCTCAAGTGCCTGGCGCTCAAGCGCTGGAGCCCCGAGTGGTCGGCATCGAGTGGCCCGCACCAGCTCGACATCACGGCCGAAGACGTGCGCGGCAATCGCACGCGCCTGGAAGCGACGCTCGTCTGGTCGGACCAGGACGGGGAGCAAGCGGCGGGCAAGACGCGACGTGGCTCGGGTGGCATCGAGATCGTTCCACTGCGCCAGGCGCTCGCGGTGCGCTCGACGAGTCGAGCCGTGCCCGAGGTCACACCCAAGCTTCCGGAGCCGATCCCGCCCTCGCCCGCGAGCGGCGAGCGCGTGTTCGGCATCGATTCGAGCTTCCTGGGAAGGGTGGACATCACGTCGGGATCGTCGGAGCGGCATCTCGTGGTCGCCGAAGCCTCGCCGGGCTGGAGCCAGACGCTGCGCTCCACGGACGGCGCGTTCACGCTGCGCATCGACAACGGCAGCGCCTTTGACCGCCAGACGGTGACGCTCGAGACCTGGGGCGCGGGAGTGGGGGCGACGTATCATATCGAGCCGGATTGGATGCCGATCGGCGATCCGGTGACCGTGCGACTGCGCCTTCCCGCCGGCTGGCCGGCCCGGCACACGGGAATCTTCCGCGTGTCCGGGCACGAGATGCGCTTCGTCGGCGGCGCCGACAGCAGCGAATCCGGCTTTCTTTCGGGCAGCTCGAGGAATCTCGGGACGTTCACGGTGGAACGGGATACCATCGCACCCCGGGTGGGTGAGGCGCGCGTATTCGCGGCCAAGCGCGCGCCTGCTCCGGGCACGCGCGTGCCGCCCACCGAGGTGCGCTGGTCGGCGGTGGACGCGCGCTCGGGCGTCGACGCGTCGGGCTTCCATCTCATGATCGACGCCAAGCTCGAGCCGGCCGAGTTCGATCCCGAGGGCGGGCGCCTGTCGTGGAGGCCGGGACCGAACGTGGCGAGCGGCTTCCACGAATACGAGCTCACGGTCACCGACCGCCTCGACAATTCGATCACCAAGCGGGGACGCTTCCGCCTGCCATGAGGGCACGATGACGGGGACGACCGGAGGAACCAAGACGAATCCCAACGCGGATTTCGTCCACCTCCACGTCCACTCCGACTACAGCCTGCTCGACGGCGCCACGCGCATCGACGCCATGGTGGCCCGCGCCGCCAAGCTCGGCATGCCGGCGCTCGCCGTCACCGACCACGGCAGCCTCTTCGGTGCCATCGAGTTCTACGAAGCCTGCAAGAAGAAAGGCGTGAACCCCATCCTGGGGATGGAGACGTACGTCACGCGCGGCAGCCGCCACGATCGCGGCCGCGAGGAGCAGACGTACCACCTGGTGCTCCTGGCCACGAGCGATCAGGGCTATCGCAACCTGGTGAAGCTCTCGTCGCTCGCCTACCTCGAAGGCTTCTATTACAAGCCGCGCGTCGACCGCGAGCTGCTCGGCAAGTATCACGAGGGCTTGGTCGCGCTCTCGGGTTGCCTGTCCGGCGAGGTGGCGCGCTTCCATGTGGACGGCCGCGCCGACGTGGCCAAGGAGACCGCGCTCTGGTACCGCGATCTCTTCGGCCCCGAGAACTACTTCCTCGAGATCCAGAGCCACGGGCTGCCCGACGAGGAGACGGCGCTGCGCGAAGCCGTGCGTCTCTCGGGCGAGACCGGCATCCCGCTCGTGGCCACGCAAGACTTCCACTATCTCGACGCCGACGATCACGAGGCGCACGACCTCCTGCTCGCCGTCGGCACGGGCAAGCGCCTCGACGATCCGGGACGGCTGCGCTTCGACGCGCCATGCTTCCACTTCACCACCGCCGAGGAGATGCGCACCCGTTTCGCCGGGCTCGAGCACGCGCTCTTGCAAACCCGCACCATCGCCGAGAAGTGCGCCATCAAGATCGCGACCGATCCGCAGCTCCCGCGCTTCCCGCTGCCCGAAGGGTTCGAGCGCGACGACGTCTATCTCCGCCACCTGACGCGCGAGGGGCTGGAGGGCCGCTACGGCACGCTCACGCCCGAGATCTTGAAGCGCGAAGAGAACGAGCTCGAGGTCATCGCCAAGCTCGGCTTCTCGTCCTACTTCCTCATCGTGTGGGACTTCATCCGCTTCGCGCGCTCGCGCGGCATCGGCGTGGGCCCGGGCCGCGGCTCGGCGGCCGGCTCGCTCGTGGCCTATGCGCTCCGCATCACCGACATCGATCCCATTCGCTTCGGGCTTCTCTTCGAGCGCTTCCTCAATCCCGAGCGCGTGAGCTTGCCCGACATCGACCTCGACTTCGAGGACGCGCGCCGCGGCGAGGTGATCGAGTACGTGGCGCAGAAGTACGGCAAGGAGTCGGTGAGCCAGATCATCACTTTCGGAACGCTGGGCGCCAAGGCGGCGCTGCGCGACGCGGCGCGCACGCTCGGGCTCCCGTTCGCCGAGGCCGACCGCATCGCCAAGATGGTGCCCGACGGGCTCGGCGTGACGCTCGAGAAGGCGCTCGAGCAATCGCCCGATCTCAAGGCCTTGTCGGACAAAGGCGAGCCCTACGCCAAGCTCGTGCGCTGCGCGCGCCGGCTCGAGGGCGTGGCGCGCCACGCTTCGGTGCACGCCGCCGGTGTGCTCATCGCGCCCGGGCCGCTCCTCGACTACGTGCCGCTCTACCGCACCAACAAGGGCGAAGTCACGACTCAGTACGACATGCGCTCGGTCGAGAAGATCGGCCTCCTGAAGATGGACTTTCTCGGCCTGCGCACCATCTCGGTGCTCGACGAGTCGGTGCGCCTCATCGCGCGCGAGAAGGGGGAGCGCGTCGATCTCGACGCTTTGCCCTTCGACGACGCCCCGACGTTCGAGATGCTCGGCCGCGCCGAGACCGTGGGCGTGTTCCAGCTCGAGTCGTCGGGCATGCGCGACTTGTTGACGCGGCTCAAGCCGCAGGGCTTCGAGGATATCTCGGCCGTGGTGGCGCTCTATCGGCCGGGGCCGCTCGGCTCCGACATGATCCCCGACTTCATCGACCGCCGGCACGGCCGCAAGAAGACCGAATACGATCTTCCCGAGCTCGAGCCCATCCTGCGCGACACCTACGGCGTGATCGTCTATCAGGAGCAGGTGATGGAGATCGCGCACCGGATCGCCGGCTTCTCGCTCGGGCGCGCCGACCTCATGCGCCGCGCCATGGGCAAGAAGGATCCCGAGGTGATGAAGGCGCAGCGCGACGACTTCGTGCGCGGCGCCAAGGACCGGGGCGTGCCCGAGGCGAAGGCGAAGAAGCTGTTCGACCTCGTGGCCTATTTCGCGGGCTACGGCTTCAACAAGTCGCACACCGCGGCCTACGCGCTGCTCGCGTACCGCACGGCGTGGCTCAAGCGCCATCATCCTTCCGAGTTCCTGGCGGCCACGCTGTCCTCGGAAATGAACGACTCGGATCGCGTGGTGGTGCTCATCGAGGAGTGCCGGCGCCTGGGCATCGCCGTGCGCCCGGCCGACGTCAACGCCTCGGGCTGGCGCTTCAACGTGCAGGGCGGCGCCATCCGCTACGGGCTCGGCGCGGTGAAGAACGTGGGCAAGGCCGCCATCGCCGCTCTGGTGGCGGCGCGCGAGAGTGGCGGACCGTTCACCTCGCTGGTCGATCTCTGCTCGCGCTCGGGCACCCAGGTATGGAACCGGCGCGCGCTCGAGTCCCTGGTCCAGGCCGGCGCCTGCGACGGTCTCGGCGGGCCGCGCTCGGCGCTCTTCGCGGCCGTGCCGCTGGCGTTGGAGCGCGCGCAGCAGATGGCGCGCCTGGCCGAGAGCGGACAGGCGATGCTCTTCGAGGGCGCGACGCGGGAAACCGTGATCGATGTCTTGCGCCTGCCCGAGACCGCGCCCTGGTCGCCATCCGAGACGGCGGCACGCGAGAAGGAAATGCTCGGCTTCTACTTCAGCGAGCATCCGCTGGCCGCACTCGAGAACGAGCTGCGCCACCTCACGAGCGGCCGTCTCGCGCAGGTGATGAACCGTCCCGACGGCACCGAAGTGCGCGCCGCCGGCATCCTCGCCGGGGTGAAGACGGTGGCCGACCGCAAAGGCAACACCATGGCTTTCCTCACCCTCGAGGACGACACCGGGCGCGTCGAGTGCCTGGCTTTCGCCGATCTCTACGCCGAGAAGCGCCCGGTGCTCGAGATCGACCGTGTGCTGTGGGTGAAGGCGCGTGTGTCGCGGCGCGAGGAAGGCGACACGCCCAAGCTCGTGGCGGCGGAGATCCGCTCGTGGGGGGAGGCGCGGGCGAAGGCGTTCGCGCTCCATGTCGAGGTGCAGGCCGATCTCTTCGGCACGGGCTTGGCGCCCCGGCTCGACGCGATCCTGGCCTCGCATGCGGGCGAGATCCCGGTTTACCTGCACGTGCTGGAGAGCGACGGCAAGCGGACCGTGCTACGTTCCCGCAAGTACCGCGTGGCCGCCGGCGATGCTCTTACCGCCGACCTGAGCGCCCTTCTGGGCCCGGGCGCGGCGCGCTGGGCGCCGCGGCTCTAACAGGCGAGGACGCATGGCGCGCGCGCGCAAGGCCGCCGGCAAGCGAGGAGACACGGTGCCGGGAGTCCATCTCGACTTCGAAAAGCCGCTGCTCGAGCTCGAGCAGAAGATCGAGGAGCTGAAGCAGTCCGCCGACGCCGCCGACCTCAACGTGCACCGCGAGGTGGCCTCGCTCGAGCAGCGCGCCGAGGAGATGCGCCGCCAGATCTTCTCCTCGCTCACGCGCTACCAGCGCGTGCAGCTGGCGCGCCATCCGCGCCGTCCCTACATGCTCGACTACGTGCGCATGATGACCACCGGCTGGCTCGAGCTGTTCGGAGACCGCGGCTTCGCCGACGACAAGGCGCTGGTCGGCGGCTTCGCCTGGCTCGACGGGCGGCCGATCCTCATCATCGGCAATCAGAAGGGGCGCGACACCAAGGAGAACCTGATCCGCCGCTTCGGCATGGCCAACCCCGAGGGTTACCGCAAGGCGCTCCGCCTCATGGAGCTCGCGGCGCGCTTCGGCGTTCCCGTGCTCACGCTGGTCGACACGGCGGGCGCGTATCCGGGCATCGGCGCCGAGGAGCGCGGCCAGGCCGAAGCCATCGCCAGGAACCTGCGCGAGATGGCCTCGCTCCCCGTGCCCCTGGTGACGGTGGTGACGGGGGAGGGGGGATCGGGCGGCGCCCTCGCCATCGCCATGGGCGACGTGGTGATCATGCTCGAGAACTCGATCTACTCGGTGATCTCGCCCGAGGGCTGTGCTTCGATCCTGTGGCGCGACCGCTCGCGCAACGTCCAGGCGGCGGATGCGCTCCGGCTCGCGGCCGAGGATCTCCTCCGTTTGCGGGTCGTGGACGAGGTGCTCCCGGAGCCCATGGGCGGGGCGCACCGCGATCCCGAGGCGGCCGCGGCGACCGTGAAGCAGGCCGTGATCCGCCACTTCGACCGCCTCTCGGCGCTCGATCCCCGGGAGATCCTGGCCGGCCGGCGGCGCAAGTACCGCGCGCTAGGGGTCTACACCTCCGGCACGTCGTGAAAATGTCGGTGGGGAGGGAGTGATGGAGGGAGTAAAATGTTTCTCGATGAGACCCCCCGACCCCCAGGAAAGCGCGTGCATCGCCCAGCTTTGGCAGGAGAATCAAGAGGCCTGCCAGGCCCTGATGGAGATTCGCGCTCGACTGGACGCCACGTATCTGGAGATGCAACGCGCCCGTCCTGACATCGAGCGTTATCTGGCTCTCGAGCGCCAGTACAACCTCGTGCACCTCGAATGGGACGGATGCTTCCGCCGCTTCATGGAGTGCAACAAGTCCTTCCGCGAGCAGATGCGGCGTCTCAACGAGACTTTGGGCGACCCGCTCAGCGAGGGCGTGAACGCGAGCGCTTGACGGTTTCTCGTCGCAAATCCTATCCTAATGGTGATTCGCATCCGCCATCCTGCGCCCAAGTCGGAGGCTTCCTACCGTTCTGGTTACCTGCTTTGCGACTGTCCCGAGCCCTTCGCCCTCGCAGGGCAACTGCCACGACCTGAACGTCTAGAGGAGCGCCCATGGCGCTGAACGCGGATTTTCTTTCCATCCTCGTCTGCCCCGCCTGTCACGGCGAGCTCGAGTACGATTCCCAAGCCGAAACGCTGACCTGTCATGCCTGCCGTCTGCGCTACCGGGTGGTGGACGACATCCCCGTGTTCCTCGCCGACCAGGCCGAACGCATCTGAGCCCGCGAGTGCCGTTGCGGCATTTCGCCAGGCTCGCGCTTCTGGGCCTTGCCAGCGTCTTCGCGCTCGCTCCGATCGCCCGCGCCGATGATTCGCCGTTCGCCGCCGAAGGCATCCGCGTCGTCCGCGAGGATGCCGCCGGCGTGGCGTTCGAGATGGATGTGGCCGATCCCGTGTTCGCTTCAGTAGGGGCTGCCGACGAGCACGTGGTCGAGATGGGCATTCCGTTCTTCCAGCTGGGCGGCGCCACCGGTACACCCGGCCTGCCCGAGCGAGTGGTGTGGATCGGCATTCCCGACGGCGCGCGTGTGTCCGTGGATGGCGCCGGGCTCGATCCCCAGGATTACGGCGCGGTGCGTCTCGCGCCGCGGATCTCCACGCTCGATCTGCAGCCGCCCGGCGAGCCGGGAGATCGCGATCGCGTCCACGGCGCTTATCCCGAGCGCGTGTCGCCCTATCTCGAGGCCAAGGATTACCGTCAGGCGAAGACCGACTTTCCAGTCGCCGAAGTCGCCGGCATCACCGGCCTGCGCTCGCAGCGCGTGGCCGCCATCCGGCTCCGTCCCGCCGTGTACGACCCGGCGAGCGGCCGTCTTTCGCTCTATCGCAAGCTCACGATCACCGTGCGCTTTGCGGGCGGCACGACGTTCGCCTCGCGGCCGCCCGTCGAGGGCGCCTTCGAGCCCCTGTACCGCTATTCGATCCTGAACTACGAGAGCGCGCGCTCTTTCCGCCGCTCGTTCGCGGATCGCATGCGCACCGACGCGCGCGAGCGTCTGGGCACCGCGGGCCTGGCGCGCCCCGCGCTCTCGAGTGCCGTGGGGTTCGACGTGTCGCCGCTGTGGGTCAAGCTCGGCGTTGACTTCAAGGGCATTCAGCGCGTCTCCTACGAGGACCTGCAGTCGATCGGCTACGCACTCGCCGGCACGCCGACGGCCAACCTGCGCCTGTACACGCGCGGGGGCGCGCCCATCCTCGACGAGACCACGTACTGCGACACCTGCGGGCTCAACGAGGTCGCGATCGGCGTGGTGGACGGCGGCGACGGCCATTTCGATCCGGGCGATTACATCCTCTTCTACGGGCTACCGCCCTCCGACTGGCTCGACGATTTCACCGGGCCGGGAACCACGCCCAACCACTGGCTCGATCATCCCTACGAGACCAAGAACTTCTACTGGTTGACCTGGCAGTCGAACGCACCCACCCCGGCGCGCCGCTGGACGACGCGCGACGTGGCGCCGAACGATCCCAACGCGTGGCCGGCCCCCGACTACGCCGCGCGCGTCCACCTCGAGCAGGATTTCCAGTACCGGCCCAACATGTACGACTTCAATCCCGCGATTCCGTGGGACCAGTGGGCCTGGATCGAGTTCTACGACAAGGGCGGGGCGCAAAATTTCCTCGTCGACACGCCGGGCGCACAGGTGAGCCAGCCGGCGCGGCTCTTCGCGCGCTTCTGGGGAACCTCTCAGGAGACGGGCTCGGCGACCTTGCCCGATCACGTGCTCGACGTGAGCTTCAACGGGGTGCCGCTGGCCGAGAAGCGCTGGAGCGGGCGCTTCCGCCAGGACATCGACTCGACCGGGATCTGGATCAGGGAGACGGGCAACCGCATCATCTTCCAGGCTCCCTTGCTCACCGATCCCAAGGACCCGAACCGCCGCGACACCCAGACCTTCCTCTTCTGGGAGCTCCACTTCCGCCGCCGCTTCCAGGCCGTGAACGACGTCATCGAGTTTGCGAGCCCGGACACCACCGGCAGTGTGCAGCTCGGTCTCGCGGCCTTCACGCCGGCAGGGGCCGCGGGCCTGCGCCTTCTCGACGTCAGCGACCCGACCAATCCCGTCGAGCTCAAGAACTGGACGACACGCGACACGACGGGGGGCGAAGCCCTCTATCTCGACGAGACGTTGAGCGGGCCGCGCTTCTACTACGGAGCGCCGCTCACGCACTTCCGCCGTCCCTCGATCGAGAAGGCCGACGTGCGTAACCTGGGTGCTTCGGGTCAGGGCGCCGATTACCTGGTCATCGTCTACGACGAGTTCGAGCCGCAGGCTCTGCGCCTCGCCGATCTGCGCTCGCACATCCTGCCCTCGATTCCCAACGCGCGCACCCAGGTGGTGCGGATCTCGGACATCCTGGCCTGGTACTCGGGCGGGCGCATGGACCCGACCGCGGTGCGCAACTTCCTCTACGATGTCTCGAAGCGCTGGAACCCGGTGCCGCAGTACGTGTGTTTCTTCGGCGACGCGTCGTACGATTTCAAGAACGCGCTCCATTTGGCGACGCCGGGACATCCGCCGGCGCTCGTGCCTTCCTACGTGCACGGGTATTTCGCCGGCCAGTACATGACCGACGACTGGCTCGCCGACATGGATCTGGGCACGGTCGATCCGCCGATTCCGGGCATGATTTCCCCGACCGACGACATCCCCGACTACATCATCGGGCGCCTGCCGGCCGGCACCGCGGGCGAGGCCGACGAGCTGGTGGACGGGAAGATCATTCCCTACGACAGCAGGCCGACGTTCGGCGAATGGCGAAACCGCGTCCTGCTCGTCGCCGACGACTTCTATCAAGGCTTTCTGGCCAACGGGCAGCCGGCGCCCGACGGGCTCTACGGCGCGCATCAGTATCAGAGCGAGCTGCTCGACGCCGTGCTGCCGCCGGTGCTCGACCGCCAGAAGATCTACATGAGCAAGTATCCCTTCGGCGTCGGCACCGAGAAGCCGGCGGTGAACGCCGACATCAAGAAGTGGGTCAACCAGGGCACTCTGCTGTGGAACTTCGTGGGCCATGGCAACCCGTTCAAGATGGCGGACGAGAACGCGTTCATCATCTCGGACGTGCCGACGCTCACCAATGCCGACAAGCTCACCTTCGTCATCGCGGCCTCGTGCGACGTGGGCAAGTTCGACGATCCGATCATCGTCGGGCTGGGGGAGGCGCTGGTGAAGTCGGCTGCCGGCGGAGCCATCGCGACCTTCTCCTCGTCGGACATCGCCTATTCGAGCCAGAACTCCTCGCTCAACCAGGAGCTCTTCCGCCAGCTCTTCGTGCCCTCGGCCAACGGCTTCGACGTCTCGCTCGGCCAGGCGTGCTTCCTGATCAAGCGGCGCATCGACGCCACCGAGAACGACCGCAAGTACACGCTACAGGGGGATCCGGGGACGCGCCTGGGGTCGCCGCATCTCGACGTGCGCCTGCAGCTCTTCGACGACGAGACCGGCGCCGCCCTGGTCGACTCGCTGCCGCGCGGGCGGCGCGTCCGCGTCGAGGCTCAAGTGCAGACCTCGCACGACACGACGAGCGCTTCGGTGTTTTCGAGCTACCAGGGCACGGCCAGCGTGTGGATCACCGACTCGGCGCCGGCGGACACTTTCCGGCTCTCGCCGCCGCCTTCGGGGCCTTTGTCCACGTACACCTACAACCCCGGCGGCGTGTTCCACGGCGACCTGCCGGTGAAAGATGGTCGCACGACGGCGCGCTTCTACGTGCCGCTCGAGGGCCTGCTCGGGCCGCGCGCCAAAGCACGGGTCTACGTGCAGAACGCAAGCGACGACGGCGTGGGGGCGCTCACCGTGCGCATGGTGGACGGTGTTCCCAGCGACGTCGACACCACGGGTCCCACGATCTCGCTCCGCTTCGTGGACGGGAAGACCGTCGAAGCACCCGACGCGCCGCTTCGCGTGGTGATCGAGGACGCGCACGGGATCAACCTCACCGGCCACACGATCCCCAATGCCATCACGCTCACCATCGACGACAAGACGCGCTACGACCTGACCGAGACCTTCCGTTACGACCCGGGCTCGTACACCCGGGGCACCCTCGTTTTCACGCTCCCCGGCTTGGCGCCCGGCGGCCACACCATCTCGGTGAGCGCCGCCGATAACTTCGCGGCCGGGATCCTCGGGCGCCGTAACCGCAGCCAGGCCTCGATCGACTTCGACGTGGCCTCCGGCGGCGGTCTGCCGCTCACCCAGGTTCTGAACTTCCCCAATCCGTTCCACAGCGGGCACGGGACGCAGTTCGTGATCTCGGGTCTCGCCCAGTCCGCCAGCGTCGAGGTGCGCGTGTACACGGTGGACGGGCAGCTGGTGCGCCGCCTCACGGGAACCGGCGGGCCGGGAGAGGTGCAGGTGGGTTGGGACGGTAAAGACGACGCCGGCTCCCAGGTGGCGATGGGCGTCTACATCTATCGGGCGGTCGTGCGCCCCTCCGGAGGCGGGGGGGCATCCGATGTGGAAGGCCGCCTGGCGGTGATCCCCTAGGGGAATCTCACCCGGGGAACCCCCTCGGTCCCTCCACGAGGGGGGAGGTCTTGGAGCCAGGCACCCGTTCGTGAATAATGGGTGCGACCTTGCGGCCCCCGAGCGGTGTAAGACACGGGGAAACCCGATTTCGCATGATCCCTTTCGGAGGAACCCCGATGAAGTGGTTTGTTCGAGCGTTACTGGGCGCCGTTCTGGCGCTCGGGGCCGGCGAAGCCATGGCGCAGACGGCCGCGATCTCTCTCTCCATTCCGCCGACCGCGCGAGCCAACGCCATGGGCGAGGCCTACGTCGCCCTCGCCGAGGATGCCACGGGCGCCTGGTGGAACCCTGGAGCCACGGGCTTCCTGGCCAAGCGCGACGCCTCGATGACGCATGCCCAGCTGGTGCCCGACCTGGCGTCGGATGTCTTCCACGACTACTTCGCGATGGCCTTCCCCGTAAAGAACGTGGGCGTCTTCTCCGGTAGCTTCCTCTATCTGTCGTACGGCGAGAGCGAAGCCCGCGGGCCTTCGGGCGAGGATTTCGGCAGCTTCCGCTCGTACGAGTTCGCGCCCGCCATCTCGTACGGCGTCGAGCTCGAGCATCAGGTCGGAATCGGCATGACCTTCAAGTACGTGCGCGTGCAGCTGGCTCCGGACCTTCCGTTCCTTCCGCCAGGAGCCGGCACGGGCAGCACGGTGGCCTTCGACTTCGGCGCCCTGTGGAAGATCCCCGGCGACCGCGTGAACGTGGGCGCCGCCCTCCAGAACATGGGGCCGGACATCACCTTCATCGAGGGCGACGGCTCGCCGGGCTCCGACCCGGTGAAGGACCCGATCTACCGCAACCTCAAGATGGGTGTCGCGGGCACGGTCTACAACAAGAACAGTCTCAGCGTCCTCCTCTTGGGTGACTACAACCAGCTCCTGGTCAAAGGCGAGATCCGCGACACGAGCGGTGCGGTGCGCCGGCGTTATGGCAAGCCGATCTGGAACGGCGGTGGCGAGCTCGCCTACAAGATGAACGACGTGGCAGTGGCGCTGCGCGGTGGGTACGTGCAGGACACCGACGGCTCGATCTCCGACCCCACGTACGGTCTTGGCCTGAGCTACAAGGTGCTGCGCGTCGACTTCGCGAGCATCCCCCAGGCCGAGGACAAGAACACCGGCACCAAGCTCGATCGCGTGAAGAAGTTTTCGCTGAGTGCTCGCTTCTAGCCGTCGTTTTCAGTCCTCCATGCCGAGGCCGCGCTCAGGGAGAGCGCGGCCTTTGCTCTGGCTGCTGCTCCTCGGGCTGAGCCTCGGCGCAAGCGCGGCTCGGGCGGCCACGCCCTTCGCCTCCTTCCGACTCAACCGCACGGCGGCGTCCGACTCCGTGCGCACGCACGCGATGCTCACGCGTGTGAACGCGCTGCACGCCGAGCAGGCCGCCGGACGCATGACGCGCGACGTGCTCATGATGCCGGGCGGCAGCCTCGGCATTCTCAAGCGCGGGCCCACCGGCCGCTGGCTGCCGGCGCGCGGCGCCACCAATGCGCGCTCCGAGATTCTCCGCACCGGCTCTCTCGAAGCTTTGTCGCACGGCGACCTGGCACGCGCGGGCTCCAAGGTGAGCGTGGCCGGTCAGGACACGGTGCGCATTCTCGTCCTGCGCATCGACTTCCTGCACGACCGCGCCGGCTCGCAGACCACGGGCGACGGCAAGTTCGATTTGACGACGGGGGGCACCGATCCGCCGCCGGTCGACGCGCCGCCCCACAACCGCGCCTTCTACGAAGATCACTTCAAGGCGCTGGGCAAATACTTCGCCGCCGAGTTCCACGACCGGCTCGTGGTCCAGTACGACGTCTATCCGCAGGCCGACACGGCGTACCACTGCAACGACATGGACGACTGGGGTCCGTGGACCATCTCGCAGGACGTGTTCCCGCTCGCCTACAAGATGTTTCAGGACATGCTGGCCGCGGCGGACACGCAGGACACGAGCATTCCGTGGTCCAAGTTCGACCGCATCGCCATCGTCCACGCCGGCTCCGACTTGCAGAGCGACACCAGGCTCGATTCGCCGAAAGACATCCCGACCTTCACCATCGGCCTCGATTCGACGCTCGCGGTTCCGGTGGCCGATTCGTCGTTCTACGTGTTCGGCGGCGCCATCCTTCCCGAGACTGCCAACCAGGACGGCAACTTCGCGGCCTTGAACGCCGTGATCGCGCACGAGCACGGGCACAATATCTTCGGCTGGCGCGACGTGTACGACGTGTTCTCGGGGCTGCCGGTGTGCGGCTACTGGACGCTCATGGACACCGGCAATCTGACCGGCACAACGGTCCAGGTAGGTAGCGGCGCCGACATGAAGACCTTTTTCGCCATCGGCCTCGTGCCGCCGCTCTCCGACCCCTATCAACGGCACCTGGCCTACGCGGATCTGCCGGAAGAAGTCGAGACGGTAGGCATCGATTCGCTGAAGTCGCCGCTCGTCGAGGACAAGGCGCTCAAGATTCCGCTCGACTCCGAGGAATACCTGCTGCTCGAGAACCGGCAGGGCGATCTGAACAACAACGGACAGCTCACGCTGGTGCGCGACTCGACCACGGGCGTGATCATGGGCCCCGGTCCCGAAGATCCGAACGAGTACGACTACCTGCTGCCCGGCTGGGGCGTGCTGGCCTGGCAGGTGGACGAATCGGTCGTGGCTTTCGATCCGCCGGGGCGCCGCGTCGACAGCTTCTATTCGTTGAACGGCAATCCCAAGCGGCGCGGCCTGCACATCCTCGAAGGGGACGGCCTGCAGGACTTGGGCGACTTCACGTCGCCCTATCCGCTCGGCTCGCCTCTCGATCCCTGGTTCGTCGGCAACGGCACGCGCATCGCGCCCGACGGGCGACCGCCGCTGCTCACCAACTCGGGCACCAATCCACATGTCGTGGCCGACATCCTGGACACCACGCAGCTCGTGATGCGCGTGCGCATCACGCCCGACTGGCGCCTGCCGGGCTGGCCGATCAAAGCGCGCTCGCCGGTGGGCGGCATCGAGCCCCTGGTGATGAACTTCAGCGGGGGAATCGGACGCCGCGTGGTCTTCGCGGCAGGGGATTCGGCGATTCACGCCGTGCAGCCGGACGGAACGGACGAGGTTCTCTTCCAGGCGCCGGCGCCGTTGTCGCCTGTCGCCGAGCTCGACGATTCCGCGCGCGGGCCTTTGGTCGTCGCGGTTTATCCGGATCCG
>DASYSL010000207.1:0-6885 GCA_036003365.1 Candidatus Eiseniibacteriota bacterium
AAGCAGAACGCCGGCGACAAGGCCCAGCTCTACGTCATGCCCGTCGATGGCGGCGAGGCCGAGAAGCTGACCGACTTGCCGCTCGGCGTCTTCGATCCGCAGTGGCTCCCGGACGGCAAGCGCATCGCGTTCGTGTCGCCGCTGCTCGCCGGCGCGCTCACCCCCGAGGCCACGAAGAAGCGCCTCGAGGAGCGCGAGAAGGATCCGGTGAAAGCGCACGTCACCGAGGATCGCGTCTTCCGCTTCTGGGATCGCTGGCTCACCACCGGCGAGTCGCCGCACCTCTTCGTCGTCGACGTGGAGACCCGCGCCGTGCGCGACCTCACGCCCGACTCGACGCGCTGGTTCGACTTCATGGACGGCAGCGGCCAGTACGACATCTCGCCCGACGGCGCGGAGATCGCGTTCTCGGCGAGCGCCAGCGAGCCGCCGCATCAGTTCCTGCGCTGGGGCGTGTTCACGGTGCCGACGGCGGGAGGGCCCACCAAGAACATCGCCCCCGACAATCCGGCCGACGATCTGCGCCCGCGCTATTCGCCCGACGGCCGCTATCTCGTGTACGGCAAGCAGGTGGATCCCTTCTTCTACGCCGACCGCGTGCGCCTGATGCGCATCGATCGCAAGAGCGGCGAGGAGAAGGAGATCACGGGGCCGTGGGACCGCTCGGCTTCGCATTGGGAGTTCCTCGACGCGCAGACTTTGGTGATCGAGGCCGAGGATCGCGGACACGTGGCTGTGTTCACGCTCGGAATCGACGGCGGCGAGGCGCGCGCGCTCACCGCGCGCGGTTCCGTGGCCGGTGTCACGCCGGGACCGGGCGGGAAGATCTACTTCACGCACCAGGACGTCTCCTCGCCGGCCGAGCTGGCGTGGATCGACGCCAAGGGCGGCGATCCCAAGCCGCTGGCGCGCTTCAACCAGTGGTTCTTCGACGAGATCGCGCTCGGCGAGGTGCAGGAAATGGAGTTCGCGGGCGCCGACGGCAAGCCGGTGCAGGCGTTCATCGTCTTCCCGCCCGCGTTCGACGCGTCCAAGAAGTGGCCGCTCCTGCAGGAGATCCACGGCGGCCCTCATGGAATCTCGGGCGACATGTTCCACCCGCGCTGGAACGCGCATCTCTTCGCCTCTCCGGGATACGTGGTGTGCGAAGTGAACTTCCATGGCTCGACGTCGTGGGGGCAGGAGTTCGCGCAGGTCATCCAAGGCGCGCACGGCGACAAGCCGTACACCGACGTCATGCGCGCCACCGACGCCATGCTCGCCACCGGCTACATCGATGAGCAGCGCCTGGCCGCCGCAGGCGGCTCGTATGGCGGCTACCTCGTGTCGTGGATCGCCGGACACACGGATCGCTTCAAGTGTCTGGTCAATCACGCGGGCGTCTACGACATCCTCGCGCAGTACGCGAGCGACGTGACGCAGGGGCGGCATCGCTCGTACGGCGGAGAGCCGTGGGACGGTCTCGCCAACATCGACAAGTGGAACCCGGCGCGCTTCGCCGACGGCATGGTGTCGCCGATGCTCGTGGTGCACGGCGAGCGCGACTACCGCGTCCCGGTGACGCAGGGCATCGCCTGCTACAACGTGCTCAAGGGCAAGGGCGTGCCGGCGCGTCTCGTCTACTTCCCCGACGAGAACCACTGGGTGCTCAAGCCCCGCAATTCCATTTTCTGGTACAAGGAGGTCCTGGGCTGGCTGGATCGCTTCCTCAAGTAGACGATCGCGGCGGACAGAAACCCCGAAAGCCCGCGGGGCCGGCGGAGACGCCGGCCTCGCTCGCGTTTTGCTCTCGATCAGCGTGAGAAGGCGCAGGTGAGCGCACACTCCCACATCCGTAACGCTGCTCTGACCCAGGAGCCGATCGGCCGCACGCTGCTGCGCTTGGCGCTGCCCATCCTCGCCTCGCAGGCGCTGCGCATCGGCTATCAGTGGGTGGACGCGCTATGGGTGCGCGGGCTCGGTGTGTCGGCGACTGCGGCGGTGACGTCGTCTTTGTTCGTCATGTGGTCGCTTTACTCGCTCAACGACGTGATCGCGATCGGCATCGTCGCCTACGTGAGCCAGCTCCTGGGCGCGGGCGACCGCGAGCGCGCCGGCAAGGCGGCATACATCGGCGTGCGGGCTTCGGCGGTGATGGGCGTGGTATGCGCGGTGCTCGGGATTCTCGCCGCACGCACGATCTACGGCTGGATGGCGAAGGATCCCGCCGTGCTACGAGACGGAGCGAGCTATCTGCGCGCCGTGCTCGTGGGCGGACCTTTCATCATGGTCTCGCTCACGGGCGAGTCGATCATGCGCTCGGCCGGTGACTCACGCACGCCGCTGTTCGTCGACCTGGGCGCGATCACGTTGAACGCTTTGCTCGATCCCTTCCTCATCTATGGATGGGGGCCCTTCCCTCGCCTCGGCGTGGCGGGGGCGGCGTGGGCCACCGTGATCGCCCAGGCCGTGATGGCCATCACGTATGTGACACTCGCGGTGCGCGGCCATCCTGCGTTCCCCTTCTCGCGGAGCGCCGGCGGCAGGACCGTGAAGACCACGGGCGTTCTGCGCGTGGGCGCTCCCGCCGCGATCATTGGCATGCTGTTCTCGGTCGTGTACATCGTGTTCGCGTCGTCGGCGTCGCGCTTCGGTCCCGCGTCCATGGCGATCATCGGGATCGCGAACCGGATCGAGGCCGTCTCTTATCTTGTCGCCGTGGCCATCGGGCTCGCCGCCGCGACGATCGTGGGCCAGAACCTGGGCGCCGGACAGCCGGAGCGCGCCGAGAAGGTCATACGCATCGGCATTCGCTGGCTGCTCTGGTTCTCGCTCGTCCTCATGACGATCATGCTGACCGTGCCCAACGTGTTCATCTCCTTGTTCACGCCCGACCCGGAAGTGCATCGCGTGGGCGCGACGTACATCCGGATCCTGTCCCTGTGCTTGAGCTTCAACGTGGTCGAGATCGTGGTCGCCGAATCGGTGCTGGCGAGCGGCCACACGCTGCCCATCTCGATCATCTTCTGCACCTTCTCTCTGTTGCGCTTGCCGCTGGCCTATCTCGTGCCCGACTGGACCGGCTGGAAGGTGTGGGGGATCGCGGCCGTGATCAGCGGCACCTGCGTCCTGCGCTGCCTGTGCATCGTCGCCTGGGCGTCGCGCGGCACGTGGAAGACGGGGCTGCACGTGGAGCTGGGCGCTTCTCCGGCGGCGGCCGCGGCGGACTTGGCGTCCTCGGCCGGTCCGGGGTAGAGTTCCCGCACTTCGGTCGTTCCCTTCCAACCCCGAGATCCGCATGCACGTGAGGAGAACCTTCATGTTTCTCTTGATCGCCGGCCTGGGCGCGGCCGATGGCGGCTCAGCGGCTGCCGCGGCATCCACGACCGGCTCCGCCTCCGACCGCCTCGCCCGGCTCGCCGAGTCGTATTGGCAGGAAGCGCTCCAAGCCAATCCGGTCTCGGCGACGAGCATTGGCGATCGGCGCTACGACGATCGTCTCGACGACAACACGCCCGCCGGCATCGAAAAAGATCGCGTGCGCCTGGAGCGCGTGCTGGCCGAGGCCCGGGCCATCCCCGAGAACGAGCTCGACAGCGCCGACCAGCTCACGCGGGTGGCGCTCATCGACTACATGGAAGGGTTGTTGGCGGAGAACGGCTGCCACCTCGAGGAGTGGAACGTCGATCCGCTCGCCGGTCCGCACATCGAGTTCATGAACATCGAGTCGTACCAGCCGATCCGCAGCTTCGCCGAGGCACAGGCCATGGTGAAGCGCTGGCGCGCCATGGGCCCCTATCTCGATCAGACGGTCGCCAACTGGAAGGTCGGTCTGGCGCACGACAAGGTGGCACCCCTCGAAGCCGTGAAGAAGGTTGTCGGCAACGTGAAGGAGACGCTGGCCGAGCCGGATTCGCAATGGGCGCTGCTCCATCCTTTGAAGATGGCGCACGCCGATTGGACGGACGCCCAGCGCGCCGAGTTCGCCAAGGGGCTGACCGCGGCGGTGCACGAGTCGGTGCGGCCTGCTTTGGAGCGTTACGCGCGCTTCCTCGAGACCGAGATCCAGCCCAAAGCACGCCCGCAGGAGAAGTCCGGGATCATGAATGTGGCGGGCGGGCTCGACGCCTACCGCAAGCTCATCAAGCTGCACACCTCATTGGATCTCCCGCCCGAGGAGATCCACCAGATCGGTCTCGCCGAGGTGGCGCGCATCAACGGCGAGATGGAAGATCTCGGCCAGAAGGTGTTCGGCACGCGCGACCGCGCCGCGATCCTCGAGCGGCTGCGCACCGACAAGTCGCTGTACTTCAAGACGCCGGACGAGGTCGAAGCCAAGGCCGAGTCGGCGCTCGCCAAGGCCAAGGCGGCCATCCCGCAGTGGTTCGGCATCCTGCCCAAGGCCGACTGCGTGGTGACGCCGATGCTCGAGCACGAAGCCAAGGTCTCGACCATCGCCTACTATCGCCAGCCGGCCACCGACGGCTCGCGTCCCGGCACGTACTACATCAATACGTGGGCGCCGGAGACGAGACCACGCTACGAAGCGGAAGCGCTGGCGTATCACGAGTCGATCCCCGGCCATCATCTGCAGATCGCGATCGCCCAGGAATTGACCGGCATTCCCGAATTCCGCAAGCACGTCGGCGTGACCGCGTTCGTCGAGGGCTGGGGCTTGTATTCCGAGCGGCTCGCCGACGAGATGGGCTTGTACTCGAGCGATCTCGACCGCATGGGCATCCTGTCGTTCGATGGCTGGCGCGCGTGCCGGCTCGTGGTGGATACCGGAATCCACGCCAAAGGCTGGAGCCGCCAGCAGGCGATCGACTACATGCTCGCCAACACCGCGCTGGCGGAAAACAACATCGTCAACGAGGTCGACCGCTACATCGCGTGGCCCGGCCAGGCACTGGCGTACAAGCTCGGCCAGCGCGAGATCTTGCGCTTGCGCGACGAGGCCAAGAAGGCGCTCGGGCCCAAGTTCGACATCAAGCGCTTCCACGATGTCGTGCTGCGCAATGGCGGGGTGTCGCTGGCTTCGCTGCGCCACGAGGTGGACGCGTACATCGCGCGCGGGGGGACGCTGTAGGCATTGGCGCTGGGCGTTGCACGGGGAGGCGAGCATGGAGCGACGCGAGTTTCTCGGCTGGCTCGGCACGGCCAGCGTGGCGGCTTTGTCGATGAGTGCGGCGGGGGCGGGAGCGCAGGGCGGAGGTAAGTCCGCGACGCCCTCTGCTTCGCCTGGAGCTTCGGTTCCACCGGCGCCGGCCGCTGCGTCCAATTCGCCCGCTCCGCCGCCGAGCCCCGACGCGCAGGATCTCATGTCGATCGCACGTCGGCGCTACGGCGCGCACCTTTCGGATGAGCAGGCGGCCGAGCTCTTGGCCGCGCTCGACCGTGGCCTCCAGGGCTCGGCGGCGCTCCGCAAGGCGAAGCTCGCCAACGGCGACGAGCCCGACTTCGTGTTCCGGGCGACCTCTTGACCATGGCCGCGCCGACCGGATCCGGCTCCGATCTTTCCTTCCTCTCGATTCGCGAGCTTGCCACACGTCTGCAGAAGGGCCTGAGCCCGGTCGAGCTGACCGAGCACTTCCTCGATCGCCTCGAAAAGGTCGGGCCGGCCTACAACTGCGTCGTCACCGTGTTGCGCGAGCGGGCGCTCGAAGAGGCGCGCAAGGCCGAGGCCGAGATCCACGCCGGGCGCTGGCGCGGCATCCTGCACGGCGTGCCCTACGGCGTGAAAGACCTGCTCGCGGCCCATGGGGGCCCGACGACCTGGGGGGCGGCGCCCTACAAGGATCAGGTCTTCGATCACGATGCCGACGCCGTGCGGCGATTGAAGGACGCCGGTGCGGTGCTGCTTGCCAAGCTCTCGATGGTCGAGCTGGCCGGCGGCATGGGCTACAACCACGCCAACGCGTCGTTCAACGGGCCGGGACTCAATCCGTGGAACAAGTCGTATTGGAGCGGCGGGTCGTCGAGCGGCCCGGGTGCGGCGGTGGCGGCGGGACTCGTGCCCTTCGCCATCGGCTCGGAGACGTCGGGCTCGATTCTCACCCCGTCGTCGTTTTGCGGCGTGAGCGGGCTGCGCCCGACGTACGGACGCGTGAGCCGCCACGGCGCGATGGCGTTGAGCTGGACGCTCGACAAGCTGGGTCCAATGAGCCGCTCGGCCGACGATTGCGGGATCGTGCTGAGTGCGCTGGCGGGGCGGGAGGCTTCCGACCCGACGTCGGTCGACCGGCCGTTTCACTATGACAAACCGTCGCGGCCCAAGAAGGGACTGCGCATCGCCGTGCCCAAGGGCGTGGTCGAGAAGGCCCAGGCCGAAGTGAGAAACAACTTCGGCGCTTCTTTGGCCGCCCTACGCCGCATGGGCACGGTGACGCTCGATGTGGAATGGCCGGACCTGCCGTGGGGGCCGGCGGTGGGGGCGATCGTGGCCGCCGAGGGCGCGACCGCGTTTCTCGACTTCATCGAGAGCGGAAAGTGCGCCGAGCTCGCCTGCAAGGCGAGCCGCGGACGCGGGTACGCGGGGGCATTCGTGTTCGCGGTCGACTACATCCAGGCCATGCGCCAGCGCCGCCCGATGCAGAAGGCCATCGCCGAGCTGTTCAACCGCTTCGACGTGATCGCCGCACCCACACGGGCGACCGTCGCCTATCCCGCCGACCAGGAATTCGAGAAGGTTTATCCCGACGTGAGCGGTGGCCCGCCCCTGATCGCCGCCGGCAACCTCTGCGGACTTCCGGCCTTGTCGGTGCCCAACGGTTTTGGCGAGAATCACCTGCCCACGGGGATCAGCTTCCTGGGCGCTCCCTTCTCCGAGGAGACGCTGGTCGCCGTGGGGAACGCCTATCAGGCCGCGACGGATTGGCACCTGCAGTTTCCGACGGTGGCTTGAGG
>DASYSL010000208.1:0-4956 GCA_036003365.1 Candidatus Eiseniibacteriota bacterium
CCGGTGTTGGGAATCTCACCGTCGGGCGTGTGGATGTCGGCGCCGTGGCGGCCGACGGCGAAGATCCGGCTGCCGAAATTGCCGCTCGCGTGCTCGAGCCGGAGAGCCGTGCCGAACTCGGCGTTGTTGCTGGCGCCGTAGAGCTCGACGCCGCCCTTGGTGAAGGAGGCGCGCTCGCGCGCGTCCGGCAAATCGGCGGGCACCGCGTTGACCACGCCGCCCATCGCGTCCGAGCCGTACAGCACGCTCGCCGGGCCGCGGATGACCTCGACGCGATCGGTCAGACGCGCGTCCACCGACGGTCCGTCCTCGTCGCTCCACGAATAATCTTCGAGCCGGTACCCGTCCTCGAGCACGAGCACGCGCGGGCCGGAAAGGCCGCGGATCACGGGCTTGCCCACCTGCTCGCCGGTCGAGATCGTGCGCATGCCGGGCAAGGCGTCGATGGCGTGCGCGAGCGAGACCGAGCGCTCCTTCTGCACCGCGTCACCCGAGAGCGAAGCCGTGGCTTGCGGCGAGCGCGCCGGATCATTCGGGCCGCGCGTCGCGGTCACGTCGAGCGGCGCGATCTCGAACGGGGTCGTGGTGAGGGAAACGGTGAGCGGCGCGCGCGCTCCGGTCTGTGGCACCATGACCGGCACGACCGCGGGCGCGAAGCCCTGCCGCCGCACCGAGATCGTGTAACGCCCGGCCGGCAAGCCGGCGAAGGTGAACGACCCGTCGGTGCCGCTCGTGGTGCGGAGCTTGAGCTCGGCGACACTGACCTCGGCTTCCGCGACCGGGGCGCCGGCGGCGTCGGTGATCCTTCCGCTCAGGCTCGCGGGCTCGGCCGCGCGGGCGGCGAGAGGCAGAACAGAAGACATCGCAAGGACGATCATGACCCACAGAACGTGCCGTCGGCTCATGGAGGAGACTCCCTGGTCGTGGTCGACGAATGGATCGCAAGCCGTGGGAACTTGCGGCCGGACTCGGGCGCCCGGAAAGAGACCGAGAGAATAAGGTTTTCTGCAAAGCCCGCGCAAGCTTGTGGCGCTGCCCGCTGGGACCGGTTGCGAAGCCGGATTCCGCGTGTGAGACTCCCTTCGTGACGTCCTCGCAGATGCCTCTCCACTCCTCCGGTTTCGGCTGAGTCGCCCCTCCTCGGATGGCGGGCTCCATCCACTCGTAGCTTCGCTCGGCGTTTTTCGCTTCCGCGAGCGCCTCGCCCTCGTTCCCACTTGCACACACTGGTGAATCGTTGCGGCTCGACTCCGACGAGCGAGCTGGAGGTCTTCGTGACCCATCCGTACCGCTTGAACGAACAGGACGCACGCCTCGCCGAGGCCGCGGCCGAGGTGGCGCGCGACGTGCTCGCCCCCAACGCCGCCGACGTGGATCAGAAGGCGCGCTTTCCCGAAGAGAGCTTGCAGGCGCTCCGCCGCCAGGGCCTGCTCGGCCTCTGCGTACAAAGCGCGCTCGGCGGAGAGGGCGCCGGCATGCGCGCCTTCGCCGCCGTTGCCGAGGAATTGGCGGCCAGCTGTGCTTCCACCGCGATGATCTACGTGATGCACGTCACTGGTGCGCAGGCGATCGCTTCGAGCAGCACACTCAAGGATCGCGACCTCGTGCTCAAGCGCATCGCGGCGGGCGACCATTTGACCACGCTCGCGTTTTCGGAGCGCGGCTCACGCTCGCAGTTCTGGTCGCCGGTGTCGCAGCTCGCGGCCGTGAACGGCCACTGGGAGACGAGCGCCGAAAAATCGTGGGTGACCGCGGCCGCGCACGCCGACTCGTACGTGGCGAGCGGGCTCAAGCCCGACGCGGCGGGCCCGCTCGAGTCGACGGTGTACCTCGTGCGACGTCAGGCGAGCGGCGTGAAGCCGGCCGGGGGCTTCGACGGCTTGGGACTGCGCGGCAACGACTCGGCGCCGGTGGCGTTCGAAGATCTCGCAATCAGCGAAGGCGACCTGATCAGCCCGCAGGGCGAGGGCGCGGGCACCATGCTCCAGGTGGTGCTGCCCTGGTTCAGCGTTGGCACCGCGGCCATGGCCAACGGACTCTGCCGCTCGGCGGTGGCTCTCACCACCGCCCATCTCACAGGTAGCGGCTTCCGCCATAGCGGAACGCAATTGCGCGACCTCCCCAACCTGCGCGCCCGGCTGGCCGACATGTCGGTGAAGACCGAGCAATCGCGGGCATTGCTCGGCCACACGCTCGATCACATTCTGGAAGCCTCGCCGGCAGCACCGCTGTTCGTCCTGCAAGCGCGGCTCGCCGCGCTCGAGGCGGCGCTCCAGGTGACCGACCTCGCCATGAAGGCTTGCGGCGGCGCGGCGTTCTCCCGCCATCTCGGGCTCGAGCGCGTGTTCCGCGACGCGCGCGCCGGCTGGGTGATGGCACCCACCGCCGACCACCTCTACGAGTTCACGGGACGGGCGCTCACCGGCCTCCCGCTCTTCGCATGAGCGCGGGCGCCACGCCCGAGCCGGCCGCCGCCGTACGCGCGAGCGCGGCCGAGGGGGGAGTGGTTCGCATCCAGTCGCGCAAGCACGGATACTTCGCCCAGGGCCAGGTGCAGCAGCCCTTCGACGCCGCGTATCCCACGGCGCTCGATTACCTGCTCGGCGCTCTCGCCGCCGACCTCATTGCCGGCCTCGAGCGCGAGGCGCGGCGCGCGGGGGCGAGCCTGGGCGCGGTCGAAGCCAGTCTCTCGGCGCGACTCGAGAATCCGCTCGTGCCCATCGGCGTTTTGGGCGAGTCGGGAAGCTCGCGCGTGGCGCGCATCCGCGGCTCCGTCTACGTGAGCGGCAAGATCGAAGAAGAGGTCCTGCGCGACCTGTGGGACGAGGCCCAGCGCAAGGCAACCGTGTTCACCACGCTCTCGCAGAGCGTCCCCGTCGACGTCTCGATCCAGATCATCCTGTGAAGGAGAGCGGCATGCGTCCGATTCTCGTGGGGGCGGTCATCTACGATCCCAAAGTGGCCGTCATTTGGGAGATCATCACGCAGTTTTTCGCATCCGCTGGCTGCGAGATGGATTGCGTCTTCTACACCAACTATGCGCTGCAAGTGGATGCGCTGGTGGGCCGGCAGATCGATATCGCGTGGAACTCGCCTCTGGCCTGGGTCGACGCCGAGACGCGCACGGGTGGCGAGTGCACGGCACTCGCCATGCGCGACACCGATCGCGATCGCGTGACGCGCATCCTGACGCGCGCGGGCGGCGGAGTGAACAACGTGAGCGATCTGCGCGGCAAGCGCCTCGCCGTGGGCGCCAAGGATTCGCCGCAAGCCACGGTGCTGCCGATCCATCATCTCGAGCGCAAGGGACTGCGCGCCGGCGCGGATTACCAGGTGAAGCGCCATGACGTGCTCGTGGGCAAGCACGGCGATCACGTCGGCGGTGAGCGCGAGGCGCTGCAATCGTTGGTCCAAGGCCGGAGCGACGCCGCCTGCGTGCTCGACCTCAACTGGCAACGGTGGAGCGCCGATGGAACCTGCGATCCCAAGGAGATCGTCGTCCTCGATTCGACCGCGCCCTTCGACCATTGCAACTTCACCGCGCTGCGTTCGTTCCCGGCGGAGCGCGCCGACCTTTGGACCCGCGCCCTCCTCTCCATGGATTACGCCAACCCGGCGCACCGCGAGATGATGGATCTCGAGGGGCTCAAGGCCTGGCTTCCGGGGCGGGTGAGCGGCTACCGGGCGCTGACCGAGGCGGTGGAGGAGCAGGGCTTCTTCGAGGCCGTGCGCGGGTGAGCGCCCGCTCGCTGCCGCTCTTTCCCGTCACCACGGTGGGCAGCTGGCCGCGCCCGCCCGAGGTGCTTCAGGCGCTGCGCGCGCGCCAGCGCGGGGAGTGCTCGCCCGAGCGCTTGCGCGAGATCACAGGCCGCGCCGTGCGCCAGGCCGTCGCCGCCCAGGAGGAGGCGGGCGTCGATCTCGTCACTGATGGCGAGCAGGGGCGCGACAACTTCTATTCCTTCGTCGCCGAGAAGCTCGACGGCGTGCGCCTGCTCTCGCTGGCCGAGATGATGGACGTGGTCGAGGACAAGGAAGGCTTCGGCCAGCTTCTCGATCGCCTCGACGTTCCGGCGTACTCCATCTTTCATCCCGCATGCGTGGGCGAAGTGCGCCTGCGCGAGCCCCTCGCCGAAGACGATTACCGGCGCTTGCGCGGGCTCACCGACCGGCCGGTCAAGATCACGCTTCCCGGTCCCTATCTCCTCACCCGCGCCATGTGGGTCAGGGAGTTGAGCCGCGACTTCTACGCCAGCAAGGAAGCGCTGGGGGATGCAGTCGTGGCCATCCTGGGCGAGGAGATCGAGCGCCTGGCGCGCGCCGGCGCCGATTTCATCCAGCTCGACGAGCCCGTGCTCACGGAGCTCGTGTTCACGCAGGGACGCACGCGCACCTTCATGTGCGCCTCGCTCGCCGCGCGCAAGGATCCGCAGGAGGAGCTGGAGTTTGCCGTCTCCCTTCTCGAGCGAATCCTGGCGCGCGCCGGCGACACCCGCACCGGGCTCCACGTGTGCCGCGGCAACTGGAGCCGCGACGAAAGCACCCTGCTCTCCGGGACCTACGCGCCGCTCGTACCCTGGCTCGAGCGCGTGCCCGTGACCCAGCTCGTCCTCGAATACGCCACGCCGCGTGCGGGCCGCATCGTTTCGCCGGGCGAAAAGGAGCTTGGCTTGGGCGTGGTGAATCCGCGCACCGACGAGATCGAGACCCCGCGAGACATCGTCGGCCGCGTGCGCGAAGCGCTCGAGCGCGTCGAGGCGAGCCGCATCTTCCTCAACCCCGATTGCGGCTTCGGCACCTTCGCCTCGCGCCCCATGAATGGGCCCGAGGTTGCCGGCCTGAAGCTCGCCGCCATGGCCGAGGCAGCCCGCATGCTGCGCGAGGAATTCGACTGATCGAGTAGGGATCGGCGAGCCCGGCCCACCTCTCTCCAGCAGACTGGCTCGGATCTGACCGCCC
>DASYSL010000209.1:0-5844 GCA_036003365.1 Candidatus Eiseniibacteriota bacterium
CGCCGAGCCGTTCGTCGAATTGAATTGCAGCGCGATTCCGGAGAACTTGCTCGAGAGCGAGCTGTTCGGCTACGAGAAGGGTGCTTTCACCGACGCCCGGCGCATGAAGAAGGGCATGTTCGAGCTGGCCTCGGGCGGCACGGTGTTCCTCGACGAGATCGGGGAGATGAGCCCGAGCCTCCAGGCGAAGCTGCTCAAGGTCATCGACGAAAAAAGCTTCCGGCGGCTGGGCGGCTTGCACGAGGTGCGTGTCGACACGCGGGTGATCGCGGCTACGCACCGCGATCTGTCGCAGCTCGTGGCCGAAGGAAAGTTCCGCGAGGATCTCTATCACCGGCTGAACGTGGTGCCCGTGTTCCTGCCGCCCTTGCGCGACCGGGTGGACGACATTCCGCTCCTGGTCGAGCACTTCGCCCATCGCTTCGCGGCCGAGCTGGGCCGGCCGCAGCCGCGTCTCCTGCCCGAGACCGAGGCCAAGCTCGCCGCCTACTCGTGGCCCGGCAACGTGCGCGAGCTGCGCAACGTGGTCGAGCGCATCCTGCTGCTCGAAGAGGGCGACGTCATCCACGTCGATCACCTGCCGAGCGAAATTCTCTCGCCGGGGTCGCCGTCCTCGGGCGGGGCGCCCGAGATGGCGCTGCGCGGCGACCGCGTGCTGCCTTTGTCCGAGATCGAGCGCCAGGCGATTTTGCTCGCGCTCGAGCGCACGGGCGGCAACAAGACGCGCGCCGCCTCGCAGCTCGGTATCTCGCGCCAGACTTTACGCACGAAGCTGAAAGAATATGCGCTCGAGTCGGGCGAGGACGACGAGGCGGACGAGTAGCGAGCCGCACACTTTCGCTCCAGCCCCACGACGGGAATTGGCCGGGCGCGACGCGTTCGCCGCGCCCGGCTTCGCGTTTTCCGTGCACGTTGCCACGCGTTTCCCGTGGCCGCGCAGCGCAAGCTGCAATGGGCCGCGAAAGCGCGCGCCCGCCGCCCCGTGGCACGGTTGCTGCTCAAAGCAACGCGCGTCATGGCCAAACTCCTGATCGTGGAAGACGAGAGCGCCACCGCCTGGGCGATGGCCGAGGGACTCAAGGACGACGGCTTCGAGACCGCGACCTGCGGCTCGGCGGAAGACGCCCTGCCGCTCTTGCGCGCCGAGGTGCCGGACCTCGTCATCACCGATCTGCGCCTGCCCGGCATGAGCGGGCTGGCGCTGGCGCGCCGCCTGCGCTCGGGGCGCAAACCGCTTCCCGTGATCGTGGTCACCGCGTTCGGCTCGCCGGAAGCCCTGGCCGAGCTCGAGGAATGCGGCGTCCACGCCGTGTTCCCCAAGCCTTTCCGCGTCGATCAACTGCGCCGCAGCGTGCACGAGGCGCTGGGATCGTGAGCGCACCCGCGACTCACGCCGCCCGCCGGAGCCTCGCGCTCGCCCTCGCGCACCTGGACGAGCGCACGCGCACCCTGCTCGCGCTGTCGCGGGTCGACGGGCTCTCGACGAGCGAGATCGCCGCCGTGCTCTACTCCACGCCCCAGCAAGTGAGCCGCGACCTGGCGATCGCCCAGCGCGCGCTCGAGAGCGCCGCCGGCCGCCGCCTCAGCGCCTAGCAGCCCGCCTCACCCCCCGAGAACCCACGCGGTCATTTTCTGGGCGGCCCGCCGCACGGAAGCGGCGAGAGGCTTCTCGGCACAATGCAACGGGCGCGAATTCGGATTGCGAGAGCGCGCGGTAAATCACGCGTAGACAGCGCGTTGGCGAGCGCGCAAAAGCACCCTTCCCTGGCACACAACTTGCGGATTCGGGGGTCCGGTCCGCTCGCACGCAACACCGCGTCGAGCGATCGCGAGGAGCCCGGAGCCGTGAGCCACCTGAAGCTGGTTGTCCCACCCAAGCGCAAGCGCGGAACGAAGTCGCCGGCCGCCGCCAAGCCGAAGCGTGTGGTCATCGGCTTGCCGCGCCCCGCGGTGCGCACGCTGGCCGTGATCAGCGGCAAGGGTGGCGTGGGCAAGAGCAACGTGGTGGCCAACCTCGCCGTCGCCATGGGCGAGATGGGTGCCTCGGTGCTCGTGCTCGATGCCGATCTCGGGCAGGCCAACCAGGACGTGCTGCTCGGCGTGCACCCGCGCGTCGATCTCTTGAGCGTCCTGCGCGGCGAGTGCGCGCTCGAGGACATCGTGATCGAGGGCCCCGCGGGCGTGAAGTTGGTGCCCGCGGGCTCCGGCGATCCGCTGCTCGCCGACGTCGACGACGTGCGCCGTGAGCGTCTGTTCCGCGAGATCGGCGCGTTGGCGGCCGAGAGCGACATCGTGCTCATCGACAACGCCTCGGGAGCGTCACGCCAGGCCGCGGGCTTCGCGCTCGCCGCGCGCGAGGTGGTGGTCGTCACCACGCCCGAGCCCACCGCCTACGCCGATTCGTACGGCCTCATCAAGGTGCTCGCCCGCCAGGGTCTCGCGACCCAGCCGGGCGTGCTCGTGAACCTCTCGACTTCGGTCGAGGACGCGGAGGAAGTGGCGCACCGGCTGGCTTCGGTGTGCCGCCGCTTCCTGCGGGTCCAGGTTCACATGCTCGGCCACGTGCCCATCGACCCCGCGCTCACGCAGGCGGTGCGTCGTCAGGAGCCCGTGGTCGTCTCCTATCCCAACAGCCCATCCGCTCGCGCGCTCACCACGCTGGCGGAACGGTTGCTCTCGCACTCTCCGGACGGAACGCCGGTTCTCGGCGATCCGGCTTGGGAAGGCGAGTGCGCGTGAGGTCGTCCGTGTCCCGAGTCGCCAAGAAGTCGCCGCGCGCCACACGCGCCAACGCCAAGAAGACCGCTCCCAAGACTGCGCCCAAGTCCGCCAAGCCCATCATCCGGCTGGTGCCCAAAGCCTCGGGACGCAAGAGCGCCCGCGGCCTCAAGCGCCCGGGCTTCACGGCCGCGCCGCGTTCCGCCAAGCCCGGAGTGGCGCGCGTGGCGCTCGTGCCCGGCACGGCGACGCGCGAGGAATGCCTCACGCGCTACCTGCCGCTCGTGCGCTACGTCGTCGAGCGCGTGGCCTCGGGTTTGCCGCATTACGTGGACCACGAGGACCTGCACTCGGCCGGCGTGCTCGGCTTGCTCAACGCCTACGACAAGTTCGACGCCAAGAAGGGCAACAAGTTCGAGACCTACGCCGTGTGGCGCATCAAGGGCGCGGTGCTCGACCAGCTGCGCTCGCTCGACTGGGCGTCGCGCTCGACCCGCCGCCTGGGCCGCGAAGCCGACGCCTGCGCGCGCCGTCTCGACCAGAAGCTCGGGCGCACCGCGACCGATCGCGAGATCGCCCGCGCCATGAAGCTGCCGCTGCTCGAGTACCACCGCCTCATGGACCGCGTGCGCGGCTCCGTTCTGCTCTCGCTCGACGAGACGCGCGAGAACGAGGACGGCGACGCCCTCGGCCTGGCGGAAGTGCTCGAGGATCCGCGCGCCCAGGAAGCCCTCGGCCATCTCGAGGAAGAAGAGACCAAGGGTTTGCTGCGCGCCACGCTCAATCGCCTGCCTGAGCAGGAGCGGCTGGTGATCGCGCTCTACTACTACGAGCAGATGACGCTGCGCGAGATCGGCGAGGCGATGGGCATCTCGGAGTCGCGCGTGTCGCAGGTGCACACGCGCGCCGTCGATCGTCTGCGCGGCCGCGTCGAGCGGGCTCTGGCGAGCTGAGTGCATTCCATGAATCCAGCCCCGGGTGCGAAGCCCGAGCGGCCCAGTGACGAGGCCGCCGCGTTGGCCACCTGGCTGGACGCCGCGGGCCAGAGCGAGGGCGCCGCGCGCGCGCGCGCGCTGGCCAGCCATCTCGAGGACTGGGAAGCGCACCTGGTGAGCCGCGCCACGGAAGCGCTCGCCGTTCATCACGACATTCGTAACGCCCTGACCGGCGTGCTCGGCAACGCGCAGCTCGTGCTCATGGGGCCGGGCGCGGAGGTGCCGGGCGTCAAGCGCCGGCTGGAATCGCTGGTTCACGAAGCCGAGCGGATCAAGGACATCACGGACCGACTGCACCAGGCTCGCGCGGGGCTCCTCGCTTCCGGAAACGGGAGCGGTGAAGCGGGAGGTCAGGCGGCATGAAGACTCAGCCGGAAATCGAGCTGACAAAGAAGATCGAGCGCGTGCTCGCCAAGGCCTCGGATGCGCTGGGCTGGAAGCTGGCCGAGCGGCTGCGCCGCCAGGTGCGCCTGGAGGCCGCGGTCACGGGTAGCGGCGGGCGCGATCGCGCCGAGAGGGCCGCGGTCGAGCTGGACCGCATGGCTGCCCGGCTGGGCGGGCGCTCCGCGGTTGCCCGCGACACGCTGCGCTTGGCCGCGTTGATCCGCATTCGCGGCCGGGCCTGCGAGCCGCGCGAGGTGCGCGATGTCCTGGCCGAGATGGTGGCGGCGTTGGCCCCGGCCATTCCCTACGAGAGCGCGACCGCCTTCGTCTACGAGCGGGGTTCGGCGCAGCTCGTGCCCGTGGCCGTGCAGGGCTCGCACGTCGACCTCATCCCCGACATCCACTTCGATTGCGGCGCCGGCTTCTCGTCGTGGGTCGCCAAGACCCGGCGGCCGGTCCTGCTGTCGTCGTTCCGCGAGGACCCCAACGGCGTGCCGGTGGTCGAGCGTCCGGCGTCGTTCCTGAGCATTCCCGTCTTGGTGGAAGACGAGGTGGTGGGCGTGCTCAACTTCGCGCACCGCCGTCCCGGCACCTTCACCACGGCCGACCGCGATCTCGTCTTGCTGGCTGGACGCCTCGCGGCGGCGGCGTTCGCGCCCAAGCCCTGGAGCGCCGAGACCAGCTCGCTCCTGCTGAGGAGCGCATGAGCTCGCAGCCGACCCACGATCCCATCGCGCGCGTGCTCGTCGTCGACGACGAGCCCGCGGTGGTCGAGGTCGTGGTCGAGCTCCTCACCGATCAGGGCTACGAGACGCGCGCCGAGACCAGCGCGGAAGCGGGCGTGGCGGCCTTCGAGGCCTGGCGTCCGGACGCCGTGCTCACCGACATCAATCTTCCCGGCCAGAGCGGCATCGATCTCATCCGCTCGGTCAAGAATGTGGATCCCGAAGCCTGCGTCGTGGTGATGACCGGCCAGGCGACCACGGCGACCGCCATCGAGGCCCTGCGCCAGGGCGCCTACGATTACATTCAGAAGCCCTTCAATCTCACCGAGCTCAACGGCACGCTCGAGCGCGGCATTCGCACGCGCCGGCTGTCCGAGTCGAACCGCCGCCTGCTCGAGGAGCTGCGCGCCGCCAACGAGGCCCTGCAGCGCCACGAGCAGGAGCTGTCGCGCAAGGTCCAGATCGCGACCTGGCAGATGAGCACGCTGTTCGAGCTGTCGAAGCGCATGTCGCGCGACCTGTCGCTGCCTTTCCGGCTCAACTTCATCGCCGACAAGGCGGCCGAGCTGACCGGCGCGCCCAAGAGCGTGGTGTTCCTGCGCGCCGAGGACACGCAGGAGTTCGTGGCGCGCTACGCGCACGGGCTCGAAGGCGCGGCCATCGCCGGCGTGTCGTTCACGCCGGGCGAGGGCCTGAGCGGCATCGCGGTGCGCGACCAGACCGCGGTGCGCCGCACGCTCAGCAAGGGCCTGAATGATTCGGACCCTTTGGCGACCCTGGCGACCGAGAGCGTCCTCGTGCTGCCGCTCTCGGCCGACAAGGAAGTCCTGGGCTCCTTGTGCGTGCTCGACAAGCCGGGCGGCTTCACGGAGGCCGACGAGCACTTCCTTACTCTGTTCGCTGGCTCGGCGGCGATCGCGTTGTCGAACTCGATCCTGCACGAGCGGACGTTGGAGCTCGACCGGCTCAAGTCGGAGTTCGTGGCCGTGGTCTCGCACGAGATCCGCACGCCGCTGACGGTG
>DASYSL010000210.1:0-24938 GCA_036003365.1 Candidatus Eiseniibacteriota bacterium
TGTCCCGGCGCGCTCAGCGTGTATGCCAGGCTGGACGTTTTCGCGGGCGAGGCTCCAGCCAGCGCCAGGGCACCGCTCGGGGAAGCCGAGAGGCCGAGCGAGATGGTCTTCGCGCTCGGGTTCGGACTCTTCTGCTCGACGTGGTGCTCGTGCGAAAACGGATTGTGCGGCAACGCCGCGTACGGGAAGTAGGGCAGGAGCGGCACGTCGTTCACGTCGACGCCGTCGCCGAGCTGATTGGCCGGCGCCTTGTTGAAGTCGGGCGTGAGCACGTAACCACCCGCCGCGGCGCGTTCTTCGATGTCGACCACGTCGTCGGTGAGTCGGCGACCGTTGGGGAACCCGGCGATGTCGTTGCCGAGGACGCCGAGACGGTTCGGAGACGCCGCCGGCGGCACCATCATGTTGAGACGCAGCATCTCGCAGGCCACCTGGCTCGGATTCGCGGGCTTGTTGAGGCCCGGAATGCCGGTCAGGAACACGGTCACGAGATCGTTGCGCGGCGTGGTCGGGATCGGAATCCCATAGAGCGCGTTGAAGAGCTTGGGCAACTCGGGATCAACCACGTAGCCCGCGAACGCGCCATCGCCCGTCGGCTTGGTGGCGTTGAATTTGTCCTTGTCCTTGAGCGGAATCACCACCTCGTTCACGAGCGGCTGGCCCAAGCGCGAGACCTGCACCGCGTCACCGCTGAACGACACCGTGCCGTCGGCGTTGAGCGTGCGCGTCGTCGGCCGCTCGGCGGAGTCGTAGATGCCGATCACCGAGTTGTCGGCCGTGACCGCCACCGGCTGGCCCTGGCGGCTGCCCGCGGTCAGCTCGTTCTTGGGAATCTGGATGGCGATGATCATCACGTTGAAGCCGGCGAGATCGTCCACGCCCTTGCCGCGATCGCCCGGCAGCTTGCGGATCGTGAGCAGGTCGAAGATCGCGCTCAGGTCGACGAAGAAGGGA
Organism: Candidatus Eiseniibacteriota bacterium; assembly: GCA_036003365.1. Classification (GTDB taxonomy): domain Bacteria; phylum Eisenbacteria; class RBG-16-71-46; order RBG-16-71-46; family DASYSL01; genus DASYSL01. The sequence goes on from DASYSL010000210.1 coordinate 955, forward strand.
TCGTCGCGCGGACCGACGAAGATCTTGGTGCCGTCGGGCAGCGTCTGCACCGCCGCCTGCGCGAGCGCGGCGTAATCGGGCATCGACTTGGGTCCGACGTTTTGCGGCGCCACCTGAGCCTTGTCGATGAGCACCGTCTCCGCGCCGTCGTCGATGCGCGTGAGCTTGTAGTACTGGCGCACGTTCAGGTCGGGATCGTCGAGCGAGGTGACCACGCCCGTGTTGTAGAGGAACGTGTTTCCGTTCTGGCGCTCGGTCGTGAACTTGAACTCGAAGCGAACGTGGTCTTGGGCGTCACCCACGTTGTCGATGTTGACGTAGTACTCGGCGTCGTCGTCGAAGCTGTAAAAGTTGGGGCCCGCGGCGGGCTCGAGGAGCGGCACCCAGCCGCCCACGAGCGTGACCGCGTTGGGAGCGTCGGGCGCCACCCAGGCCCAGAGATCGGTGTCGTCGGCCAGGCGGTCCTTGGCGGTGCCCGGCGCTTCGCTGTGGCTGGACGCGAACACCGCCGGCGCTCCACTGAGGAGCGTGAGCGCGGCGCACGCGAGCAGAGCCGTACATGAACGGCGTTTCATCTCGTGCATCCTCCTTCTTCGGTGCGGGAAACACGGCGGTCGGGATAAGAGCCGGGCGGCTGGCACGGAGCCCGGTGACACCCTCCCTACGGAGGCATGGTGCGGTTGGATGAGCGGACGGCTTGAGGTAGAGGGGAGAACGTCCTAGGATCGCCGCGCCCATGGACGAGGCGTTTCGCTGTACTCGTCCGAACGCACGCCGCGGCCGTATGGAGGTTGGAGACGGTGCCGCGGAACACCGGTCGGAGGTCCATCCCGGCGCATGAGCCAGCAACCGCTCGATCTCGAATGCATGGAGCGGCTCAAGTCGGGAGATCCGCGCGCCCTGCGCGAGCTGTACGACCGATACACCTCGCTGCTCTATCCGGTCGCGCTGCGCGTCGTCGGCAATCCCACGGATGCCGAGGATGCCGTGCAGCGCTGCTGGGTCCAGGCCTGGCAGACGGCGGGGAGCTACGATCCCCAGCGCGGTCCGGTGGCCGCCTGGCTCCTCACCATGGCGCGCAGCCGCGCGCTCGATCTCGCCCGCAGCACTGTCTCCCGACGCCGCGCGGAGGACGCCGCGGAGCAGGAGCCGCAAGACTCCCCTCCCGATCCTTCCGACAGCGCCGAGCGCCGCGCCTTGCGCGAGAGCATCACGCGCGCCCTGCGCGAGCTGAGCACCGATCAACGTCAGGTCCTCGAGATCGCGTACTTCGAGGGCCTGTCGCAGAGTGAAGTGGCGACGCGCCTGGGCGCGCCGCTGGGCACCGTGAAGTCGTGGACCCGGCAAGGGCTCGAGCGCTTGCGCGAGCTCTTGCCGAAGCAGGAGTGGGTGTGACCGAGGATCACGACCGCTATCTCGAGCTGGCAGCCGGCTACGCCCTTGGGGCGCTCGACGGAGAGGATCGTCTCCTCTTCGAAGAGCACCTGGGCGCCGGCTGCGACGAGTGCGAAGCCGCGCTCGCCGACTACTCGGGCGCCGCCGTGATGCTCGCCGCTTCGGCCCCGGCCGCTGCGCCCTCGCCCGAGCTGCGCGCGCGCGTGATCAAGGCGGCGCTGGCGGCGCGACCCGTGGCGACGCCGCTCTCTTCCGCGGTGAAGCCGCTGCGCCCCGGGCGGCCGCGGGGATGGATCGAGTGGTCTCCGGCATGGGCGGCCATCGCGGCGGCGATGGCCATCGTCGCGGCGGCGGGATGGGTGGCGAGCGGCCGTTTGAGCAAGGAGGTGTCGGCGCTCAAGGGCCAGCTGGGCGAAGCGCGCGATCGCATCGCGCTCCTCGAAAGCCAGTCGGTGCAGCAAGACTACTGGACCAAGGTGCTGACCTCGCCGCAGGCCAAGGTGGCCGTCTTGGCGCGCACGCCAGATGCCCAGACCACGCTCGAGGGTCGTGCCATCTACGACCCCGGCACGCACGCTGCGGTCGTCATCCTGCGCAACGTCTTCGTGCCCACGGGCCAGGACTACCAGTTGTGGGCGATTCGCGGCTCGACGCCGGCGAGCCTGGGGCTCGTCCATCCCGACAAGGACGGCATCGCGATTTTGCGTGTGGACGACGCCGGCGACCCGGCCTCGCTGGGCGCCTTCGCGGTCTCGCTCGAGCAGCAGGGCGGCTCGCCGAACCCCGCGGCGCCGACCGGACCCGTGGTGATGCTGGGCAAGCTCGGAGGGTAGAGTTTAGTAATACATACATGCCGTACGGCATGTGTTGGGGTCTTTAGAGGTCACTCTTCCAACATGCCATCACGGCATGTTGCGATCCGCACTTCACACAATGACAATAGCTTCTGCAGGTCATCGCCGGTACTCGGCATTCCCTGTCCCGGAATAACTGACTCAATAGTCATTTCTCTTGCATCTTACTGACTCGTGAGTCATCAATAGAGCAGGAGGAAGCGCAGCCATGAACCGAACCCGACCCCTGAGACGCAGCTTGCAGCGGCCGCGCTGGCACCGGCGCAAGGAAGCCCGGCCCGACGAGATCGTCGAGGCCGCGCTCGATCTCTTCGTCGAGAAGGGGTACGCGGCGACGCGTTTGGACGAAGTTGCCCAGCGCGCCGGGGTGAGCAAGGGCACGATGTACCTCTACTTCGACGGCAAGGAAAAGCTCTTCCAAGCGGTCGTGCGTCGTGCCCTCGTGCCGACTCTCGAGCAGGGCGAAGCGCTCTTGGCCACGCATGTCGGGCCGAGCAGCGACCTCCTGGCCCAGCTCATCCGGGCCTGGTGGGAGCGCATCGGGTTCTCCAAGGGATCCGGGATCTTGAAGCTGGTGATGGCCGAGGCGGCGAACTTTCCCGACATCACACGCATCTACCACGACGAAGTCGTGCAGCGCGGCCGCCAGCTCGTCGCGGCGGCCATCCAGCGCGGCATCGATCGTGGAGAGTTTCGTCCCGTCGACACCACGCTGACCGTGCGTCTCGCCATGGCCCCCTTGGTCTACGCGATGATCTGGAAGCACTCGATGATCCGTTGCGATCAGGCGCAGATGGATTGGAACGCGTTCCTCGAAGGACATATCGAACACTTTCTCCGCGGCCTGGCGGCCACGGAGCCCGAACACGAGAGAAGAGGCATGCCGTCATGAGCACCCAGATCGATCACGAGCTGGAAATGGAAGTCGAGACCAACCCGGAGCGCCCGCGGCCTTTGCCCGTGCGCGAAGTGCCGCGCGAGCGCGGGGAGGCGCCGGCTCTCCCACCGCCGGCGCCAGCGCGCCGCGGACCCAAGCCGATCGTCTGGATCGGTCTCGCCGTGGTGGTGCTCGCAGCACTCGGCCTCGGCGCTTGGCAGCTCGTGTACGCGCAGCACCACGTGACCTCGGACGACGCGCAGGTCGAAGGTCACATCGTTCCCGTGCTGCCCAAGGTGAGTGGCTACGTCGCGCGGGTGGCCGTCGAGGAAAATCAGAGCGTGCACAAGGGAGACGTGCTCGTGGTGCTCGACGATCGCGATTACGCGGCGAAGCTCGAGCAGGCGAACGCCGATCTCGCGGTCGCCCAGGCGGCCGGCGCCGGCGACCATGGAACCGGGCAGGCCGAGGCGCAGTGGGCGTCGGCGCAAGCCGCGGTGAAGGAGGCCCAGGCGCGTGACTGGCAGGCCCAGCGCGATCTCGAGCGCTATCGCCAGCTCGCCGCGCAGGACGTGATCAGCGCCCAGCAGCTCGAAAGCTACGTGGCGGCGGCACGCGTGGCCGATGCCCATGTGCACGCCATGCAGAGCGACGCCGAGGCCGCCGGGGCCGGCGTGCAGTCGGCGCGCGCCAAGTCGGCGAGCGCTCTGGCGGCGCGCGACCAGGCGGCGCTGCAGCTCTCGTACACCAAGATCACCGCCCCCAGCGACGGCGTGGTGAGCAAGAAGGACGTGGAAGTCGGCCAGCTCGTGCAGGCTGGCCAGCCGCTGTTCTCGATCGTGCCGCTCTCCGACGTATGGGTGACGGCCAATCTCAAAGAGACGCAGCTCTCGCACGTGAACGCAGGCGACCGCGTCGCGGTCACTGTGGACACGTATCCCGGCCGCAAGTTCTACGGACGCGTGGAGAGCCTGAGCCCGGCGACCGGCGCCACGTTCTCGCTCCTGCCGCCGGACAACGCCACGGGCAATTTCACCAAGGTCGTGCAGCGCGTGCCGGTGCGCATCCGGCTCGAAGGCGGCGAGGACCCGCTCCATCCGCTCCGTCCCGGGATGAGCGTCAAGGTCGACATCACCACCTAGCGAGCGCGCCGTGTCCTCTCTGGCTGGAACCTGGAACGCCAAGCCCACCGTCGTCGATCCGTACGCGAACCGCTACTTCATCGCGTTCACGGTCACGCTGGCGGCGATCATGGAGCTGCTCGACACGAGCATCGTGAACGTCGCGATTCCGCACATGATGGGAACGCTGGGCGCCACGATCGACCAGATCACCTGGGTGTCGACCGGCTACATCGTGGCCAACGTGATCGTGCTGCCGCTCACCGGGTGGCTGTCGGCGCTCTTCGGGCGGCGGCGCTACTTCGCGGGCTCGATCGCGCTCTTCACGATGGCCTCGCTTTTCTGCGGCAACGCGCACAGCCTGCCGGTGCTCGTGTTCTGGCGCATCGTCCAGGGCTTGGGCGGCGGCGCGCTCCTCTCCACCGCGCAGGCCACGCTCTACGAAACCTTCCCGCCGGAGGAGTACGGCACCGCCATGGCCATCTTCGGCATGGGCGTCATGGTCGGCCCGACCCTCGGCCCCACGCTCGGCGGCTATCTCACGGACGCGTTTTCGTGGCCGTGGATCTTCTACATCAACCTGCCGTTCGGCATCGCCGCTTTCCTGCTCACGCTCGCTTTCATCCGCGACTCGCGCCACGCGCTGCCCGCGGGCAAGGCCGACGTGCTGGGCTTGGGGCTGCTCGTCGTCGGCATCGGCGCCTTGCAAACCCTTCTCGAGCGTGGCGAGCGCCTGGATTGGTTCTCGTCCCGGGAGATCGTCACGCTCGCCATCGCGAGCGGCCTGGCCACGGCACTCTTCATCTGGCGCGAGCTGGCGAGCGATCATCCGATCGTCGACTTGCGCATCCTGAAGAACCGCCAGTTCGCCACCGGCGTCGCCATGGCCGCGGTGCTCGGCACTTGCCTCTACGGGCCGGTGTTCCTGCTGCCCGTCTACCTGCAGGAGCTGCGGGGCTTCACCGCCAACCAGACCGGCCTCGTGATCCTGCCCGGCGCCATCGCCAGCGCGATCACCATGGCCTTCACGGCGCGGCTCGCCAACAGGACGGACGCGCGTCCCATGGTGGTGATTGGCGCCGTGCTCTTCTCGATCTCGATGTGGCGCTGGTCCTTGTTCACGCTCGACAGCGGGCAGTCCGATTTCTTCTGGCCGCTCGTCCTGCGCGGTATCGGCCTCGGGCTCGTCTTCGTGCCGCTCACCAACTTGTCGCTGGCCGAGCTGCCGATGTCGAAGATCGCGCAGGGCACGGGGCTCAACAATCTCCTGCGCCAGCTCGGCGGCAGCGTGGGCATCGCGGTCACCGCCACCTTCTTCACGCGCATCCAGGTGCAGGTGCGCAGTGTCTTGGGCGAGAACCTCAACAGCTTCAGCCAGACGGCGCAGCAGCGCCTGGCGGGCCTGTCTTCCTACCTCGTGGCCCACGGCACGCCGGTCGCCCTGGCCCGCCAGAAGGCGGTGGCCCTGCTCCAGGGCGAGGTGGCGCGCCAGGCCATGATGATCGCCTTCGAGCGGCTCTTCCTGCTCTTCGGTCTCATCTTCCTCATCGCTCTGCCCCTGCTCGCGCTCATGAAGCGCGCCCGGCGTTCGGGAGGCGGCGAGCTGGCGCACTAGGAGCGGCCCTCCGGCTATACTGCCTCCGGTCGGCTCCCGGTCGACCCATTCCCCCGGAGGCATCTTGTCGTTCTGGCATCTCGATTATTCGCAAGCGCCCAAGGACCTGAAGCCCACGCGCGGTGATTTCGCGCGCATCGCGCGCTACCTCTTGCCGGCGTGGAAGCCCTCGCTCCTCATCCTCTTCTGCATCGTGCTCACCTCGCTCCTCGGCATCATTCCGCCGTTGCTCGTGCGCGACCTGATCGACAAGGCGATCCCGCACCACGACGCGCACCTCCTCAACTGGCTCGTCGCAGGCATGATCGGGGCACCGCTCCTCGCCGGCCTGCTCGGCGTGTGGCAGAACTATCTGATCACGGTGATGGGCCAGGGCGTGATGTTCGACATCCGCAATCAGATGTACGACCGGCTGCTGCGCCAGTCGCTACGCTTCTTCACCCAGACCAAGTCGGGCGAGATCCTGTCGCGGCTGCAGAACGACGTGGGCGGCGTGCAGGGCGTGGTCACGGGCACTCTGGTGTCCCTGGCCACCAACACGATCGTGGTGCTGACCACGCTGATCGTGATCTTCCGCATCGATTGGAAGCTGTCGTTGGTCGCCGTCTCCGTGCTGCCGCTCTTCATTTTGCCCGCGCGGCGCACGGGTCAGGCGCGCAAGAAGATCTCCAAGGAGACGCAAGAGAAGCTCGCCGAACTGACCGCCTCGGTGCAGGAGACACTCTCGGTGAGCGGCTACCTCTTGGCGCGGCTCTTCGGCGCGCAGCAGTACGAGCGCCGTCGATATGCCGAGAAAGCCGGCGCGGTACGCGACCTGCAGATCCGCCAGAGCATGGCCGGCCGCTGGTTCTTCATGTGGATTCTCATGTTCGCGAGCATCGGGCCCGCGCTCATCTACCTGTTCGGCGGGCACGAAGCCATCGCCGGGCGGCTCTCGATCGGCACCATCGTGGCGTTCGTCGCCTACCTCGGCCGGCTCTACGCGCCCGCCTCGTCGCTCATCAACGTGCACGTCGAGATCATGAGCGCGGTGGCGCTCTTCCGGCGCATCTTCGAGTACCTCGATCTGAATCCCGAGATCGCCGATCCACCCACGCCGGTGCGGATCGCCGAACCGCGCGGCGACCTCAAGTTCGAGAACGTCACCATGAGCTACGTGGCGGGTGCGCCGACTCTGGAGCACGTGAGCTTCGAGGCCAAGCCGGGGCAGATGGTGGCGCTCGTGGGCCCGAGTGGCGCGGGCAAGACCACGGTGACCTATCTCGCGACGCGGCTCTACGACCCGAGCGAGGGGCGCGTGCTCTTCGACGGCATCGATCTGCGCGAGCTGGCGCTCGAGGACACCTCACGGTGGACCGCGAAGGTGACGCAGGAGACGACGCTCTTCCACGCCACCGTGGCCGAGAACCTGCGCTACGCCAAGCCCGACGCCACCCTCGAGGAGCTGGAGCGCGCGTGCCGTCTCGCCCAGGTCGCGGACGTCATCGCCGCCCTGCCGGAAGGCTTCGACACCATGGTGGGGGAGCGCGGCTACAAGCTCTCGGGCGGCGAGAAGCAGCGGCTCGCCATCGCGCGCGTTCTGCTGCGCGACCCGCGCCTGCTCATTCTCGACGAGGCCACTTCCTCGCTCGACTCGCGCAATGAAGCGCTCATCCAGTCGGCCCTCGAAACCCTGCTCGCCGGGCGCACCAGCTTGGTGATCGCGCACCGCCTCTCGACCATCCTGCGCGCCGATCAGATTCTGGTGATGGAGAAGGGGCGCATCGTGGAGCGCGGCACGCACGAAACGCTGATTGCCGCGGGCGGGCTCTACGCCAAGCTCTACGACGAGCAATTCCGGGGCGCGGAGGTGGCATGAAAGCCAAGGAAGAAAGCCCGGCCCGCCAGCTCGACGCCTTTCTCGCCAAGTTCGACCCCAAGACACGAAGTTTGATCAAAGCCGCGCGCGCCGTGCTGAGGCGCCGCTGGCCGGCCGCCCATGAGCTGGTGTGGGACAACTACAACTTCTTCGTCATCGGGTATTCCACGACCGAGCGTCCCTCGCACAGCATCGTGGCGATTGCCGCCGCCGCCAACGGCGTCGGCATCTCGTTCTACCGCGGCGCCTCGCTGCCCGATCCCAAGCACGTCTTGCTCGGATCCGGTGCGCAGAACCGCTTCATCCGCCTCGAATCGGTGGCCACGCTGGCGCGTCCGGAAGTGCGCGCGCTCCTCGACGCCGCGGCCCAGCAGGAACGCCCACCCTTCGCCAAGGGCCAACGCGGCCGGCTGATCATCCGCTCCATCTCCGCCAAGCAGCGTCCGCGCCGCAAAGCAGCGGCCCAAAAAGAACGAGCGAGCCGCGGCTAGAAGCCGCCACGGCCCGCGTCGTTCTCCGCCTCTCCAAACGACGGGCCAGGGGGGAGAATCGAGTGCCTCGTCGTCAGAGCGCGGTCTTCGGGGGAAACGTTAGGCGGCCTTCTTGGCCGTCAGGTGCGCGTGGACCTTGTTGTAGGTCGCCGTGTCGATGATCTTCTTCGTCTTCAGGTCCGAGACCGACTTGTACGGGCGGCCGGCGATGATCTTGTCGGCATCCGCATCCGTCATGCCCTTGACCTTCAAGAGGTCTTCCTTCGAGGCCGAGTTGATGTCCGGCTTCGTCATGTGCGTGGCGGACTTTGTCGTCGTGGACTTGGTGCTCGAGGACTTCGCCGACTTGGTCGACGTCGTCGTCGTCTTCGCCGGCGCGGTCGCGGGCGTCGAGGCCGGAGGCGTCGACGAGCCCTCCTGGGCGAGCGCGATGACCGGCACGGCCAGAGCAGCCGCGACGACGAGAGAAGAGAGCAGGGAAGAGCGCTTCATTTGTGTTTCTCCTTGGGAGGCACAAGTCACGCGAAGCGCCGCGCCTCCTGGGCGGCGTTCGTGGGAGCCGCGGCGAAACGGCTCCGAGTCAACCGACACCGCTCGCCCCATGTCGCGGCCCCTGACTTGGGTTCGCGGAAGGCAAAAGCAGCGGCGGAGCGGGCGCCGAAGAGAAAGCGTCCACGTGGTGGTGTGAGTGAGTCAGCGATGTGAGTGGGTGATTCGAGAATCCAGGCGGGAGCTGCGTGCACGGCGGAGGGGTTGTCCCCGTAGGGGCCGGCGCGCGGAGGACCGCGGCCCGCCTTCACGTCGAAAGACCGGTTCTTCGGGATGCCGTGCTCTTCGAGCCCCAGCGAATAGGAAAGGCGATCGGCCCGCCAGGCGAAACGCTCGGCCAAAAACGAGGCTGCCCGCGAGCTTCCCTTGCCCTGGCGCGCGAGGGTCGTAGGCGCATGGTGCGCGGCGGCCGCGCGGCCGGAATGGGGAAGCGCCGGACGCACCGGCAAGGAAGCGGGAAGGGACGCCGAGAGGTTGCGCGTCAGGTTGGCGTGATGCGCCAGATGACGGTGATGGTGATGCGCGGCACGATGGCTCGCGATCGCCAGCGTTGCCGGGAGCGCGTGGACGGGCGTGGAATGCACGACCGCCCTCGCGGGATGCACCGTCGCGGCGAGCGCAGCGCAGGCGAACGCCGGGCGCGGAGCCCACGCGAGCGCGAGGGCCACGAGAACGCTACCGATGGTCGTCCAACGGGTTCCGTTCATTCCAGTGGCGAGAGCGCCGGGGTTGGTTCGCGAAGCCCGGCGGAGCCCGCTCCATCCGCCAAGAAAAATACGCACCTTCCGGGCGCCTTGTATATCAAGGAAGCGCAAAATCGCCGGGGCAGCGCGTAACCCAAGTCGTGGCTCCGCATTGAGCGCCTTCTCCGGGTGGGGTAGCGTGCGACGCGATGGAGCTTTCGGCGCCCAGCGGCACACACGGGATTCGCCGCACCGTCCTGGCTCTGGCGGTGGCGGCCATGGGTGTGGTGGATCTTCTGTCGGCCGCGCTCTCGCACCCGCCCGACCGTCTGCGCGCCCTGCAGCACTTGGTGCCCACCACGGTGCTCGACACGAGCCGCACGTTCACCCTGCTCGCCGGCGCCACGCTGCTCGTGGCGGCGTGGGGATTGCGCCGGGGCAAGCGGCGCGCGTTCGTGGCCGCGCTCTTCCTGTGCGCGCTCTCGGTTCCGGTCAACCTGCTCAAGGCGCTCGACATCGAAGAGGCCATCGTGGCCTCGGCGCTGCTCTTCTTCCTCGGCGTGAGCGCCGACGCCTTTCGCGTGCGCAGCCGCCAGCTCACGGCGCACGCCATCCTCTTCGCCGGCGCGTGGGTGGCGGTGGCATTCGGCGCGTACGCGGTGGGCGGGTGCTGGCTCCTGGCGCGGAAGAGCGGCGCCAACGATACCTTCGCCACCGCGACGGCCGAGGCGGCGTATCGCGTGTTCGGCATCGGGGAGCCGGCGCTCTCGTGGGGACATACGCCGCAAGCGCGCGAGCGCCGGATGGCGCGCTGGTTCCTGGAATCGTTGCCGGTCGTCGGGCTCACGCTTCTCACCGGTGCCGCGCTCGCCGGGCTTCGTCCGCTGACGCATCGCGGGCGTCATCGCGCGGCGCGCGCGCGCGTGCGCGCTCTGCTGCGCGAGCACGGCGACTCGAGCGTCGGCTGGTTCGCGCTCGGCGACGACGCCGACTACTTCTTCAGCGCCAACCAGCGTGCGGTCATCGCCTACCGCTACGAATCCGAGACCCTGCTCGCCATCGGCGATCCCATCGGCCCCGCGGAGGAGATCGAGCCCCTGCTCGCCGCCTTCGAGGCTCACTGCCGCGAGGCCGACTGGGACTTCGCGTTCTTCCAGGCGCGGCGCGAGCGCCTCGAGGCCTACGCGCGCCGCGGCTGGCGCTCGCTGCACATCGGTGAGGATCCCATCCTCGATCCCGAGCGCTTCACGCTCGAAGGCTCGGCCATGGGCGACGTGCGCCGCGCCACGCGCCGGCTCGACGACTCCGGGCTCGAGGTGTCGTATCACTTCCCCGATCTGAATCCGCTGAAAGAGAACGCGGAGAACGAGCCCGTGCTCGCCGAGCTCAAGGAGATCTCGTCGGAGTGGGTGGGCTCGCGGCGCGGCGAGGAGAAGGGGTTCTGCATGAGCCGCTTCGATCCCGCGCGTCTCGACGAGGTGTGGGTGGCGACGGCGTGGAACGCGAGCCGCCGGCGCGTCGAGGCTTTCGTCACCTGGGTCCCGGTGTGGGCGCGGCGCGGATGGGCGCTCGATCTCATGCGGCGGCGCAGCGACGCGCCCGCCGGCGTGACCGATTTCCTCATCGCCCACTGTGTCGCCGAAGCGCGCGCGCGCGGCGACCGCATGGTGTCGCTGTCACTCTCGGCGCTCGCCAAGGCGGATCCGCCGAGCGAGGGCGCGCCCGAACGCGCGCGCCAGCTCCTCATCCGCCACCTCGGACGCTTCTACGACTTCGAGAATCTGTTCCGCTGGAAGAAGAAGTTCGGGCCCGAATTCGAGGAGCGCTTCCTCGTCTATCCCGCGCCCCTGGCTCTCCCGAAAGTGGCGCTGGCTCTGGTGCGCGCGCAGAGCTCGGGCGGGCTGCGCTCTTATCTGCGGCGCGCCGTCCCGCGTCCGCGCTCGCGGCCCCGACCCGAAGCCGCCTGAGCCGCAGGTCCGGCGGGGGTGCGGCGGCGCGCGCCTTCGGGTATTCTGCCAGCGTCGTCCACCGGTGGTCAGGCGGCACCCCTCTCTGCGCGCAATTCCGGATTCCATTGGAGGAAGCATGCGTCCGTTCGATGGCGTCGATTTCTATCTCTTCGACAGTCAGCTCAACGAGGAGGAGAAGCTCGTGCGCCAGTCGGTGCGCACGTGGGTGCAGGAGAAATACCTGCCCATCGTCGAGGAGCACTTCGAGCACGCCACGTTTCCGACGCAGATGATTCCCGAGATCGCGCATCTCGGCGTCTTGGGCGCGAACCTGCCCACCGACTACGGCTGCGCCGGCCTCGGCGACGTGGCCTACGGGCTCTGCATGCAGGAGCTGGAAGCCGGTGACTCCGGTCTGCGCTCCTTCGTCAGCGTGCAGGGTGCCCTCGTCATGTATCCCATCTTCACCTTCGGCTCGGAGGAGCAGCGCCAGTACTGGCTGCCCAAGCTCGCGGCCGGGGAAAAGATCGGATGCTTCGGTCTCACCGAGCCCGACTTCGGCAGCAACCCCAGCGGCATGGCGACCAAGGCCGTGAAGACGAGCGACGGCTACGTGCTCTCCGGCGCCAAGATGTGGATCACCAACGGCACCATCGCCGACGTCGCCGTCGTGTGGGCCAAGCTCGACGGGCGCATCCAGGGATTTCTGGTCGAGAAGGGCTGGAAGGGCTTCACCGCGCCCGAGCAGAAGCGCAAGTTCTCGCTGCGCGCCAGCGTCACCTCCGAGCTCATCCTCCAGGACGTGCACGTGCCGGAGACGCACATCCTGCCCAAAGCGCAGGGTCTCAAGGCGCCGCTCTCTTGCCTCACGGCGGCGCGCTACGGCATCGCCTGGGGCGCGCTCGGCGCGGCCATGGCCTGCTACCACGCGGCGGTCGAGTATGCGAAGACGCGCGTGCAGTTCGACCGGCCGATTGGCGGCTTCCAGCTCGTGCAGGAGCGCCTCGCCGACATGCTCACCGAGATCACCAAGGGGCAGGCCATCTGCCTGCAGCTCGGGCGCCTCAAGGAGAGCGGCCTCTCGAAGCCCGAGATGGTCTCCCTCGCCAAGCGCAACAACGTGGCCGTCGCACTCGACATCGCGCGCTGGGCCCGTGACATCCTCGGCGCCAACGGCATCACGAGCGAGTATCCCGTGATGCGCCACATGGCCAACCTGGAATCGGTGAAGACCTACGAGGGCACGCACAACATCCACACGCTGGTGCTGGGCGAAGCCATCACGGGGATTGCGGCGTATCGTTGATTCGCGGAGGCCGCCGATGCTCAACCGCGTCTGGATCTTTGTCGCGGCTTTTGGATTGCTCGGAATCGCCGCCGTCCTCGTCTTGCAGGCGGCGTCGATGGCTCCTTCCAAGGACGGCTTTACGGGCCCGATCACGCATCACGCGCCCACCGATGCTTTCGTCCTTGGTCCCCAGGACGCGCCGCCTGTTCCCGATTTCGAAGACAAGGTGCAAAACGGCTTCAGCTCGGGCGGCGAGCTGAAAGCAGGTGAAGCGAAGACGGATAGCTTTCCGCTCGAAGGCTCGGTCCAAGCCTTCATTTTCGTCGCGTATCCGGCCGGCCAGATCGAGCTTCAGGTCACCTCGCCGAGCGGGAAGACCTACGGCACCGGGCAGCCGTCGTCACCAGGCAATCAGGTCGAGAAAAGCGAAGAAGGCCTGTTTGGCCTTTTCCCTGGTCACACCGTGTATCTGGGGATCGACAAGGCGGAGGCGGGCATGTGGAAGGCGCGGGTGACAGTCACGTCCGCGCCCGACACCTTGCCCAAGGTTCCTTATCTTCTGGGCACAATGATCGCGCCGGGCGAGCACGGCGGCGGCGTCACGATCAAGAATCTCACCAAGGGTCGCACCTATCACATTGGAGAGGCAGCCGCGCTTCGGGCGTCTGTTCATGACGGCACGACTCCGCTGCCCGACGCACAAGTAATCGCATACGTTCCTTTTGACCCGACGAAGCCCACGCCCGTGACCTTGCGTGACGATGGCCGCGTGCCGGATTCGTCGGCCGGGGACGGCGTGTACGCGGGGCTCACTCCCAAGTTCACGCGTCCCGGCAATCCCTATTACAGCATTCGAGCCACCCGCGCGCATGCGCCGGGAAGACCGGGATTCGAACATGTGACCGGCGGCATGCTGAGCATCGCCAGAAGCCGATCTCATTGGACCGGCCGGTTCCGCGATTACGGCGTCGACACTTCGAAGGACGGACAATTCGATTCGTTGATCGTCCTCGCCGAGATCGAAGTCACCGACTCGTGTCAGGTTGGCGGATACGCTGTTCTCACCGACTCCAGCGGTGGCTCACACACGGTTTCCTTCAGTTACTTGCGACTGGCGCCAGGAAAACACGCGATCCCGTTCGAGTTCGATGGCGAGGAGATCTTCGAAGCAGGCCATCGGGGTCCATACACGATCAGCGACATTCGGCTTTCGGAGGAAGACGACGAGGGACAGATCGCCTTGCTCGACCAGCTGCGCAACGCCTATCGCACGCAGGCCTATGGCCTGAACGCGTTCCAGCGCGATTCGCGATGAGCTAGGGCCCGACGGCCACCAGCGCCGCGCGCACGCGGTGCCAGTCCTCGTTCCAGGTGAGGATGACCCGCGTCTCACGCTCCCAGCCGAGACGGCTCACCGAGGCAGTATCGAGCCGGAACAATCTTCCATCCACGGGCTGGAGGCCCAGCCACACGGCGGCGAGGATGCGCAGAAAGTGCGCGTGCGAGAAGAGCGCGACGTCGCCGGACGCGGTGCGGATGCGCTCGAGGACGGCGGCCGCGCGCGCCCCCACGTCTTCGACGCTTTCGCCGTGGGGCACGCCGCCCGACCACACGGTCCATCCCGGGTGCTCGGCGCGGATCGCCGCCGTCGTCCGGCCTTCGTAGTCGCCGTAATCCCACTCGCTCAGAGCGTCGAGCGGCTGGCATGCGTCGCCGTATCCGGCCAGCGCGCAGGTCTCCCGGGCGCGCGACAGCGGACTCGTGTACACGGCTCCGAATGAATTCTCGCGCAGGATGTCACGCAGGGCGCGCGCCTGCTCGCGCCCCGCGTCAGTCAGCGGCACGTCCGTCCGCCCCGTGTGACGGCCGGCCTTGCTCCACTCGGTCTCGCCGTGACGAACCAGCCAGATTTCAGGCGGTGTGGCTTCGCTCATGCGGACGACGATACGCGATCAGTCCGCAGTTTCCATCCCGGGACCGATTTGGAGGGATTTGCCCTGGGCCCAGCAGGGATTCTGTTTCCCCGGCGCGATCGGCTTCCCCGAGGAGCACGTGTGCGGGCGGCTTGCACAGTCGGGGTTCCCTAGGATGTGAAACCAGTAACTGCAGTATCCGCCCTTGGGAATCTGAAGTTGGGGAGATACCACATAAATACCGTTCGTGCCGGTGCTCGTGTAGACGGTGATCGTGTCCGCGGTCGCATTCGGTTGCCCTTGCGCAACCAGGGGGGAGCCGTCGTCGAACACCAGCTGGCAGGATTCGGCGCCCGAATCGATGACGAACTGGATCTTGTCGCCGTTGGAGCGATGGAGCAGCGGCAAGTTGCGTTTGGTCCCGCCGTAGCTCGTCGACTCCGGCCAAAGTCCGCTCTGGCCGTTCATGTCCATGCGTTGAATGTGGACCACCCAAGTCTTCGGGCCATTCTGTTTGGTCTTTCCCTTGGCCCAGGAAACCCCGCAGACGAGCACGACCGGCAGGACGAGGCACATGAGAAACAGCCATTTGCGGCTCATGATTGACTCCCTTGTTCTTCCAGTGACGATCCGAGCATCGATTGGAATTCGGGTGTGGCGCGTAGGGGCGCGAGGGCAGGATCCCCGATGAACCGATCCAGGGAGTGGCCGAGCTCCACCGCGTGTTTGAGGTGGCTCATGGCTCGCGCGGGGTCGAAGCGCTGATAGACTCCGACGGCCCAGACGAGGATGTCCACGTGATGGGGAGCGAGCGCCAAGGCTCGCTCGATCGCCTCCGTGCTTTCCTCCTTTCGGTACAGGTTGCTGAGCCAGCCGGCCAGCCGCCCCCAGTTCTCCGCATCGGCCGGATTTCGTGAGAGACGCTCACGCATCTGAAGGATGGCCCGCTCGAGAGCTTCCGTGGCTCGTGCTTCGTGTCCGGGAATCAAGCGACAAGCGCTTCCCAGGTGTCCCCAGCTCATCGCGTCCAAAGGCTCCAGTGCCACGGCTCGCTCAAAGGCTTCAGCGGACTCTTCATAGCGGCGGAGATAGAAGAGAGCCGTACCCCAGTTGGCGAAAGAGCGGGCTTCGGGCCGGATGGCGATCGCGCGCTCACAGGATTCCGCGGCTTCTTCGATGCGGCCCATCCGAAACTGCACACTGGCGATTCTCGAATGGGCGCGCGCGTTGTCCGGAGTCAAGGAGAGCACTCGTCGCCAAGAGGCGATGGCCTCCTCGAACCGGCCGTGGCGCGAGAAAAAATGGGCGAGAGCATCGTGCGAACCCCACCATTGAGGTTCGGCGGCGACCGCGCGCTCGAGGGCGACCTCTGCCCGATCGAGTTGCTGAGTCGCTTCCTCGGTTCGTGCCATTCCGATCCACGCTTCAGGGGTGATACGGGCGGCGAGAGAGAGTTCGAAGCATTCGCGCGCCTGATCTGGATGTCCGGCCGCCAGCCGCAGCTCGCCGACCATCAGGAGAACCTCCGGTGCGTTCGGATCGAGCTCCTTCGCCTTGTCGCATGCGGCGGCGGCGCGCGCGTCCCAGACGCGATCGTTGGTGAGCCGGTGCTTGATCGAGTACGCGCGTGCCAGGAGCGCGTAGGAGAGGGCCGGGGCCCCGGAGGCTTGCAATTTCTCCAGGATGGCGATGGCGGCATCGACGTCCGCGATGTCGTCGTGCCGGCGCAAGTAACCCGAAGCCTGAGTCATCTTTTCGCGGGCGGCGGGGTCGCCTGCAACCCGTGAAACCGTGGGCGTCGTGCCGTACAAGTCGAGTGCACGGAAGAGTGCGGCCCGAATCTTGTCTTCGAGCTCGAACAGCTTCCTGGCGTCCGCCTCTTCGCGACCCCCAGCGACCCGAACGCCGGTGAAGGGATCGGAGATCCACCAGTGGACGCGGACGACTCCACCGATCTCCTGCACCTGCCCGCCGAGAAGCCGGTTGGCGCCGATGCGCCGCGCAAGCACGGAAGGAGGCGCGTCGTCTTCGGCGAGGCGCTCGGGCGAAATCACCGTGAGACCTGGAACGGCCGACAGGTCCGTGGCGAGGACGTCCGCCAATCCGCGAACGAACGAGCGCAGCTCGGGGGTCTCGGTCTCGCTCGACGATTCGAAAGGAAGAAGTCCGAGAAGGACTTTGTGCACGGGCCTGGGGCCGAGCTCCGGCGTGAGCATGAGTCCGGCAGCGGAGGGTTCTTTCTCGGGGGACGACGTCATCAGCTCGCGCAAGCGCGCCGCCAGGGCTTTCATGGTTTGCGGCCGGTCGCCCGGCGTACGGGCCAGCGCTTGAACCACGACCTGCTCGACCTCTTCGGGGATGCCGGCGCGCAGCGCATGAGGGCTCACCAGCGGCTCGTTCACGATCGCGTAGCGCACCACGTCCATGTGCTCGCCGCGGTAGGGGAGCACTCCGGTGAGCGACTCGTAGAGAACGATGCCGATGCCGTAGATGTCCGAGCGCTCGTCGGCGCGCCGGCCCGTGATCACTTCCGGAGCGAGGCAGGCGATCGTCCCCACCATTTTCCCGGTGGTGGTGAGGGGATCTTCGCCGAGCACGATGGCGATGCCGAAATCGATCACGACCACGCGGCCATCCCGTGTGAGCATGATGTTGCGGCTCTTCACGTCGCGGTGGATGACGCCACGCTCGTGCGCGAACGCCAGCGCGTCGGCGGCGCTGGCGGCGATGCGCAGCGCTTCGTGAATGGTGAGCGGCGAGCGCGCGATGGCATCGCTCAGCGGCTCGCCCTCGATGTATCCCATCGCCATCCAGGGCTGGTTCTCGCGCTCTCCGACCTCGAGAACGTCGACGATCCCGGGGTGGCTCAGATTCATCGCGGTGCGCGCTTCGCCCAAGAAGCGCTTGCGCTCGGTGACCGAGCCGAGAAGGTGGGCGGCGAGTAGCTTGAGGGCGACCGGGGAGCCGCGCAGCTCGTCGTCGGCTTTCCACACCTCGCTCATGCCGCCGGAGGCGAGGGGCGCGACGACGCGATAGCGGCCGAAGAGTTCGCCAATCATGAGGCTTCGATGGAACCTCTCGCGGGGCGCCGAGTCAAGGTTGTTCGCCGCTCGCCAAACCTGCTATTGTCTTCGCCACGCTGTTCGGCCGAGTCGCCCCCTCGCTGTTCTTCCCCCGCGAAGTTCTCGACCGGCAAGCCTTCATCCGGAGGCCGGATTCGCGATGATCGAATGTCCCTCGTGTCACCGCCTGGCGCCCGACGACGCTTTGCGCTGCGCCGCGTGCGAAACCGATCTTCCCACCCAGAGCGTCCATCACCTGGCGGCCGCGTGGCTCGCCGAGATGCCGCGCTATGAGTCGGGCCAGCTCTTCGACGGGCGCTTCAAGATCATCGAGCAGGTGGCCGAAGGCGGCATGGGAGTTGTCTACAAGGCGATCGACATGGAAATTGGCGGTGAGGTCGCGCTCAAGCTGCTGCCACCTGCCCTCGCTGCACACGAAGATTACATCGCACGCTTCCGCCGCGAAGTGCGCGTCACGCGAGACATCAATCATCCCAACGTGTGCCGCGTGTTCGATCACGGTGCGTATCGGAGCATTCCCTACTTCTTCATGGAGTGGGTGAGGGGTGAGACGCTGCGCGACCTGCTCCGCCATTCACGCAGGATCGAGACCGATCGCGCGCTCGAGATCGCGCAGAAAGTCGCTGAGGCGCTGCAGAGCGCCCACGCGCACGGCGTGATTCATCGCGACATCAAGCCCGGCAACATCATGATCGACGAGCGCGGAGAAGTGCGCGTCATGGACTTCGGCGTCGCGACCGAGCTCAAGAGCGAGCTGACGGGATCGCGTGTCTTCGGCACGCCCGAGTACATGTCGCCGGAGCAGCGCGCCGGCAAGAAGATCGACGCACGCTCCGATCTCTACTCGCTCGGACTCGTGCTCCAGGAGATGCTCACTGGCGATCCCTTCGGCGCGACCGGAGGTGTCGGCGCCGACGTGGTGTCCCGCCTGCGCGCCGAGGATCCGGCTCGGCGCTATCCCGATGCCGCCACGGCCGCGGCGGCGATCGCCCAGCTCCGCGCGCGCTTGCGAGCGCGCTCCCAGCCGCGATTCGGCTCGCACGCGCGGGTCCGCTGGGCCGTCGTGGGCGCTGCCGCCCTCATCGTCCTCGTCGGGCTCGTTCCCTGGCCTCCGCCCGCGATCAAGCTCTATCGCAAGGCCGAAGGGATGCTGCGGCAGGCCGAGACCACGCGCGCGCTCGATGACGCCATCCAAACCTTCTATCGCTCGACCGTGCTCGACACCTCGTACGCGCCATCGTGGGCCGGGATGGGCGAGGCGTATTGGATGCGCTACGACCGCACCAAGGAAAAGCTCTCGCGTGACGCGGCCGAGAACGACGTGCGCCGCGCGCTGCGCATGAGTCCCAAGCTTGCGGAGGCCCGGCTCGCGCAGGCGCACGGTTACCTCACGGTGGGCAAGGCCGAGGACGCGAAGACTGTCCTGCTCGCGCTGGTTCACGACAAACCGAAGATGAGCCAGGGCTGGGCGCTCCTCGGCCGGGCGCACCAGGCGACCGGCGACAAGGAGAAGGGCCTTGCCGCCTTGCAGCGCGCCATCGCGCTCGATCCCAACAACTGGCGTCCCTACGTGCAGCTCGGGCAGTTCTACAAGCGCACTCAGGACTACGCGGCCGCCGAGCGGTCGTTTCACCAGGCTCTCGCGCGCAAGCAAACGAGCCCGACCGCGTGGATGAATCTCGGCGGCGTGCTGCTCTTACAGGGCAAAACGCTCGAAGCCCTGACGGCACTCGAGACGGGGACCAGGTACGACCCGGCGCCGGGCACGTACTCGAATCTCGGATCCACCTATTACTACTCGGGGGATTACGCGAAAGCTGCGGATCGATACCGTCAGGCAGCCGAGCTGGACCCTCTGAACCCGACTTATCCAGGGAATCTCGGCGATGCCTGCCGCATGCTGGGAGAAAAAACGGAGGCAGATTCGGCGTATCGCGAAGCCGCCCGGCTTGCGGTCGCGGTGCTCGCCAATGCTCCGGACGACATCCCACTCCGCGTCCAGTTGGCTCTCGCAAGCGCGCGCCTGGGCGACGCGGATAGCGCGCGGCTCGAAGCTCAGCGCATCTTGCGTTCGGACCCCCACAACGTGGATGCGCTCTTCGCCTTGGCGGTGAACTCCGCCGTGCAAGGAGACGACGATGCCGCCACGGACGATCTGGAAAGAGCCGTGCACCTCGGGCTGGGCAAAGCCCAGATCGTCAACGATCCGGACCTCGCCCGCCTCAAAGGGCAACCTCGATTCGAGAGGGTGCTGAAGATCGCGAGCTGATTAGGGGTCGCAGGTCACGATCGTGGGGTCGATCGTGTATTTGCTGATGATCTTTCCGCCGGAGTCCGGATTGCCGTCGTAAGCTTTGACCGTATATTTGTTCGCCTGGGTGCCCCCTCCGAACGAGGGCGAGATGCCGAAGACGTGGCCGTGACCTCCGCTCTTGCCCGGCTTCTCGACTTTGGCGTGACGCTTGTGCGTCTTCCCACCACCTCGCTTGTCGAAAAAGTCGACTCCCGAGTCAAATTCGACTTGGACGTATTCGATGGTGTCATCCAAGGAATGAATGTGCCAGATGATGTCATCGCCGCTGTGTGCCGCTCCTAGGTCCGGCTCCACTTTCTTGGCCGGCGCGCCGGCGATCGGGGGAATGACCGTATCCAATCCAAGATAGACGTCGATCTCCAACATTGGGGCAAACCTCCGGGACAGTGTGAATCGTGCGGCCTACCCGGGTAGCGGGGCCGGGCACCGATTATCCTCTGGGCCTTGGTAGCGGTCAATGTCCGAGGCTTGTAGAAATGGCTCCGTCAGGCGGGGGCGCCAGCCGAACGAATCCGCGAAAAATCAGGGATTTTGGGGGTTTTTCGTGTGGCCCCGAATTTGCGTGTTGGAATCCAACATGAAGAAACAATCTCTGATGACCCAGTCGCTTCTCAGCACCGCCATCCTCACCGCCGTGGTTCTCGCGGTGACCGCCTTCGCCCAGGTGCCGGAGCATCCCAGCTCGCGCATGCGCAACGTACCGGATCGTCTCGAGGCGACCGTCCCGTGGGGGACGGCGCACGAGATCTTCGACACGCTGGCGGTACGCACCGAGCGCGGCGGCTACTCCACGTTCATGCGCAACGACGAGAAGTTCCGCCTGATGCTCGAGCGTCCAGCCACCGCCGAGGAAGCGCGACCCCTCGTCAACGTGGTGAACGGGTCGGAGCGCATTCGCATGCGCTTCGAGATCACCGCGCCCAAGAAAGGCGAGACCGGCCACCGCGTGACCGGGGCAATGTTCCTGGTCCAGGATCCGGGTGGAGTCGGCGAAAAAGACGTCTCGCTCGACAAGCAGCAGCCGTATCGCGACGAGATGAAGGCATACCTGCGAGGGCTCGAGCCCGACCGCCTGCGCTAGCCTGCGCTAGAACGAGGCCGAAATGGCCGCCGCCACGAGATCGTAGTGGCGCGCTGAATCCGCAGGGAACTTGGGGTCGAGGCGGTCAGCCTGGTAAACGACTTTCGCGATCAGGGGCCGCAGTACGCGATAGCCGACTCCGCCTTCGAAGCGCGTCACGTTGTCGTCCCACGGCCGCGCCGGCCCGGTCGAGCCCTGAATGTCGGAGAAGAGGAGCTGGTCCCAGCGCGCGGCCAGATAGAGCCCGACCGGAAACGCGTACTTTCCTTCCACATAGTAGCCGTGCACGGTGAGATCGCCGGTGAAGGGCGTCTCCCACGTGTTCACCACGCCCTCGGCGCGCAGCTCGGCGTGACCCACGAGGTATTCGAAGTCGGCCATGACCAGCTTCTGGTCGAAGTCACCGGCCTTGGCGCCTGCCGACAGCGAAGGCTCGGACGACGTCGGCAGGTAGGGCCCGATGGAGCCCGAGATGCCGACGCGCAGGCCGGTCAGCGGTGTGACGCCTACGCGGCCCATGAACGACTTGCCCTTGTTGTCGTCGCGGCCCGCCGCCGCGCTCGACGGCGTGCCGTTGGTCACGCCGATCGAGTATTCGACCAGCCGAAACGATCCCAAGCCCACGATCCCCACGTCCCAGCAGCGGTCGTAGACGATGGGCAAGCCCTTGAAGGTGAAGCTGCCGTAGTTCACTCCGAACTCGCCCTGCCCCGCCTGGGAGAGGAGCTGGTCCGCGTCGCTCACCACCTGACCGAAGGGGAGTGACGTGTGGTACTGGTACATGAGCGGCACGCCGACCAGCGGATTCTTGTCGGAGTACGTGCGCGGCGCCCAGGTGCCGATGGGCCACGGGATTTTTCCCGCCTCGAGGTGCAGATCCCGGTCCGGCTTGGGCGTGAACAGGCCGTAGGCGCCCACCATCCACAATCCAGCCACATCGCTCGCGTAGACCTGCGTGAACAGCTCGAGCTGGTCGGCCGGCTTGCCTTCGGCGAACAGGCGCAGCCCATAGTTGTCGAAGTTGGTCGTGCTGGCGTTCATCATGTTCAGCCCGACAGCGGTGTTGTTGGGCGCGGCGGCGACATCCAGAAGCCCGCGGATGTGGGCCTCCTTGATGTCCGCGCTCGCGCACGTCGTCACCAGCCCGAGAGCGGCCGCGCACATCGCGGCGCCAAAAGAGAAGCGGGCCGACGCTTGGCGTCCGCCCGCTCGCTGTCTGCATTCTCCGTGGTCGCTTCTCGTCATGCCGCCTCCATGAGCTCCATGACGCGCTCCGGCTTGAGCCGGATCGTGAACACGCTGCCTTCCCCTGGCTGGCTTTCCACGCAGATGGTGCCGCCGTGTGCCTCGACGATGCCGCGCGCGATGGAGAGCCCGAGCCCGAGTCCAGCCGACTTGAACTCGAGCGTATTCGACGAATGATGATTCAAGGAGTCGCGGAGGACAAATCCTTTTTCGAAGAGCTTGTCCTGGTACTCGGTGGCGATGCCGATGCCCGTGTCGGCCACCTCGATGCTCAGCTCCCCGGCGCGCCAGGCCGCGCGCACCTCGACGCGCCCGCCGTCGGGGGTGAAGCGGATGCCGTTGCGGACGAGATTGGCGATGGCTTCCGTGAGGCGCGGGCCGTCCAGGCGCAGCCGGGGGATCGAGCGATCGGTCTCGAGCGTGACGCTCACCCGGCGGCCGCGCGCTTCGGCCGTGGCGCTGTGGACCGCCGTCTTGAGCAGGTTCGAGATATCGTAATCGTCCACCGACAGCACCAAGCGCTCGCCCTCGATCTGCGCGATGCGCGTCGCGTCGTCGGCGATCCGCACCAACTGGGCCGTGCCCTCACCGATGGCCTGCACCGCGCGCCTCTGCTTCTCGGTGAGCGCGCCCAACGCCCCCTCGGCCAAAAGCTCCTGGAAGCCGTGAATGACGCTGATCGGCGTGCGTAGCTCATGCGAGGCCACGCTGATGAACTCGCTCTTGATGCGCGCCACCTCCTGAAGGCTCCGCACGTAGGCGCGCTCGTGCGCCCGCATCTCCTCGAAGCGCTGGGCCAGGTAGCCGATCTCATCCTTGCTCGTGATCTTGAGCGGCGAATCGTAGTTGCCGCGCTCGATCTCGGCCGCCGCGTGCACGATCTTGTTGATGGGCGTCGTGATGCGCTGCGACACGAGAATGCCGGCGATCAGGGCCGCCAGGATGGCGAGCAGGCCGAGCTGCGCCAGCCCGTCCTGGATGCGCCGCAAGAACGCCGTCTCGGCCTCGAGCGAGCGCTGGATGGCGTAGGTCTGCTCCTGCTCGGGCAACGAGCCGGGAATGGGACGGACGAGCGACACGTAGGTGTCGCGGCCGCCGCGAATCTCGAGCAGGCCGGTGGCGTCGTGGACGCCCGGCACGGCGGGGCCGGGCGTGGTGAGGAAGGTGACGAGGGCGTGGCGGTCGGCTTCCGAGGTGAGCGTGCTGCCGGAGAGCGCGCCCCCCGACACGAAGCTCACCTGGCTGCGCGTCAGATCGCGCAGCTTGGCCGCCAGGTCCTGGCCGATGCTGGCGCCGAGCACGAGCACGCCGACCACGCGGCCGCCCGCAATCACCGGTGTCGCCGTGCCCTGGAAATGCAACGGCGGCGCGACCACGATGCCACTGGTCGCGGTGCCGTGGAGAGCCTTGCGAACAAAATCCGTCTCCTGCACGCGAGGTGCGTTCTCGCTGCCCACCGAGGCCACGGGCTTGCCGTACTCGTCGAGGACGACGAGCAGGTCGGCGTGGGCGATGGTATTGAAGTCGCGCGCCACCCCGGCCACGGTGTTGCGATAGGCGGGATCGGCGTGCGAGCCGGGCAGGGTGAGCACCGAGAAGAAGCGCGGATCGCGTACGATGACGCGGCTCGCCACGCGCAGCTGCTCGGCGCGCTCGTGGAGCATGTCC
>DASYSL010000211.1:0-4987 GCA_036003365.1 Candidatus Eiseniibacteriota bacterium
AGATCGGAACCACGCCCAAGCGCAGCTGCACGGTGGACCACTCGGCGGAATGGATGGAGGGGCCCGAGTTCCCCGGCGCCGAAGGGGACAGCACGGGAGCGGAAGAAACTTCCGGCCCGCCGAAGCGGGACTGATCGTGCAAGGTGCACGATCACGGGGCTTGTCAATTTCGTGCGCGCGCGACGTCGTTTGATTGACGAGATTGTTTGCTCTCTAGATACTTGACGTACACATCGCGGCGAACCGCGAACGGCTTTTCCTCTCGCGGTCGAACTCTCAATCCTCAAGGACCGAGGCATACGCAGTTTGGAGGAGGACGATGCGTTCTCTCTACTCGCTATTTCTGTGTGCAGGCCTCGGACTGCTTCTGGCTGCTTCGCCGGTCGCGGCGCAGTGCGGCTCGGGGACGATCACGGTCTCCGTGAGCGCGGATCCGGGATTCGAGGGCTTGTACAAGTATTGTGTCGACAGCTCCTGGGATCTCGAGCAGTTCGGCATCAGCCATCTCGATATCTTTCTTCAACTGCCGGACTGTCCGTGCATCTGCGATCCCAACTTCGTGAAGTTCGCCACGCCGGCGGGAAGTGCTTCACCCCCCGACGACTCGTGCGACCATCCGTTTCTCGGAGAGTACGTGTGCAAGGGCGATCCTTCCCTGCCGAGCGGTGTGAATGGCCCGGCGGTGAAGTTCACGCCGGACACGATTTCGCCCTGTGACGTGAGCCTGGCCGGCAGCGGCACCTTCTGCTTCTACTCGCCGATGCCACCCGCGCCGTCGACCACGCACACGAACGCGATCGCCATCAAGCACGGCACGCAGACCTGCTACGGCGACCTCGTGGGGTCCTTGCCGACGTGTGACTGCGCGCTGCCGACGCAGGCCACCACGTGGGGCAATCTCAAAGCCACGTATCGCTGATCGTTCACGCTCCCGATTCGCGCCCTCCTCGCCCCCGCGCCCGCGGGGGCGAGTCTTTTTTCGGGCAGCTTGCCGGGCGAGCACGCTCTCGCTACGCTGCAAGCCGTGAGCGCGAATCCAACCTCCATTTCCAACCCGTTCGAATCCGCTGGAGATTTTACCGCCCAAGTCCAGAGCCTCGACAGCTCGCGTCTCGCCGAGCTGGACGCGTGGGCCGATGGCTTGGCGCGCCACGCGCAGGGCGGCGAATGGCGCAAGCGCGGCGAGAAGCTCGTGGCCGAGGGCAAAGCCGGTCCGGTGGCCGAATACGCGTACGCCGCCCTGCTCGCCGCCCAGGGCGAGCGAGCCGAGTCCGCCCGGCTCCTGGTCGACCTTGCCGAGAAGGCTTCGGGGGCGCACGCCTGGAGCACGGTGGTCGCGGTGGCGCGCAAGGCGCTGGCGCTCGACGCCGGGGCACCGGCGGCGCGCTGGCTGGTGAAGGCGATCGACGAGACGGGCGACGACGAGGCGCGCTTCCTGGCTCTCGTCGAAGCGCACGAGGGCGCGCCCGCCGAGGCGCGTCTCGCCTGGCGCCTGTCGCGGCTCTACGAATCGCGCGGCTTGCACGCCGCGGCCCTGGAAGCCACGCAGGATTCGCTCGAGGCCCTGGCGCGCAAGCACGACGCGGCCGGCATGGAAGAAGTGTTGCTCTTCATGCTCGAGAATCCCCAGGCCGACTATCTCAGGCTCACGCTCCCGCCCCTGCCCTTGTTCGCCAAGGGCGGCGAGGCCGCGCGCGTGGCGAGCTTCCTCGAGCTGGCGTGGCCGGCATTGAAATCCACCGGCTTGGCGCCCGAGACGTGGAAGACGGTGCGCTCGCTGCTCCTCGAAGTGCCGCAAGCCGAAGTGGTGAATCCTCTGGTGCCCGGCATCGCGACCTCGGCGTTGCCGCATCTGGCCGATGTGACAGCACTGCTCGACGAGGCGGGCTTCGGCAAGGAGCCCGCGGCCGAGTGGATTCCGCGCTTCGAGAAGCTGCTTCCATTCGCGCCCGGCGCCTTCGCCGAGCACAGTACCATGGGCGCGGGACGGGTCACGAGCCTCACGCGCGACGAGGTGTGGATCGACTTCCCCGCCAAGCCGGGCCATCGCATGTCGCTGCGCGCGGCGCACCAGGCCCTCATCCCCGTCGACGCCGAGGATCTCGCGGTGCTGGCGTCGTGGCATCGCGAGCGCATGGCCGAGCTGCGCACCAAGGATCCGGTGGATCTCGTGGTGCGCGCGTTGCGCCGACTGCGCGGCCAGGCGGCGACGGCGGATCTCAAGAAGGTGCTGGTGCGCTACGCCGTGCCGGAGAAGGAGTGGACCGCCTTCTGGAACGCGGCCAAGAACAAGCTCGCCAAGGATCCGCGCATCGACGCGAGCCACGCCTTCCAGCAGCGCTACGCGATCGGCACGGGCACGGTATCGAGCGCCGCCCGTGAGACGGCGGTCGAGAGCCCGACAGCGGTCCCTCGATTCGATCGTGGCTCCGGTGCCAAGAAGGTGCTCGCCACGCTCAAGAAGTTCCTGGCGCAGCATCCCGGGCAGGCGGCACAGCTGGTGCGTGAGCGCGGCGGCGTGCTCCGCGCCTGGCGCGACGACAGTGAGCTCGATTGGCGCGAGCGCATCAGCGCCCTGCTCATCTTGCTCGCTGGCGCCGACGGCGAAGCCGCCGAGAGCGCGCCCAGCGTCGTGGCTGCGGCGTTCCGGTACGGTTTCGAGCTGCGCGAGCTGACGACCGCGGCCGAGCAGGCGCAGGTGCTCGATCTCGGGCTCGTGTCGAGCGCTTGGGAGCGCGCCGCGCGCTCGGGTATCGGCTCGCGCTTCGGCGAGGTGCGCGACCGCGCTTTCCGCGAAGTCATGGAGCGCCACGGGGAGCAGGCCACGCCCTTCTTCGAGAACGTCGCCCGCAAGATGCCCGACGCGCCCGAGGCGGCCATCGCCATCCTCGAGCGCGCGTGGAAGTCGAAGGGCGGCGAGGCCGATCCGGTGACCGCCGCGATCCGCGCCATGGATCCGTGGGAAGCCGCCAGTGGTCTGGCGGAATTCCTCGAAGCCGGGAGCGCCGAGCCGGCCCGCGCCAAGGCGGCGGTCGCTCTGCTCGATCCCAAGGGCGGGCTCGCGCGCGCCGCGCGCTCGCGCCCCGCGCCCGAGGACGCGCGCCGACGCATCGAGCGGCTCTTCATGCACTGGCGCGCCAGCGACCGCGGCTTGCTGCCTTTCGTCGAGTGGGCAGAGACCGCGGGGCTCGAGGACGTGGGTGCCGCGGTGCGCGAGAAGCGCCACTTGGCGCTGCGCAAGATCACCACCTTCACCGACACGACGCCCATCCAGGATCTGCCGCGCACCTTCCTCACCCGACAAACCTTCGACAAGCTCAAGCGCGAGGCCGAAGCCTTGGA
The DNA here is from genome assembly GCA_036003365.1 of Candidatus Eiseniibacteriota bacterium. Lineage (GTDB taxonomy): Bacteria > Eisenbacteria > RBG-16-71-46 > RBG-16-71-46 > DASYSL01 > DASYSL01. Next base: position 3,343 of record DASYSL010000211.1, read on the forward strand.
CGCGGCACTCCGCGGCGAGATCCCGCAAGCCATCCAGAAGGCGCGTGAGCTGGGCGACCTGCGCGAGAACGCCGAGTACGAGTCGGCCAAGCTCAAGCAGCGCACCTTCACGGCGCGATTGGCCCTGCTCATCGAGAAGATGAGGGACGTCTCGTTCATCGAGGACGTGCCGTTCGTGGCCGACACGGTCGGCCTGGGCACCGAGGTCGAGATCGCGCTGGGTGGCGACGGCACGCGGCGTCTGTGGATCCTGGGCGAGGGTGACGACCACCTCGGGCCCGACGTCGTGTCGTACAAGGCACCGCTCGGACGCGCGCTGGTCGGCAAGAAGCGCGGCGACCCCGTGAGCCTGCCCAGCGAGGGTGGCGAGCGCTCGGGCGTGATCGAATCGGTGCGACCGCGCCTCCCCGAGACCACCGCGTGATCCTCGCCGGCGACGTCGGCGGCACGAAAACCGACCTTTCGTTGTTCGAGCGCGTCGACGGTCATTTGATCGAGCGTCGCACCCACCGTTTCGAGAGCAAGCGCTACCCCGACCTCGTGAGCCTGCTGAAAGACTTCTTACCGGAGGGGATCGGCCCCATCGAGTCGGCCGGCTTCGGCGTGCCCGGCCCGGTCGTCGATGGCCGTTGCGAGGCGACGAATCTCTCGTGGGTGGTGGACGTGCGGCATTTGGCGTCGGCGCTGGGCGATCGCCACGTCACCCTGGTGAACGATCTGGTGGCCACCGCCGCCGGCGTGCTCGATCTGCCGGCGGATCGCCTGCTCACGATCATCGAAGGCAAGCCGCACGAATCGGCGACCCGCGCCGTGATCGCCCCCGGCACCGGCCTCGGCGAATCCGTTTTGTACTGGGACGGCGGCGGCTATCACGCGGTGCCTTCGGAAGGCGGCCACGCTGACTTTGCCGCGCGCAACGAGGAAGAATTGGCTTTGGTTGCCTACCTGCTGCGCCGTTTCCCGCGCGTGTCGGTCGAGCGCGTGCTCGCCGGCCCCGGGATCACGCACTTGTATGAGTTCCTGCGCGACACCAAGCGCGTGGATGTCTCCGCCGCCATCGACCAGGAGATTCGCGGCGCCACCGACTCCAATGCCGCGATCACGCAACACGCGCTCGAGAGGAAGACCCCGATCTGCGTGCACGCCCTCGAGCTTTGGATGTCGATCCTCGGCGCCGAGGCCGGAAATCTCGCGCTACGCAGCGTGGCGGAAGGTGGTGTCTACCTGGCGGGCGGCATCGTCGGCCACTTGCAGGAGCAGATTCGCAGCGGTCCCTTCGCCGAGGCTTTCCTGGCGAAGTCCCCTCTCGACGACTTCATCCGCCAGGTCCCGGTCCGGCTCGTCACCGAGCCGCGCGCCGCTCTGTTCGGTGCGGCCAGGTTGGCCGCGCAGAGCTGAAACGCAGGTGGCTCTTGGAGAACCTGAACGCACGGCAACGTGCGTTTGTGAATCGTTTCACAAACGGGCTGCCGCTTCGTCACGCACCGCCGCGAATCTGCCGGTTGTAGTCGTCGGCATCGAAGAAGCCATTCGACTCTTCGACGAGGCCATCCGAGCCGAAGCGCCAATCCTCGTAGCCGCTGAAACGCACCTTGTTGCCATTGGCCGCGTACGTGCCCGTCACCGTCCAGTGAAACTCGTGGCC
>DASYSL010000212.1:0-36087 GCA_036003365.1 Candidatus Eiseniibacteriota bacterium
GACGTTGACCGCGGTCGGCCCGTCCAGGAAGACCGGCCCCGGCGTGCGCGGGATGATGTCCGATTTGTAGCGCGGCACGATTTGATAGCCCGTGCTGTAGGGAGCCGAGCTGTCGAACTGCGACAGGATGCCGATGACGTCGAACGGACCGCTGGGGTCCGGTGAGCCGCACACTTCCGAATCCAGGTCGATGAACAGCGTCGATGTCGCCGTGCCGTCGGTGATCATGAGCGTCGAGTTGGCGCCCGTGCACGTCGACGGCCACGTGCCGCTCGTCTTCGTCACGTTGTTGATGCGAATGAGCCGGCCTTCGTTGTACTCGGGGAACGAGTCGGGCGTGGAGACGAAGAGCGTGGCATTGAGCTGCGCGCAGGTAAGCACCAGCGGGTCGGTGGCAAAGTTCCCCGTCGAGATCACCTGCAGGTTGGTGAGGTTCGTCAGCTCGGTGAGTCCGTTGAACTGCGTCACCTGGCCGCGCACCGAGACCGAGTCGCCGAGATTGAAATGGAGTCCGGCGCCGATCCCACCCGACTGGAAGAGACTCAACCCCCCCGAGTAGTCCTGAATGAACGTCTGCGTATTGAACTTCGAGTACACGCTGTCGGGGCACGTGACGATGCCCGACACGTCGAACCACAACCCGTTGCGGTTGGGAATGACGCTCGACGTGTTCTTGTGCAGATCGCTGATCGGAACGATGGCGGCGAAGGCAGGCGAAGCGAGAGCGAGCAAAGTGGCGACAAGGAGCAGAGCGCGGGGGCGAGCCACGAGATTCCTCCGGGGGAGAGTCGGGGGAAAAGAGAAACCGGGCGACCGACAGAGGGGGCAGCCTGCGGAGGGACCGCCCCGAAGCCCTGTGGACGGTGGAGTCGCCCGGTCCTAGCTTCGTTCAAATGTCTCTTCGAGCCGTCACCATTACGGCTCAGCGCCTGGTCAGTTTGCCACGACCACCTTGGTCAGGGCAACCTCGTTTCCTAACCTCAACTGGGCGAAGTAGATACCCGAGGAGACCCGGCGTCCCGCCGAGTCCGTCCCGCGCCACTGCACCGAGTTGGGTCCGGCCGCGAGCTCCTTGCCCCACATGAGCGTGTTCACCAAGCGCCCGCGAATGTCGTAGAGCGCGAGCGTCGGCGTGCCCTTGGTCGGCATGTTGATCGAGAACTGCATGGCGCCGCGTGACAGCGTCATCGGATTCGTGCCCGACGCCGCGAGCGCCAGCTTGCCATGCGCGCCGTCGGCCGAAGTGACCGCACCCGAGACGAAGTCCGAATCCATGCGCGGCTCGACCTTGAGCACGTCGAACGAGATCTCGACCGGGCCCGTGACCGAGGAGTACGTATTGCCCGCCTTGGGATCGACGGTGTAGATGCCGAAGCCACGCGCACCGAAGTGGACCGTGTCGCCACAGGTCGGATCCGTGAAGCACGGCCCGCCGCGCGACCCCAGCCACTCGCCGAAGCCGACGTCCTCGTCCTTGACGCCGATGTCGTGGATGCGCAGCAGCACGCCTTCGTATGGCTCACGCGTGCCGCCCGCAATCGTCGTGTCGTTGAGCGCGGCCAGGCCGGTCGCCGGAACGTCGATCGGCGCCGGCACCGCGGCGGTGCCGTTCTTGCGCTCGAAGATGGCGCCCGAGAACTCGGTCTCGTCGAAGAACTCGGTCGGGAAGCCGACGACCGTGACATCGTCCCCGATCACCATCGGAGTGGCCGGCGAGAACAGCTTCACACCCGAGCGCAGACCGCCCGCAGGATCTTCGAGCCACACGAGCGTGCCCAGGTGCGCCGTCACGACCGCACGCACCGTGACCTTCTGGTTGAGGTACTGCGTCGTGTCACTGCCGCCCGGACCGTTGAAAGGATGAGCGGAGTTCTGCACGGAGGCGATGGTGATGAGGCCGGCGACGAACGAGCTGCCCTGCGTCGTGGCCATGGGAACGTTCAGACTCGACTGCACGCCCGAGACGATCAGCGACTCGGGCTCACCCGGCGTCATCGGGTCCGAGGCGCAGTAGAGATCGACGATCTGCATGACTCCCGAGTTGGGATCGGGCAGGAGTCTCGCCGAATCGATGGCCTTTCCCGTGGCGCGCGCATAGTTCGCCAGGTTCTCGGCCGACGCCTGGTTTAGGCCACGATCGAAGACGGCGCGGATCGAGTCTGCCGAGATCGCGAAGGCATTGAGCAGCGAAGGTGGCGTGGACACCGAGATGTCGGCGCCATCGCGAACTTGGAGGCGGTACGTCAGGCTGTTGAACGGCGGGTTGGCGAATTGCGCGTAGATCCCCTGCAAGAGGGGCGCGACCTGGCCGACGCTCGGACTGCCGATGTTCGGATTGGCCAGAGTGGTCATGTCTACGAGGACCGAGTCGGTCGGATTGGCGCCCGTATTGTCCACGCCCTGCCAAAGAGTGGAGCTGACCACTCTCGCGCATCGGATCTGATGGTTCATCTTGAGGAACATGCCTTCGTACTGCTCCGCCAAGATCGACGTCCCCGAGATGTCCGAGGTCTGTACGGTCGTCGGGCCCGGAATTCCGGGGTTGCCGAGATTGTGCTCGATACGCAGCGAGTCGCCGAACGAAGCGCCGTTCATCGAGACGAGCTCGGTGAGGCCGTTGAACTCGGTCGGGCGGCCGGTGACGCGCACCTTCTGGCCACGGACCAGGCCGGAGTCGGCATACGAGTTGTGTGAGCCGGTGAAGACGTCGAGGCCGCGGTACTGAGCCGCGAGCGTGAAGTCCTCGATGTAGAAGCCCAGACCCGTGGGCTTGGTATCGGCTCCCGTGACCACGCCGGCAATGCGCAGCGTGTCAGGAGTGGTGCCGGAAGTGATGAGGGTGTCCCACATCACGCTCGACGTGTCCTGAAGATCACGGACCGTACAGTCGATGATGTCCGCCTTCGCCGTTCCGACCAGGGCCGGGAGGGCGAACGCGGCGAAAAGAGCGACGAGAATCCAGGCGGAGCGAAAACGCATGCAGACCTCCAAGGAGCGAGGTGTGGAGTGCGGGGGTGTGGCGCCATCCTCCCTGGGTCGGGCCCCGTGGCGTGCGCCGGTTCCATGCACTTCGTTGTGGGGGAAGAGTGCTGCGCTAAATCAAGACTTGAACCGGGGTTAGGCTAATCTTCAGACCCTGGCCTGTCAAGCAAATTCACCCCTGGGGCTCACATCCCGAAGAGGTCGAACACCTTGCGCAGCTCGATCGCCGCGTGGCCGGTGTGGCCGCCGAAGGAGCCGTTCATCTGACGCAGCGGGAAGGGCAGGAACACGATCCTCCCCGCGCCAAAGGGCCGGCTGATCGCGATGTCCCAGTTGTCCACGTGCAGGGTGTCCAGCGTGCCCGGAGGTGCGACGTACATCGCGTCCGCCTCGTTGGCCAGAATGAAGGTTTCGACGCCGGCCGCGATGGTCGACGAGGCGAGCGTGTCGAAAGGTGCCTGCGCGCCCAGCAGGAGCTGCGTCGTCGAGATGGTGAAATTCGTGGTCTGGGACTTGAGGTTCACGTGGAATCCGTCCACTCCCAGAACGTCCTGCGCGAACGCCTGGTCCAGCGCCGCGTTCGTGCCCACGAAACGGGTGCTGGTGAGGAAGAGGTGTCCCCCACCGGACACGTAATCGTGAATCGGCGGACCCGACATCTGAAGAATGGGGCTCAGGCTCGGATTGGTTTCCGAATACCAGAACACGTTGGGAAAGAGCTTGAACGTCTCACGCACGTCGGCGGGCGTGTGAAACGGATTACGCAGGTTGAGGTCGATGATCGTGTAGTTGCCGGCCCCGAGCCTCGCGCTGAGCTCGCCGCGATAGAACTGGTCGGCGGTCGATGCGCCGGCCACGTTGGGCGGCATGTCGTCGACCAAGAGCGTCGTGCCCACCACAGGCGTCACTGCCCACGAGAAGGAATCGGGCAGGCTCATGCGGCCGCCGTCGTCGATGGCGGTGATGTAAGCGGTGCGCGTGCGCGACTCGACGACCCCCTGCGCGTTCTGGAAATCAGGCGTGGTGAACGTGAAGGTCGTGCCCGAAACCAGGTGCGCCTGGTTCTCCGCGCCGTCGAGCCAGATCCGGTACATGGCGTGATTGATGTCGCCGTCAGGATCGCTGGCACGCCAGCCGAAGCTCGTCACCGGCAGCGTGGTGTCGGGCGGCGTGAGATTGAAGTGCACGCTGGGGGCCGCGTTCACGAACTGGAAGTCCTCGCGCGCGGGCGTCGGGTCGGGCTGGCCATCGTTGTCGATGGCGCGGACCACGAAGGTGGGCGCCACGACGCTGTCGGGCGCGTAGAGCGTGAACAAGGAGTCGCGCGCCGTGGTCGGCACCCACACGTTCGAGTCGTAGCCGGCAGGCTGAGAGCCGGGCGGGTAGATCCACTTGAACTCGAAGTGCGAAACCGAGCCGTCGGGATCCTGGCCGTCCCAGAACACGCGCACCGTGTGCGACACGCTGTCGACAGGGCCGTTCACCCAGATCGTGGTCTCGGGCGGACGATCGGGCCCGAGCTGCCCGCTGACCTTGGCGCAGCCGGCGGCCAGCGCGTAGAGCGCGAGCGCGGCGACGAGGGAAGCGCCGATCACAGAGCGGCGGCCGAGCATCAGAAGCCCTCCCGATCCGATTTCAAGACCAGGAACTTGCCGCGCTGCACCTTGCCCGAATCGAGATCGCGCACGGCGTAGAGATAGATGCCGCTGGCCACCGCCTGGCCTTCCTTGGAGATGAGGTTCCAGGCGAATGACGCGCCCGAGAGCGTGGGCGGCGGCACGTCGAGCTCACGCCTCGGGTCGTAGACGCCGCGCGCGTTGGTGCCGTTGTAGCTCGCGCCGTCGAAATCGGTCTCGTACACGAGGTCGCCGGCCAGGGTGAAGATCGCCAGGTGCGCGCGCGGCGGCATGTTGCCGAACCATAGGTAGTGGTCGCGCACCAGCGAGCCCGCGTCCCACTGCGCTTCCACCTTGTACGGATTGGGGAACACGCTCACGCCCCGCCCCGCCACCTGCGCCGGCGCGGGACCCGGAATTCCGAGATCCTTGTTCTGCGTGATGCCGCTCTCCAGGCTCTCGATCTGCTGGTCCCCGGTGTCGTACGAGGTCACGGCGGCGAAGTACTTGAAGCCATCGCGCAGTCCATGGATCACGTAGTGATAATTCACCGTGTCGCCGTCGATGACCTGAGGGGTGGGCAGCCGGATGGCCGAGAAGCCGGTGTTGAAGCCGGTCGTGTCCACCACGTCGAACTGCGCGACACGGTTCAGCGCGTTGCGGTCGGTTCCCACATAGACGCGGTAACCCTCGAAGTCCTTCCCGCCGGGCTGCGGACTCGTCTTGTCGACCGTCGACTCGGGGCTCGACTCCCAGAACACTTCCATCTGGTTCTCGCTGGTCACCAGATGGATCACGGGCGAGGGCGGCGGCGTCGGAACGACGTAGTTGAAATTGAACGCCAACTGGGCGAAATCGCCGGCTTTGAGCAGATCCTCGTAGGTGTCGCCGCCCACGTAGGCAAAGTCCACTTGCACGTGCGCCACCGTCGTGTCCTCGAACGAGGGCGAGGGCAGGATCTGGAACGGGCCGGTGCCCAAGAGCTCGACCGGATCGTTGGCGCCCTGGAGAGGCGGGAGGCTGTCGGCCGGTGTCTGCCACGGGCTCGAGAGCAGCGCGAACTTCTCGAAGTCCTGGTCACGCGTGTCGTCGCCGGGCGAGAAGTTCCACAAGTGCACGCCCACGATCTTGTTGGCCACGGTGTCGGGATGGACGCCCAGGAGCTGGATGCCGACCCACGGCGGCACGACCTGCTCATGACAAGCGGTGACATTCTCGCAGTAGTGCTCGGCGAGCAGCCTGCGCCCGGCGTCCCACATGAGCTCCTTCTTGCCATACCAGCCGCCCAGCGAGCCGCCGCCGGTGGCCGTGGGCGGCCACGTGCTGTAGCTGTTCTTGGGACCGCTCGCCATCTCCGCGTAGATGCCGACGTAGACCGAATCCAGGAGGTTGAGCGTGCCGCGCAGCGTCAGGTGCGCGAACACGATGTCCGCGAACGAGGCGAACGACCAGTTGTACATCTCCTGCTTCACCTCGACGCCGAGCGGCAAATGGGTCTCGGGGTCGAGACGCGGCGTGCGGCCAGGATTGTCGCCGTACGTAGACACGAAATCCTGTTCGGAGACCGCGTTGGCGTTGAAGAATCGGCTCCGGGGCAAGGTGGAGCGCTCGGTGATCACCGAGGTCGGCGCCCACTCCGTGCTCGACGGTCCGCCCTGCCCCTGCAGCGCGTCCTGCGCGCCCGTGGTCACCCGCTGAAACGCCGTCCCCGTGGTGGTGATGATCCGGGCCGCGCCGACCCACAAGCCCGCGCGCACCATGTGCTCGTAGCCGGTGCCGAGCGGGAACTCGAACGACGGTGCCCGCGAGATGAAGTCGTTGCCGAAGAAGCCGTAATTGGACGTGGTAAGGCCGATGCGGTTGTTGTCGGTCGAGCGCGTCGAGAACGGCGCCGTCTGCGCCGCCGCGGTCGCGGGCAGAATGACGAGCGCGAGCAGCGTGAGAACCGCGCGGGCGCGGCTCAATGGCGCCTCTCGAAGCGCAGCGCCGCATGCAACGGCGGGTCGGCGGCGTAGACCATGGTGTCGAGCACGGCCACGGCCACCGGCAGCTGGAGGATCGGCGCACCCACCGGCTTGCCGGTGTTCACGAGCTGCGTGAAATCGGCCGAGCCGCCGTTGTCGGCGTAGCGCAGCACACGCCCCGACGCACGATCGGCGATGTAGATGTTGCCATCGTCATCCACGGTCACGCCATAAGGATCCTGGAAGCGCAGCCCGCTCTGCGTGCCGTCGAACTGGTAGATCCCGTGCGAGAGCGAGTCGGTCTCGATGGCGAGCTTCTGCACCGCCTGCTTCTCGCCGTCGGTCACCCACAGGAACGGATTCGACTTGGGCCCCCACGCCAGGCCCTTGTTGTGCGAAACGAAACCGGTCCCCGAGCCCTCGAGCACCGTCCAGCTGCCATCGCGGCCGTAGCCGTTCGACTCCTTGTAGCGCCAGATGCCGTCGCGGAAGCGCAGCGTGTGGCGCCCGGTTTCGTCGGGCTCGGAGACGCGGAACGTGCCCGACACGTAGACCGTGCGGTCGTCGGAAGCGGCGATGCCGCGCACCTCGGCCCAGTTCGAATCGGAGAAGGTCGTGAGCGCGGTTGACGTGCCGATCTGGTAGACCAGGATCTTGGGCGCGAGATTGGGCTGCGTGTAGCGCTGGCAGGTGTCGCCGGCGTCGAGCACGAAGAGGCGTCCTCCGCCCTCGGCCATGTGCTGCGGCCGCCACAGGCCGTCGAAGTGGATGCTGAGCGGCGGCTGCCCGGGCGCCGGAAAGATGGGATAGAGCGCGAGGGTGCCGCCGGGCAGGCTGCGCCCGGGCGCGTCGCAGCTCGGGAAGGTGTCCGGGTCGGCGCCGTAGGCGACCAGGAGCTGCGTGCCCGAGCTGCGCGTGATGAGCACGTCGGTCAGGTTGCCGGCCACGCCCGAGAGCGAGCCCGTGTAGATGTACTCGTCCTTGGCCGGCACGAGGCCGCCCGTCGACTGCGCCGGCAAGGTGAACTTGGAGCCGCAGCCCGCGGCCAAGACCACCGCAGCCAGCAAGGCGAGAGAGCGCGCGCGTCGCATCAGAAGCGCACTCCCAGGCTCAGGCGGTGGATGGCGCCGAGCTGCCCGCCGTCGGTGTAGGCGTAGTCGACCGTGCCGCGCAGCGTGCTGATGTCCCCCACCACGCCGGCGCCCGCCGACCATTTGATCTCGTCGGCGTTCAGATTGTAGCCGGCGCGCAAAGACAGCGTGCGCGCAAACGTGGTCTCGATCCCGCCCTTCAGCTCCTGCTCGTTGTCGGCGGGCTGCGAGACCTCGAGCGAGGTGGTCAAGCGCACGTCGTGCGTCTCGTACGGCTCCATGGCGACGCCGTAGCGGAACTGCGTCGGCGGATTGAACGAGTCGTAGGCGCGGGTGCCGAGCCCGTTGGCCGAGTAGAAGTCGCCGCTCGGCTTGAAGTCGGGGCCGAAGTTGGCGAGCGTCACGCCCACGCGCAAGCTGCCGAGCCCGATGTAGTAGATCGAGCCCACGTCGACGAGCCAGTTGTTGATCGTCGTCCCGCCGACCTCGAGCCCGAGATTCTCGTGCACGAACTTGCCGGTGAAGCCGATGAGCAGCTTGTCGGTGAAGCGGCGTGCGTACGACAGCCCGCCCACGAAGTCGGTGTACTGGAAGGTGCGGCCGGTGCCGTAGGGATGCAGCTCGTCGGTCTCGTCGAGGTCGGTGCGCAGAGACGCGAGCTGGATGCCGAACGAGCCGCCGAGCTTCTGCACCGGCAGCACCGCGGCCACGAAGTCGTAGTTCACGTCGGCCGGCCAGTCGGTGTGGCTGGCGGTGACTTCCTTGCGCTGCAGGCCGGCGAGCCCGGCGGGATTCCAGTAGATGGTCGAGGGATCGTTGGCCACCGCCACGAAGGCCTCGCCCATGCCCACGGGCCGCGCCCCCACGCCGATCTTGAGGAAGGTTCCGGCCGAGGTCCCGACGCGCTGGCCGCCGAGCGAGGTCTGCGCGTCTGCCCTTGCGCCGGCGACAAGCGCGAGCGCGAGCACGAGCGGGACGAGTCTAGAAGTCATAGTCGAGTCCCACGCGCCACTGCGCGCCCGGCAGATAGTTGGACGGATCCTCGAGCGTGCCCACGATCAGCGCCTGGCGCGCCGACGCGCTCGACAACTTGGCCAGCTCCTCGGGCGAGAAGATGCCCTTCCCCGCCTCGTAGCCCTTGCCGGTGAGCGGGTCGATGCGCCGCGGCACCTTGGTGTTGAAGATGTTGGTGGCGTTCACCGTCAGGTTGAGGCGCTGGCCGCCGCCGACGCGGATTTCCTTGTTGCCGCGCAGATCGACAGTGACCTGGAAGGGCGCGTTCAGGGAGTACGGCTTGGCGGCCTGTTCGCCGAGCTGCTGCACCGGCGTGTAGGCGCGGCCCGACTGGCCGACGGCGAACACATTGAGGCCCCAGCCCCGCGGCGTGGTGAGCCCAAAGACCTTCGGCGGGTCCTGATCCCAGTCGACGCGGAAGTCCACGTTGGCGCTCACGTGGTACGGCCGGTTCCAGAACACGAACACTTCGCCCAAGCGCGTCTCGGCTGCGTCGCCGCCGTTCTGCTCGACCAGCTTGGCCTCGTTGGGATCCGACGACTTGCCGCTGGCGATCGAGTAGCTGAAGTTGGCCTTGTATTGCCAGAACTTGCGGCGGCGCTTCTCGAATTCCATCTCGAAACCGCGGGAGCGCGCGTAGTCCTGATTGCGGTAGACGAGGATGTCGACCAGCTCGGCGCCCTGGGTGCGCTTGAACGTGGTCGCCGTCGGGTAGTCGTAGATGTCCTTCCAGAACGCCGTCACGTTGCCGGCCATGTCGGCGCGGAAGGTGTGGCGCGCGCCAACCTCGTACTGCACCGAGATCTCAGGGTTGAGGTTGGCGTTGCCGAGGATCGGGAAGCTCTCGCTCGAGACCGAGGTCAGCTTGGAATAGACGTAGAAATAGGGCGGGAACTGCGTGAACTGCCCGTAGTTGAAGAAGAAGTTGTCTTTGTCGGTGATGGGGTGCGAGACCTGGATGCGCGGGCTGATGTGGCTCTTGTAGCGGCGCCCGAAGAGAACGTTGGTGTCCTCGTAGAAGCCCTGCCGCGTGGCATCGGTGATGTTGTGATTCGCGGTGTCGGCCACCGCATGCTCGAGCTGCTCGCCCGGGAACCAGTAGTCCCAGCGCACGCCGACGTTGGCGGCGAAGCCCTCGTACTGCATCTGGTCTTGCGCGTAGAGATTGCCCTGCGCCGGATACACGTGCCACAGATCGTGCGCCGAGCCGAGGCCGTCGGGGCTGTAGTCCCAGGGAAACTGAATGGTCACGTACTGCACGTTCTGCGCGTCGTGGCGGAAGCCGGTCTCGATAGCGTGGCCGTGATACTTGCGCGTGGAGTACGCGCCATTGAGCGTCCACACGTCCGAGTAGTTGTCGGCCCACTGGAAGTAATCGCCGGTATCGATGAAATAGAAGGTGTTGAGGCTGTCGGGCAGGCTCGTGTCCTGCGGCCGCTGGTACGTCGTCCAGTCACGGCCGTCCACCGACATGTTGTAGTTGTTGAAGTAGTGCGAGACCTGGAAGTTGGTGAACTCGGTCTTGCTCCACAGCTTGGTCCAGGTGAGCGCCTGGGTGACGTTGTCCTCGGTGATCGTCGGATAGTGGTCGAGACGCTGGGTCCACGCCCACGGATAGCTGACGTCGAAGCCGGTGAAGTCCGAGAACGGCCGCCGCGTGAAGCCCTGGTCGAAGCCGATGCGCTTCTCGAAGTTGAAGTCGAACTTGTTCGAGGTCGACGGCTTGTAGGTCATCTTGTAGAGGGCGCGCCACGTGTTCTCCTGGGACGGCATGAAGAAGTTGGGGTTCCAGGTGAACTTGTGGCCGAAGAATGAGTCCTCGTAGCCCGAGTGCAGATGCGCCGGATACGACATGTCTTCGATGCCCGGCAGGTAGGTGTCGCTGAAGTCAGCCGAGGCGTCGAACAGGAAGGTCGCCGAGCCGGGAACGTGCACGCCGAGCTTCTTGAGTCCGCCGGTGAGCCAATCCGGGCCCGACGTCTGGCCGGCCAGATAATAGGTGCCGTACCTCCCGCCCTGGCTCGAGAAGCCGCCGTGGTAGCGGTCGCTTCCCTCCTTGAGCTTCACGTCGACCACGCCCGAAAGCGCCTGCCCGTATTTGGCGTCGAAGCCGCCGGTAATGACGTTCACCTCGGCCACCGAGCGTGCGTTGATGTTGCCGGCGGTCGACTGGCCGGAGATCAGGTTTCGGTTCACGACGCCGTCGACCACGAACACGGTCTCGTCGGCGCGTCCGCCACGCACGTGCAGCTGGTCGTTCTCCTTGGAGATGCCGGCCTGCTTCTCGAGCACGTCGCTGAGCGTCTGCACCGGCAGGTTGGCGATGTCCTTGGAGGTCACGCTGCGCACGCTCGTGCCCACGTTCACCTCGACGAGCGGACGCTCGCCGGTGACGACGACTTCCTTCTCCTGGCGGACCACGATCTCCTTGAGCTTGAACTCGACACGCGCCGCGCCGCCCGCGGGCACGGCCACGCTGGCGCGCGACTCCGGCGTGTAGCCGAGGAACTGGCACTGAACGGTGTAGGTGCCGGCGGGGATGCCGGTAATGAGGAACTCACCCTTGGAGTCGGAGAGGGCGCCCTTCTTCAGCTCGACCACGGTGACGGTGGCGAACGGCAGCGCGTGACCGCTGCCTTGGTCGAGCACCAATCCCGTGATGCGCCCGCGGTCCTGTGCGAATGCCGGCGAGGCGAAGAGACACAGAAGGAGTGCGATGACTCGCAGCGGGATTCGGGTCATCCGGGTCCTGGGGCGGAAACGGAACTGGCCAATAGGACGGTAGGCGGCTCGGAATTCGTGAGGAGCCTAGGGCTTGGCTGGGTTCCGGTCAAGCGTCTGGGAGAGAGCGAGGCGCCTCGCCCGGCGCTCGGCGGGCCAGCGCAGGGAGAGCGTGGCGAGATAGAGCGCGAGGCCGATGGCCGCAGCACGCCAGGCCCCGAAGGCGAGGGGCAGGAGGAAGGTCTCGAGCGCGACGGCAAGGTAGTTGGGGTGGGCCATCCAGCGGTACGGACCACGAGCCACGAGCGGCTCGCCGGGCACGGCGAACACGCGCGCCGTCCAGCGCGGGCCGAGGCTCGTGATGGCCCATAGGCGAAGCGCTTCGGCGCCCAGGGCGAGTGCCGCGAGCGCCGGCCACAGGGCGGGCGGCCGAGGCCCGAGCGCCCACTCTTCCCACAACCAGACCGCGAGCCAGGCGACGTGCGCGAGCGCGATCGGCAGGAGCCGGCTGCCCGGCATCTCGTAACCGCCACGCGCCGCGAGGGCGGCTTCGTGGCGCGCCGAGAGCCGAAGCTCGAACAGGCGCTGGGCGATCACGAGAAGCCAGACAGCGGCGAAGAGGATCATCCGACGGCTTGCAGCAGCACCATCTCGGCCGCGAAGCCGGGACCCAGGGCGGCAACCAGGATCTTCTCCCCCGGCGACACGCCCTGCTCGAGCAGGCGCTCGAGCACGAACAGACACGTCGGTGACGACATGTTGCCGAAGGTCGCGAGCACCTCGCGCGAGGCCTCGAGGGCGGCGGCCGGAAGTCCCAGCTCTTCTTGATACGAGCGCAGCACCTTGGGGCCGCCAGGATGGAACGCGAGATGCGAGATGTCGCTCCAGGCGAGCCCGCGTTGCGCGAGGAACGATGCCATCTCGGGGCCCACCCATTCGGCCACGAGACGCGGGATGTCGCGCGAGAAGACGACCTTGAGCCCGTCATCGTTCACGTCCCAGCCCATGACGTCGAGCGAGTCGGGGCGCATGCGGCTCGCCGCGCACACGACCTCGAGCCGGGGCGCGGCCGGTGCGTGGCCGAGCGGCCCATGGCCGTTGAGCCGTGACGTGGCCGCACTTCCGGCCAGGAGCACGGCCGCCGCGCCATCGGCGAACAACGCCGTGGCCACGAAGTTCTCGCGCGAGAAATCGTTGCGCTGGAAGGTGAGGCTGCACAGCTCGACGGCGACGAAGAGCACGAGCGCTTCGGGATCGGCGAGCGCGAACTCGGCCGCGCGCGCGAGCCCCGCCGCCCCGCCGGCGCAGCCCAGACCCCAGAGCGGCGTGCGCTTGCAATCGCCGCGGAAGCCGAGCTGGTTGGCGAGACGCGCTTCGAGGCTCGGCGTCGCGAGCCCGGTCGTCGAGGCGAGCACGATGTGATCCACGGCGCCGGGCCGCACTCCGGCGCGCTCGAGACAGCTCGAAGCGGCGCGCGCCGCCAGGGCGAGCGCCGCCTCGATGTAGGTCGCGTTCTTCTCGGCGAAGCCATGGTCGCGCTCGAACCAGGCGAGCGGCATGGCGACGTGGCGGGTTCGAATCTCGGCCGCGTCGAACACCGCCCCGAGCCGATTCACGTCCTTGCCCAGGCTCTCGCGAAAGAGTGCCGTGACGAAGGGCTTGATCTCGCCCTGCGAGAGGACGTGGGCGGGAGTGGCGGTGGACAGACCGGCAAGAGTGGGCATGGGGTCGGGCGATCGCGCTACGGCTCGACGACGATCGTTCCCTTCATCCCTTTCTTGGCGTGCCCATCCTTGTGGCAGAAGAACTCGTATTCGCCGGGCTTGGTCGGCGTGAACTTCGCCGTCTCCTTGTCCCAGAACATGCCGAGGCCCTCGTCGACCTCGATGCCGGCGTCGGGCGCTTCACAGGTGAGATTATGGGGCACGAACGGACCGCCGTTCTTCACCTTGAGCTCGACCGGCTGATTCGCCTTCACCACGATGCGGTTGGGCTCGAACCAGAACGAGTGCGCGACCACAGTGATGCGCTGCACCCCGTCCTGCGGATCGGGGACGACTTTGACCTCCTGCACCGGACGTCCGTTGCCCGAAGAACAGCCCGCAGCGCACAGGGCGAGCGCGAGCGCGAGAACCAAGACACGGCTCATGACGTTTCTCCTGGGGTGACGACCCGCCCGGGGGAGTGGGACGGAGCGATTGGGATGGAGCGTACCGCGTGCCTCTCGGAAGTGCCTAGAGGACGCTGGCCGCTCGGTCGTACGACTCGGGGAAGGCTTCCATGAACACGTTGTCGATCTCGACGATGACCTGGCGCAGGAGCCGCGCCTTCTGCGCATACGGCAGGAATGCGCTCTTGAAGCCGCTGATCACGATGCGCTTCACCTGATAGGGCGAGAGCCCGAAGGTGCGCGCGGCGCGCGCGTATTCCTTGGAGATCGTGGTGTTCGACACCATGGTGTTGTCGGTGTTGAGCGTCACGCGCACGCCGGCGTCGAGATACTGCTTGAACGGATGCTCGGGCAGCGAGGGCACGGTGCGCGTCTGCACGTTCGAGGTGAGGCACACCTCGAGCGGGATGCGGTGATCGAGCACGTACTGCAGGAGCTCCGCGTCCTCCACGAGCCGCGTGCCGTGCCCGATGCGATGCGCGCCGCAGTGATGCAGCGCCTGCGCGATCGACGGCGGGCCGAAGCCCTCGCCGGCGTGCACCGTCGAGTTGATGTTGTGCTTGAGCACGATCTCGAAGGCCTCGCGGTGATCCTTGGCGGGATAATCCTTCTCCTCGCCCGCGAGATCGAACCCCACCACGCCCTTCTTGCGGTAGACGACCGCCAGCTCGGCCAGCTCGACCGAGCGCTTGGGTGAGATGTTGCGCATGCCGCACAGGATGACTCCCGTCGAGAGGCCGAAGTCGCGCTCGGCTTCCTTGAGCCCCTGAAGCACCGCCTCGACGATGTCGGGCAGATCCAGGCCTCCCTTCTGATGCAGGATGGGCGAATAGCGGACCTCGGCATGACGGATGTTCTCGGTGGCGCAATCCTCGGCCAGCTCGTAGGCCACGCGCTGGAGGGCCTCCTTTTCCTGCAGAACCGAGAGCGTGATGTCGAAGATGCGCAGGTAGTCGGCCAGGCTCCGGGTGCGATCGCCGGCCTTGAGCTTGTTGGAGAGCTCCCCCACCGTCTTGGCCGGCACCTTCACGCCCTGCGCCTTGGCCAGCTCCCACACGGTCTTGGGGCGCAGGGAGCCGTCGAGGTGGAGGTGGAGGTCGGTCTTGGGCAGGCGGCGCAGCGTCTCGAGACTCAGGCTCATGCGCGTCCCCGGGTGGCGGACTCTTCCATCTGAACGATCTTGGCCACGCGGCGCGCGTGGCGCCCGCCGGCGTGCGGCGTGGTGAGGAAGAGACGCACGAGGGCGCGCGCCTGGCCCAGGTTCACCACCTTGCTGCCGAGCGCCAGCACGTTGGCGTCGTTGTGCTCGCGCGCGTTCTTCGTGGTGGCTTCGTCGTGACAGAGCGCGCAGCGCACGCCCGGCACCTTATTGGCGGCCATGGTCGATCCGATGCCCATGGCGTCGATGACGATTCCGCTCTTGGCTTTTCCGGAGACGACGGCGCGGGCCACGGCGCGCGCGATGTCGGGATAGTCGACAGGATTCTCGTCGTAGGCGCCACAATCGATCACCGGGTGGCCCAGCTCCTCGCGCAGGTAGCGCACGATCTGATTCTTGAGGAGCACGGCGCTGTGATCGGAGCCGACGGCGACGACAGGCTTGGAGGCGCGCCCACCGGAAGGCTCAGGCACGGGAGGCGCAGGGACGGCGGCGGCGGATGGATCAGGCGCGGACGGGGGGATCCAGCGCACCCAGCGCGCCGGCGTCTTGCCCGATGTCGATGGCTTCGCCGACGTCGCGGCTTCGGCCGCGCCGGATGGGGTCGGCGGGGCCGATGCGATCACGCGCTCCACCGTCTCCGACACGAGACGGCGTAGCGCGTCACGATTCCATCCAGGCGAAGAATTCGACGGGGACCGCTCCACATCTTCCTCTCGTGCGCGGACGCGCCGGCGGAAATCCACCAAGCGCCATCCGGCCGTGAGGCGGCAGTGTATCAGTACCCGCCGCGAACGCTAAGACGGCTAGGAACCCTGAGATTCCTCCGCGTGGGCGCCGTTGGCACCACCGTTGCCACCGTTCGTTCCGACGCCGCGGCGGGCCAGGTTCACCCCGTAATTCTTGAGACGCTGATAGAGCGAGCTCCTCGGGATGCCCAGCTTGCGGGCCGCGCGCGCCACATGTCCGCCTTCCTTATCCAAGACGCGAAGAATGTAGCGTCGTTCGACTTCGGCGAGCGGCATGTCGGACACCATGGGATCGACCACGATGCCGTTCAGTCCCAGCTCGTCCTTCTTGCGCTCGGCCTCGGCTCCGGGCGCCGCTTCGGCCACCTCGAAGCCACAGGACTCGAGCGCTTCCTTCAAACTGTGCCGGCGCTCGGGATCGTCGCCTACCAGCAGCAATCGATCCCGTTGCGACGGTGCGTTACTTCCCTCCGACTGCATCATGTCCGTCGCCTCCTTGAAGCCACGGGAGATTGGGGCAGGCGATTTTCGAACCGCGAGGGGCGGCGCGGCGGGTTTCAACCTTCTATGCCGAGGGGCCGGGGTGGGTGCTCCTCGGGGGTCCGGCGGATGGGCGGATCGGCCGGATGTCTGTCCTTCTCTTCAGACTTTAGGAAGACCGGCCGAATCTCGCAACCCAAGCCTTGTGCTCCGAAGATTGCGGATGGCGAAGTGACTGGGGGACGGTCACTTAGTAGTTGTCATCCCCGAGTGAAAAGATCTGGAAACGTTCTCAGGATCCGGGAATGCGACGTTCAGTGACCGGGAACCGGCCCGGAGCGGCCGCCGGGAAGGGGCAAGGAGCTGGCAAAACACGTCCCGAGCTGGCGTGGCAGCATTCGGCGAGCATCCGCAATCTTCGGAGCACAGCCGTTGACCCGCCTCGGGGGCGCACCTAGGTTACGCCCCATGTCCCCCGCCCAAAGACCCATCCTGATCGGCATCGCCGGGGGCTCGGGCTCTGGAAAGACCCTCGTCGCCAAGACCATCCATCGCGACCTGGGCAGCGACAAAGTCGTGATCATCGACCAGGATAGCTACTACAAGGACCTCGAAGAGGTCCCGATCGCCGATCGCGACGTGCGCAATTTCGATCACCCCGACGCCTTCGACACCGAGCTCCTGAAGGGGCACCTGGCGCAGCTGCGCGAGGGCAAGGCGGTCGAGCAGCCGATCTACGACTACACACGCCACGCGCGCACGCGCGAGACGCGGGCGATCGGCGAGCACGAGGTCATCGTGCTCGAGGGCATCCTCATCTTCTGGGACGAAGCGATGCGCGACCTGTTCGACATCAAGGTCTTCATCGACGCCGACGCCGACGTACGCTTCATTCGCCGCCTGCAGCGCGACATTCACGAGCGCGGCCGCTCGGCCGATTCCGTGATCCGCCAGTACCAGGAGAGCGTGCGCCCCATGCATCTGCAGTTCGTCGAGCCCACCAAGCGCTACGCCGACATCATCCTGCCCGAGGGCGGCCACAATCGCGTCGCCATCGATCTCCTGAAGGTGAAGATCAAGGACCTGCTGCGGGAGCGGGGAGCCCTGTAGGCTCCGAGGAGAGCTGTAGACATGATCAGAACTCCGCTCATCCTCTCGCTTCTGTTGATGTGGGTCGCGTCGGCCGGTGCTTGGGCGGCGACGGCCCCGAGCGCGACGTACGAGTCGATTCGTGATCTGAAGGGTTACAGGCCTCTGGCCTTCGAGCCCTGGTCCCCGAGCGGGCGCTATCTCGGCATGATCGGCCGCAAAGGCGAGCTCCGCGTCTGGGACGCGGGCCAACCCGAGCAATCTCCGCGAGTGGTGGCCAGACATGCGGACGAGCTCGCGAGGTGGTCGCCGGATGGCGGCTGGCTCTTGTTCGAGGGTTTGGACAAGACGGAGTCTCACTGCCTCATCGCAGTCCGCTTGTCCGACGCGAGCCGGGACACCTTTCCTTTTCCCCTCGCGTGGCCGTACTTGTGGGCATCCGACGGCAGAATCTATGGCTGGACCGGCGGTCCGCAGGTCGCCATCGAGCAGCCCCATGATCACTGGCTCAAGCATCGTGTCGTGGCAGGGCCTCCCAAGCTTTGGTCGAGCGACCATCCGGGACCGAATCCAGGGAAGGCAGTTCTCTTCTCTTCTTTCGGATTCCTGCCGGGCCCCAAACCCACGGAGTGGGATCTGGCCATCAACCGGGACCCGGCCGTGAAGTACGTCATTCTCGAGAGCGCTTTCCCCGGCGACTCGCTGTTTCTGGCGATCGTGGGCGGCTCGACCGCGGCGAGTTCGAGAAATTGCGTCATGGACCTGCGGGGAAACGTGATTCGCGAGATCAAGGATCCCAACGAAGCCGACGTCGGCGGCTGCATGGAACGCGCCGATTGGAATTCGGTATCCGCCGACGGAAAGTATCTGATTGGTGCGCGGGAGAAGAAGCATTGGCCCTTCGTGAACGGAGAGCCTCACTCGATCGTTTACGTCGGGGACACCCGTGGGCAGTGGTCCACCCCGGTGAGAGGCGCGCTTGAAGGCGCAGGGCCGCGCTGGGCACCCAATGGCTACGAATATTGCGTGGAGGATCACATCGCCGGCGTCCTGCGTGTGGGCCGCATCCGATTCGAGCGGGCGGGCTCCAAGTAGCCGCGCCCCTGCGCGACAGGATCGTTAAATGCTAGGCTCGGGCGCGAATCGAACAGCGCGTCCGAACTGGACGCAGATCATCGAAAGGAATCGCCCCCGTGAACGAAGCCCGGCCTCAAGCTACCGGCTGGATCGAAGTCATCTGCGGCTCGATGTACAGCGGCAAGACGGAGGAATTGATCCGGCGTCTGCGCCGAGCGCAGATCGCGCGCCAGCGCGTCGAGATCTTCAAGCCGGCCATCGACGAGCGTTACGCGAAGGACCAGATCGTCTCGCACAGCATGCAGACCATCCCGTCGCGCACCATCAAGGCCGCCGAGGAGATCCTGCAGTACGCCGACGAAGCGCAGGTGATCGGCATCGACGAGGGCCAGTTCCTCGGGCCCAATCTACCGGCGGTCGCCGAGCAGCTCGCCAATCGCGGCAAGCGCGTCATCGTCGCGGGGCTCGACCAGGACTTCCGCGGCCGGCCGTTCGATCCCATGCCCGAGCTGCTCGCCATCGCCGAGTACATCACCAAGACGCTCGCCATCTGTGTCGTGTGTGGCGCGCCCGCCAACCGCACGTACCGCACCGCGCAGGACATGGACGAGCGCGTGGTGGTCGGCGGCGCCGAGCTGTATGAAGCCCGCTGCCGCCTGTGCTACCAGACGCATGCCCCCAAGCCGGCCGACGCGCCCGAGCCTCGCGCGCGCGTGGCCGGCCGCTGAGCTTCGCCTTCCACGGAGGAGTCTCGATGCTGCGCCGAAGCGTTTTCTTGTTCGCTGTTTTCTTGCTCGTGTTCGCCGGCTGCGCAAAGAAGACGGAGCAGAGCGCCGGGACCAAGCCCGCTTCGTTCAAGGTCGGACTCGTGTTCGACGTCGGCGGACGCGGCGACAAGAGCTTCAACGACGCGGCCTACGCCGGCCTCGACTCGGCCAAGAAGACGCTCGGCATCGACTTCGAGGTCAACGAGCCGGGCGAGGGCGGCGATCGCGAGTCGGCCCTGCGCCAGTTCGCCTCGGGCAACGACGACATCATCTTCGGCGTCGGATTCCTCTTCTCCGACGACGTGAAGACGGTGGCCAAGGACTTCCCCAACAAGAAATTCGCCTGCATCGACATGAACGTGGCGCCGGGCGAAACCCTGCCGCCCAACGTGGTGGCGCTCAAGTTCAAGGAAGAGGAAGGCAGCTATCTCGTGGGCGCGCTCTCCGGCTTGCTCACCAAGACGCACACCGTGGGCTTTCTCGGCGGCATGGAGATTCCGCTCATCAAGAAGTTCGAGGCCGGCTACCGCGCCGGAGTCGCCAAGGTGTCGCCCCAGACCAAGGTGCTGGTGAAGTACGCGGGCGCCACCGGCCAGGCGTTCAAGGATCCGACCAAGGGCAAGGAGCTGGGGCTCGCCATGTACGGCGACGGCGCCGACATCGTGTTCCACGCCTCGGGCTCGACCGGGCTCGGGCTCTTCGAAGCCGCCAAGGAGAAGAACGCGCTCGCCATCGGCGTCGACTCCGATCAGGGCGACGCCATGCCGGGCCACATCCTGACCTCGATGGTGAAGCGCGTCGACGTGGCGGTGTTCGAGACCATCAAGCAAACGATGGACGGGCAGTTCCCGGGGGGACAGGCGCGCATCTATGGCTTGAAGGACAACGGCGTCGGCTACGTCTACGACGCGCGCAACGCGGGCATGATCCCGGCCAACGTGAAGGCCACGGTGGACAGTCTGGGCAAGGAGATCGTGGCCGGGCGCATCAGCGTCCCATCGGAGTAGGAGCCTTCAGGGGAGCAGCAGTCTCGCTGGCTGCTGCTCCTCAGAGAAGCATCCCGCCCGCCAGCATGTAGCCCTCGAGCAGGCCGAGCGGCTTGGCCGACATCCAGGCGCCGAAGAACTCCGTCTTGAGCCCGGCATCGAAGAACGCGCTCATGGCTCCGGCGTTGACGCCCGGCACCACGACGAACATCTCTTTCGCTTTGAGCGCGCGCGCGGCTTCCTTGAGCGCCCAGGCGAGTCCGGCGCTGTAGCGCGGATCCACCACACCCGCCGGGCCCACGCGTCCCTTCTGGTTGACGATGGCGTAGCCGATCGTCTTGCGACCCGCCCGCACGAGGAAGAACCGGGCGCCACTCAATCCCATCACGTAGCGGATGTCGGGATCGCGGCGCGCACCGCGAAACCTGCGATCGAAGCGGGCCGCGATGGCGAGCATGCGCGGCGTCACCTTGCCCGGCTTCCCGACCGGCACGAGATCGACGCCGAGTTTCGGACGCGGTGACGGCTTGGCCTGCCCCTTGAGCAAGTAGAACATGCCGCGTGGCCGCATGCCGAACTTGAGGTAGAGCACCTGGGCGCGCGTATCGAGCGATGCATACACGCACCGCACCGCCGAGCCCGGGGGACGCGGGCCCGCGAAGGCGCGCGTCAACACGCGACGTCCGACGCCCTGGCTCTGCAAGCCGGGCAAGGTCCAGAACATCGCCAGGAAGTGAACCTTGCCGCGCAGGATCGTGGTGGCGAAGGCGACGACGCGCCCGCCCTTGACGGCAACGTGGAAGCCTTTGGGGTCGGTGCGCTGGACGTGGACGAGTGCGGCGGCCATGTCCGCCGGCCGCGACCGCGGAGGCGGGTTGCCCATGCGCCGCGCGAGATCGCGCGACGAGCGGATGAAGACGCGCGCACAGCCCAGCATGTCGGCCGGGCGCGCCTGGCGATAGGTGATGGAGCCGATTTTCATCGCGCAAATCTACATCAAGATCAGCTCGGCGGGCGGCTCGTGTCGGAGGCAGCCGGCGAGGCGGCGCCCAGCTCGATGTCGGTGAAGCGGTCGACGTTCCAGAAGAAGAGCTTCTGGCGGCCGTCGGGGCGCTGGTAGACGACGCCTTCCACGGGCACCACGAGGCTCTGACCGCCGACGTTCACCTCGTACTCGTTCTTGTTGCTCGTCTGGATCAACGGCATGGTGTCCATGGGGCTTTCGGTCTGCAGGATGTAGGTCTCGAAGCGCCCACCCTCGGTCGGCTTGAGCACGACCAGGCGCACGCGCCTCCCTTGCTTGTCTTTCTTGGTGATCAAGGCGGCGTACGCGCTCGAGCCGGCGCCGAAGTAGTCGCCCGTGATGATCATCTGGTCCTGCTTGGGGTGGCCGGCGAGCCACGCTTCGCGCATCGCGGGCAGAACGTCCTTGGTGGCCACCGGCTGCCAGGTCGGGAAGTTCAGCCTCAGCGTGGCCTGGACTCCGGTACCCGCATCATCCTGCGCCGTCATGCAACCGGCGATCAGGACCAGTGCGCAGAGCGCGGCGACACGACGAGCGGAGCGCGCGAAAGCGGGCGTTGAGCGCATCCCGAAGCTCATTCCTCCTCCTTGGAGCGGACGACGAGGCAGCCTCCCAGGCTTGCCGCGGGCCAAGATAGCATGCCCGAAGCCACCTTTCCTGGTTTTCGGCCACTCGCGGCTCCGGTTGACGTCCGCCTCGCTTCCGGGGATAAAGGCCCGGTGACTGCTCCCGCGACTCCTTCGGTCACGGCGAAGACGCCTCCCGCCGTCGAGCTCGTCGACATCACCAAGACCTTCGGCCGCCTGGTCGCCAACGACGGCGTTTCGCTCTCGGTGCGCTCGGGCTCGATCCACGCGCTCGTGGGCGAGAACGGCGCCGGCAAGACCACGCTCATGAAGGTGCTCTTCGGGCTCTACCAGCCCGACTCCGGCACCCTTCGCGTGCGCGGCGAGGTGGCGCGCTTTCGCTCGCCGCTCGACGCGCTCAACGCCGGGCTCGGCATGGTGCACCAGCACTTCATGCTCGTGGCACCGCTCACCGTGGCCGAGAACATCACGCTCGGGCGCGAGCCGCGTGCCGGGCTCTCCTACGACCGCCGCCGCGCCGAGCGCGAGGTCGAGGAATTGTCTCGCCGCTACGGCTTGCGCATCGATCCCCGCGCCAAGATCGAGAATCTGTCCGTGGGCGAGCAGCAGCGGGTCGAGATCCTGAAGACCCTCTACCGGGGCGCGCGCGTGCTCATCCTCGACGAGCCCACCGCCGTGCTCACGCCGCAGGAAGTGGACGAGCTCTTCGCCGTGCTGCGCTCGCTGCGCGACCAGGGCGACACGGTGATCCTCATCACCCACAAGCTGCGCGAGGTGATGGAGATCTCCGACCGCGTCACGGTGATGCGCGGCGGCCAGGTGGCGGGCGAGTTCGAGACGCGCGCCACCTCCGTCCCCGAGCTGGCGGAGAAGATGGTCGGCCGCCCGGTGCTGCTCGAGCTCGAGAAGGCGGCGGCCCGGCCGGCGGCGCCGGCGCTCGAGGTGACGGCCCTGTGCGTGCGCGACGACCGCGGCCTCGAAGCGGTGCGCGACGTGTCGCTCGCGGTGCGCGCCGGCGAGGTGCTCGGCATCGCGGGTGTCGAAGGCAACGGGCAGGCCGAGCTGATCGAAGCGATCACGGGACTCCGGGCCGCCACTTCGGGACGCGTCGCCCTGAGCGGACGCGAGATCACGCGCGCCACGCCCCTCGAGCGCTTGCGCGCCGGGCTCGCGCACGTGCCCGCCGATCGATTGAGCCGCGGCATCCTGGCCGAGTACGACCTCGCCGACAATCTCATCCTCGGCCGCCAGCGCGACCGTCCGTTCGCCAAGGGCGCCTGGCTCGACCGTCACGCCATCCACGCTCATGCCGTCGAGACGCTCGCCGCCTACGACGTGCGGCCGCCCATTCCGTCGGCGCCGGTGCGCACGCTCTCGGGCGGCAATCAACAGAAGCTCGTCGTCGGCCGCGAGCTGTCGCGCAAGGGCTCGCTGCTCGTGGCCGCGCACCCGACGCGCGGCGTCGACCTGGGCGCCATCGAGTTCATCCATCGCCGCCTGATCGCCGAGCGCGACCGCGGCGCCGGCGTGCTGCTCGTCTCCTCGGAGCTTTCCGAGCTGCTCTCGCTCTCGGATCGGCTGATCGTCCTCTACGAGGGGCGCGTGGTGGTGGAGACGCGCCCGGAAGACACCGACGAGCGCGCGCTCGGATTGTTCATGACGGGTCAGCAGACGGCATGAAGCGACTCCTGCCGCTCGTGCCCCCCTTGTTCGCGGTGGTCGCCGCACTCGCCGTCGGCGCGCTCTTCATTCTGGCCGTCGGTCAGGATCCGCTCACCGTCTACGGCGCCATGGCTTCCGGCGTGTTCGGGAGCGCGTACGGCTGGGGACAGGTGCTGTTCAAGGCCACG
Organism: Candidatus Eiseniibacteriota bacterium; assembly: GCA_036003365.1. Classification (GTDB taxonomy): domain Bacteria; phylum Eisenbacteria; class RBG-16-71-46; order RBG-16-71-46; family DASYSL01; genus DASYSL01. Next base: position 23,327 of record DASYSL010000212.1, read on the forward strand.
CCGCTCGTCTTCACCGGCCTCGCCGTGGCCCTCGGCTTTCGCGCCGGGCTCTTCAACATTGGCGCCGAGGGTCAGGCGCTCATGGGCTCGTTCGTCATGGGTGCGGTGGGCGCGTGGCTCGCGCCGCGGGCGCCGGGCGTGGTGGTCATGCTGGTCGCCGCCGTGGCCGGCGTGGCCACGGGAGCGGCCTACGCCGCCATTCCGGGCGTTCTCAAGGCGCGCTTCGGCGCCCACGAGGTGATCAACACGATCATGCTCAACTTCGTGGCCGCGGCGTTGATCAATTACTTCGGGCACGCGGCGTACGTGCACGAGACCGTGCATACGCCGGAGTTGCCACCGGGTGCCATGCTGGCGCGCCTCGGCGCTTGGTGGCCGCCGCTCGCCGGCTCGCCCGTGAACCTGAGTCTCTTTCTCGCCGCGCTCGCCTGCGTCGCCGTGGGCCTCCTGCTCTGGCGCACGCCGTTCGGCTACGAGCTGCGCGCCACCGGCATGAATCCAGGTGCTGCCGAGTACGGCGGCACGCGCGTGCCGGCGGTGTGGGTGAAGGCGATGGCGCTCTCGGGCGCGCTCTCGGCCTTGGTCGGCGTCAATTTCGTGCTCGGCTACAAGGGCTACTTCGAGAGCAATTTCACCTCCGGCGTGGGCTTCCTGGGCATCGCCGTGGCCCTCCTCGGCCGCACGCATCCGCTCGGCATCGTGATCGCCGCCCTCTTCTTCGGCGCGCTCTCGCAGGGCGGGCTGGTGATCAACTCGATGGTGCCCAAGGAGCTGGTCGACATCCTGCAGGCCATCGTCATCCTCATGGCCATCGTGTCCCACGAGACCGTGGAGCGGTGGCTCAGGCGGCACGCGTGATCGGCGAGAGCGCGGGACTGGTCGCCGCCGTCTTCCTGGCGCAGACGGTGCGCATCTCGGTGCCCTACGCCTACGGTGCCATGGGCTGCACCTTCAGCGAGCGCGGCGGCGTGATCAACATCGCCGCCGAGGGCATGTTCCTGCATGCCGCCTTGGCCTATACGCTGGCCGCCTACTTCACCGGCAGCGCGTGGCTCGGCGTGCTCGCGGCCGTCGCCGCCGGGCTCTTGACCGGTGCCTTGCACGCGCTCGTCACCGTGACCTTCCGCGCCGATCAGATCACGAGCGGGCTCGGCATCAACCTGCTCGCCGTCGGGCTCACGCGCTTCGTGCTCAAGGCGGTGTTCCACTCGTCGAGCAACTCCGAGCACGTGGCCGGCATCGCGCCGTGGAAGATTCCGGTCGTGTCTTCGCTGCCCGGAATCGGCTCGCTCTTCGAAACCCCGCTCGTGCTGGTGGCGGTGGCGCTCGTCGGCTTCTCGTGGTGGCTCCTCTTCCAGACTCCGTTCGGGTTGCGGCTGCGCTCGGTGGGCGAGCACCCCGAGGCCGCGGCCACGCTCGGCCTCGGCGTGTCGCGCCTGCGCTACGCAGGGGTCCTGCTCTCGGGGGCGGTGTGCGGCCTCGGCGGCGCGTGGCTCGCCAGCGATCAGCGCTCGTTCACCGACGGCATGTCGGCGGGCCGCGGCTACATCGCGCTCGCGGCCATGATCGTGGGCAAGTGGAATCCGGTGGGCGCCGCCCTCGCGTGTCTTCTCTTCGGTGCGGCGGAATCGCTGCAGATCCGCCTCCAGGGCGCGGGCATTCCCAACGAGTTCCTGCAGATGCTGCCCTACGTGGTGACCATGCTGGTGCTCGCCGGCGCCATCGGCCGCGCGCGTCCGCCGGCCGCGGTGGGCAAGCCCTACGATCCGGAGTCGCACGGATGAGGGGCGCACCCGATCTGCGCCACGCGGCGGAGTGGGCGGGCGATCCGGTGGCCGAGGCGCGCTCTTTCTGGGCCGCGCATGCCGCGCACCAGGTGCCTGAGACCTTGCAGGCCATCCGCGCGCGCACCGCGCTCGCGCCGCGTCTCGCCATCGTGCTCGGCTCGGGGCTCGGCGGCGTGGCCGACGCCATCGACATCGCCCACGGCGGCGCCGCCTTCGCCACCACCGATCTCCCCCACTGGCCGCCCTCCACGGTGCTCGGCCACGCCGGTAAGCTCGTGCTCGGCCACTGGCAGGGCGTGCCCATTGCCGGGCTCGCCGGACGCATCCACTTCTACGAAGGCTACGGGCTCGACCGCGTCACGTTTCCGGTGCGGGTCTTCCACGCGCTCGGCGCCCGGGTCCTCGTGCTCACCAACGCGGTGGGCGCGATCCGGCGCGGGCTCGCGCCCGGCTCGGTGCTCCTGGTGCGCGATCAGCTCAACTTCCACGGCACGCGCGGGCTCTTCCTGCCGGGCGAGCTGCCCCCAGCCGGAGATCGCGGTCCCTTCGGCGCGCGCCCGGTGTATGCGCCGCGTCTCGCCGGCGTGCTGCGCCGCGCAGCTCAGGCCATCGACCTGGCGCTTCCGGAAGGAATCTTGATGGGCGGGGCCGGGCCGGCCTACGAGAGCGCGGCCGAGGTGCGTGCGGCACACGACTGGGGCGCCGACGCCGCGTGCATGAGCACGGTGAGCGAGGCCGTGGTGGGCGCCGGGCTCGGCCTCGAAGTGGCCGCACTCTCGTGCGTCACCAACGCGGCCACCGGTCTCTCGGCCACGCCGCTCACGCACCGCGAGGTGACCGAGGTGGCCGATCGCGTCGCGCTCTCGCTTCGCCGCCTGCTCGAGACCGCACTCCCGGAGCTGGTCGGGAATCTGCCTACTGAATGATCTGGTACTTGGCCAGCTCGTGCGTCACGAGCTCCGCCACCTCGTGGCTGAAGCCATTGGTCGACGACGGATCGATCGTGGCGCTCGTGCCCGACCACACCAAGGCTCCTTCGTAACGTCCCTTTCGCCGCCACACGTCGGTGCGGATGTGCACGGCCGTGTTCGTCTCCGTGCCCCCTGGATGGTAGACGTCGCGGTAGTAGGTCACGTACGTGCCCCACATGGGCTGGAACACCGTGACCGGCTCGGTGGTCACGTAGCCGGGCCGGTAGCTCTGCACCTCGCTCGCGCCCTCACTCGACGACATGACCATGGCGTCGTAGCCGCGGCGATCCACGTCTTCCTGAATCGTCGCGGTATCGGGCAGCTCGTCGGGATAGACGCGGTAGGAAGGTGTCGCCTCGACGCCGTGCTTGGCGAGCTGGGTGACGAACGAATCCTCCCACTGCCGCCGGCGCACCGGGTCGCGGCGCAGGACGATCACGAACGCGCTCTTCATGGGCGGCCCCGCGTACTGGGGATCGCGCCACATGTTGACCATCTCGGTGTTGGCGGCGCAGCCCGCGCCCACCAAGCCAAGCGCGAGCGCGAGAGCAAAGAGGCGAGTGCGCACGATCCCTCCTAACGGACGGTCACCTTCTGGATCTCGTCGTCGAGCCGGAAGTCGTCGAGCAGCTCCAGCCCCCGGGTCACGTGCCCGAAGATGGTGTAGCGCCCGTCGAGGTGCGGCTGCGGCGATTGCGTGATGAAGTACTGCGAGCCGCCCGTGTCCTTCCCCGAGAGTGCCATACCCACGGCCCCCGTGTCATAGCGTCGCCGGTTGTACTCGCAGCGGATGGCGTAGCCCGGGCCGCCCCATCCCGTGCCCGTGGGATCACCGTCCTGCACGACGAAGTTGGGCACGATGCGGTGGAAGTGCGTCTTGTCGTAATAGCCTTTGCGCGCGAGCGTGACGAAGTTGGCCACGGTGAGCGGCGCATCCACCGGATAGAGCTGGATCTCGATCTCGCCGCGCGCCGTCTTGAGGATCGCCGTGGTCGCGCTCGGCGTGACGTTCTTGTAGGGAACGATGGAAACACCCTTCCAGGCTCGCGGCGGCAGCGCGGCCAGGCGCTGGCGCGCGGCCGAGTCGCCGAGCACGGCGGCGAGCAAGGCGCGCGCCGCGTCGCGCACCACGGGCTCGGGAGCCGCAGCGTAGCTCTCGGCGAGGGCCACGCCGTCCTTCGCCTTGAGCTTGGCCAGAGCGCCGAGCCCGCTCACCACCACGTCGGGCTCGTTGGGCGAAGCGTTGTTCTTCACCGCCGCGATGAGTGCGGCCACCACGTCGGCGCCGCCGTCGCCCAGATCGCCGAGCGCGTCGGCGGCCGAGGACGAAAGCCCGGGATCCTTCTCGCCCAGCGCGCGCACCAGATCGGCTTTCGCTTGCATCGCCTTGAGCGTGCCCAGCGAGCCCGCCGCCGAAGCCCGCTCGAGGGGCGTGGCGGCCTTCTTGCCCGTACCCGACGCCAGCGTCTTCTGCAGGAGCGCGATCGCTTCCGGCGTGTTGACGCTCGCCAGCGCCTCGAGGGCGCGGGCGCGGATGCGCGGGCTCTTGTCGCGCAGCAAGGGCTGCAGGTCCTTCCATGCTTCGTCGGCCGGCAGATCGCCCACCAGGGCGGCGGGCACGGCGGCCCGCACACCCGGATCCTTGTCCTCGGCCATGTCGGCGAGGCGCGACCCCACCGCGGCGGTCTTGAGCTTGCCCAGCGACGTGACCGCGGTCTCGCGCACGTAGGGATGCACGTCCTCGAGCGCGGCCAGGAGCTGCGGGGCGGCCGCCGAGTCGGCGATCTGGCCCAGCGAGCGCGCCGCGTTCACGCGCGTGTGCACGTCGGGATCGGTGAGCAGCCGGAAGAGCGGAGCCAAGGCCGCCTGCGTGCCCTGGCGGCCGAGCGTGCGCGCCACGTACGAGCGCACCATCGTCGAGCCGTCACCCATGACCTTCACCAGCTCGGGGATCACGACGCTGGGATCGACCGCCTTCTCGAGCGCCCAGATCACCATTGCCTTGTCCTCGGCATAGGGATCGCGCAGCGCGTGAACGAGCATGGGGGCGTTGCCCTTGTCGCCCAGCCGCCAGAGCGCGATCGCCGCCTCGTGGCGAATCTTCTGATCCTCGTGGCTCAGCGCGCGCGTGCACAGGGGAATGCCGCGCGGATCGCCGATCTTGCCCAGGGCCTCGATCGCGGACAGCCTCAGGCTCTGGTCGGCGTTGTCGTCATCGTAGGCCCACTTCAAGACGTCGAGCGCCGAGCGGCTGCCGATTTGCCCGAGCGCGAAGGCAGCCTCGGCGCGCACCCCGAGATCGGTGTCGGCGCGCAGCGTGTGCGAGAGCGCATCCACCGTGGTCGAGTCCTGCAAGCGCGCGAGCGCGCGGCAGGCGCGCAAACGCACCGGCTCGGGGAAGCTCGAAGCCAGGTACGCGCTCACCATCTGCCCGTCGGGGACGCGCGTGTCCTCGTACATGGCGATGGTCGCGATCATGTCGTCGACCGATTGGGTTTCGGCGCGGGCGGGCGTAGCCGCGAGCGGCAGGAGCAGGCAGAGTGCCACGGCGAGTTTTTTCATGGCGGGCATGATCGCCGATGACGCGCGGGCGCTCAAGGAGTCGTGGCCGTGGTCGTCGTGGTCTTCTTCTCCGGCGCGCGCACGAGCTTTCCTTGCTCGGCCACCTTGCGGTCGCCGCCCTGCGACGACGCGACGCGGAACAGGTAGGTGCCATAGCCGACCTGCTTGCCACCCAGATCGCGTCCGTCCCACTCCCATTGGTGATAACCCGGCGGCACGGCTTTGTCGAAGCGCTCCCACACCAGGGTGCCGTTCACCGTGAACACGCGCACCAGCACGTCGCTCGGCTGATCCGAGGTGACGAAGAAATTGAACGTGGCGCGGTCGCGGAATGGATTGGGGAAGGCGTACACATCCTTCAAGGCAAGACTCGGCCCGGTGACGTCGAAGTCGATGACGCGCGTGGACCCACCCTTGGCGAGACCGACGTCGAGCGACGCCTTGTGCGAGCCGCTGCCGAGCCCGGGCGCGATCGTGACCGTCCACGTGCGGCCGGTCGTGTCTGCGGGATCGGCGACCGCGGTGAAGGGAATGTCGACATCATCGAGCTTGGTCAGGAAGTCGGTGCTCGTGAGGCGCGCCGGCGAGCGCACCTTCCATACGAGCGGCGTGCCCGGCACCACGGGGTCGCCGGAGCGGATCGTCTGCCCACCCTGCGTGAGCCGCGCTTCGAGCACGAAGCGCAAGAGGAACTGGCCGGTGAGCCCGCTCCGGTCCTTGGCCGTGAACACCACGTCGTAGCTCGCCGGGCGCGGCGCGACGCCGAGCCGGATGGTGTAGCGATTGCCGACGGTGTCGGGATACGGCGGCGTGATCGTGAACTCGCTGTCGGGCACCACGCTGCGCGCGCCCTCACCCTGCTCGGTGATGGTGAGGCTCGCGAGCTTGCTCTCGTCCAGGACGTGCGCCTCCACCGTCACCGAGTCCTGATCGAGCGTCGGATAGTAGGCGGTGCCGCTGGCGAGCGAGTCGCGGTCGGTGGCGTGGGCGTAGAAGCGCGGCGCGCCGAAGTTCATGGCCACGAGCGGATCGCCGAGCAGCTCGTAGGTGCGCACCGCCAGGCGCTCGAGCCCGAACGTGGTCGACACCATGCGCACCGTGCCCAGCACTTCCGCCTCGCCGATGAACACGCGCGCCCCGCTCTGCCCGGCGAAGGGCACGTAGGGCGGGTTCACGAAGAAGGCGCGGTAGACGTGGACGTTGAGCTGCGTGCTGGGAATGCTCGGCAAGAGCTCGTAGCCCACCGAAGCCAGCGAGGCGATGGCGCCCTTCACCGGAATGTTCACCATGCGCTCGCCCAACCCGTCGCCGAAGAAGCCGCGCTCCGAGATGTTGGCGAAGTTGTTCAGGTGGCAGGCGTAGCCGCTGAAGAAGAACGTTTTGTTGTCGTTGAAGATGCGATCCACGTCCTGCAGGCTGCCCTCGGCCACCCACAATTCCTCGTGCGTCATCTGGATGGCGTTGCCGTGGCCCTGGAAGTTGAGGAAGGCGGCACCGGGGTTCAGCAGCACGAAGAGCTCCGGCGAGATGGTGCTGGTCACGTATTGCCGCTCGGTCTCGAAGTCGCGGCCGATGCCGGTCTCCGGACAACCGGCATCGTTGAACGTCGGCACCTGCGCGTCGGTCACCAGATCGCCCATGTAGAAGGGCTCGACATCGAAGTCCGCGTAGCCCGCCTCGTTCTTGATGAGCCCCGAGAGCGTCTGATCGATCTGCTTGAAGACGATTTCGGCTGGCCGCATGCAATAGGAGAAGCTCGTGCTGCCACCGCCGAACGTGGTGGCCGACGAATACTGATCGTCGGCCACGAGCACGGCGCGATTGCGCCACGCGGCATCGAGCGGCGTCGCCGTCTCGTAGGCGATCGACTTGGCGGCGAGCCCCTGCGCTTCCGCCAGGCTGCCCGCCGTCCAGCGCCCGAGGATCATGTCGGGCAAGAGGCTCGTATCGGGCGACCCGCCCGAGAGGCCGAACACATACCAGTTGTCGCTCGGCACCACTTCGAGGCCTTGCGCCACGCCCACCGGACCGTGGATCACCGGCACCGGTAAATAGTCGGTGTCGCTCGTGCCCAGCCATCCCTGCGCGTCTTCGGAGGCGTCGCCCACGAGCAGCACGAAGCGCGAGTTCCAGTGCGTGAGGGCGTAGGACAGGAAGCGCCGCACCGCGAAGTGGCTCTTCCGGCCGTTGTTGAACTCGTCGTAGACGTCCTGCGCCTTGGCGACGAGGGTCGAGATCCCCTTCTGCCTGCGGAAGTCGGCCAAGGGCTCGACCGCGGGCTCGAAGCCGTCGTAGGTGAGGATCACGAAATCCGCGCCGTTGGCGGGCGTGAGGTAGAGCGAGGACGGGTCGTCGCGCACGATCGCGGCATCGGGCAGCGGCGCCACGTCGCTGGCGGCCACCAGTTTGCGCGGCACGCCGGGGGCGGCGACCGTCTGGATCTTCACGCTCCAGCCGGCGCCGGCCGGCGCCACCTGCGAGGGATCCACGGTCAGGCGCATCGGGTTCGAGCTGTCGGTCACGTCGTACACGTAGATCGCAGGCAGCGCACCGCTCACGAATCCGCTCACCGTCATCTCGACCGTGTCGGTGGCGCTTCCGGTGTTGAGCTCGAGGCGGTTGTTGCGCGCGACATAGCGCCGCGGGTACGTGACCTCGAAGAAATTGAATCCGGCCTGCGAGCCACCGATGACGTTGGGGATGTGCCCCGAGATGCGCAGGCGGTTCAGGCCCTCGCTCGCGTTGTGCGCGTCGAAGTCCTTGGGCGCATCGAAGGCGAAGCGGGCGAAGGCCGACGTGTCGGTCCATAGATGGGTAGCGAGATTGTCGCCGCGCACCCAGTCGGCCGACAGCAAGTGACTCAGGTTGGAGCGCCCGACCCATTGGGCCAGCACGTGCACGCTGCCCCCTGCCTGATCGAGGTCGAGCAGGTCGGCGAAGATCGAGTCGACCGGCGTGGCGTCGTCGTTGCCGTCGGTCCAGTGGAACTGGTCGTCGCGCGCCACGTCGATGGGGAACGAGAAGTAATGGAAGTTCCTCTCGTAGTGGTGCGTCGAGGGGAAGGAGTTGGGGCGCGCCGGATTGACCGCGCCGAGCCAGCTCGCGGTCTGGGCCACGCGCATTCCCGTGCCCGCCGACTTGTACGACAGCCAGATGACGTCGTAATCGCCGTAGCGCCGCTCGTACCAGCCCGGGTGCACGCGGTCGTTCCAGTTCTGCACCGGGAGCACGATGAAGTCACCCGCGTCGAACACGGCGTTGCCGTTCACGTCGACGACGTCGATCGGCAGCTCGGTGTCGGTCCACGGCACGGGCTCGAGATTGGCGGTGGTGTCGCGCCGGAACGCGGTCACCGCGTCGGTGGCGATGCCGGACGGCCACTGCTGGGCCGCGAGCTGGGCGAAGGTGACGCGCCACACGCCGGTCGTGTCGACGCGCACGCGCCACTCCGGATTGCCGGTGCCGGTGTCGAGCGGACGCGCCGTGCCGAGCGGGCGCAACGCGCTCGCCGCCGGACGCGGACGCGCGCGCCAGGCGCGCGCCGTCTCGTAGTTGATCACCGCTCCGCCGTACACCGGCTCGAACGCGCCGTCGTTGGCGGGTGCTGCCTGCAGGCCGGCCGCGCCGAGCGGATCGAGCCCGCGCGCCGCCGGCGTCGAGAAATCGATGCGCACGACGAGCCGCTTGCTCACGACGAGCGTGCGCGACACGGCCTCGTAGCGCACCGGGAAGAGACGCAGCGCGGTGACGCGCTGGAAGCGCAGCCACTGCTCGCCCTCGAGCGAGGCCGAGACTTCCGGGTACGCGCTCGTCCGCCCATAGGCCGCGGCGTCCTTCGTGAACTGGCGCACGGGCAGGAGCGCGCCTTGCGCGCCGGGTGCGAAGTCGGGCTTGTAGACCGGGATGACATCGATCGCGGGCACGCGCTCCACGTCGTTCTGGATCACGTGCAGGGTCGCACTACCCACGGGAGGCAGCGCCACCCAGGTGCCGCCCGCGGGCAGCTCCGGAGCCCCCACCACGTTGGTCGCCGCGAGCCCGTCCACGCGCACGCGCGTGAAGGCGCCGCCGGGTGTCTGGATGGGCACGAGCTGGTAGCCGGGCAGGTCGTATTCGACGGTGAGGCTGGTGGCGTCCTGGGAGAGCACGCGCAGGCCGGGCAGGCCGACGTCGGCTCGTGACGGCTGTGGCATGGCGGCCAGGAGGACGGCCGAGAGGACGACCCCGAGGCGAGAGCCGACGTTCCGCATGGTCTCCAGATTATCCTAGGCGGGGGAAAGAGTTCCAACGGGAGTGGTCCGGGCCGTACCTCCCCCAAGTGGTACCGGCCTGCCGGGGCGCGGGTTCCGCGCCGGATGCGCTAGGATGCGCCGCGACCCCTCATGACCCCACCACGATCCCCAAACCGCCCGCCGTCCTGGCTCGTGGGCCTGGCCTTCGCCGTCTCCGGCTGCACCAGCCTGGTGCTCGAGGTGGTGTGGTCGAAGGCGCTGGCCCTCCTCCTCGGCAGCACGCTCCATGCCGTGAGCACGGTGGTGGCCGCCTACCTCTTCGGCCTCGCTCTGGGCGCCTGGCTCGCCGGCCGCCGGGCGGCCGGGGTGGCGCGCCCGCTCCGTTTGTACGGCTTCCTGGAGATGGGCGTGGGCGCCTACGCCCTGGTGTCGCTCTTCCTGATCCACGCGATGGATCCGATCGCGGGCGCCCTCTACGCGCGTCTCGGCGCGACTTCGCCCGCCTATCTGGTGGCGCGCGTCGTCCTGGCGGGCGCCGTGCTCCTGGTGCCCACCGTGCTCATGGGCGCCACCTTGCCCACGCTCGTCGCCTGGGTGTCGCGCGAGCGCACCGGCTGGGAGCGCGGCCTCGGACTCCTGTACGGGCTCAACACGCTGGGCGCGGTGGTGGGCGCGGCCCTCGCCGGGGCGGTGCTCGTGCCCGGTCTGGGATTGCGCGCCACGACGTGGACGGTGGGCGCCCTGGCGCTCGCCGTGGGCGCCTGGATGGCGGCGCTGGGTTCGAAGCCCCCCAAGCCGCAGCATGCGCCAGCGCACACGCCACGTGCTCCGGCGCATGCTCCGGCCGCCGCGCCGCATGCGCCAGCGCATGCGCCCCATGCCGCGGTCCCCGCCATCCTCTTCGGCCTCTCGGGGGCCGTCGCGCTCGTCTTCGAGATCACGTGGGCGCGCGTCTTCGGACTCGTGTTCGGCTCGTCGGTCTATTCGTTCGCGCTCGTGCTCGCGACCTATCTTCTGGGCTTGGCGCTGGGCAGCCTGCTCTTGGGCGGTCGGCTCGCGGCCGCCCGGGATCCGTGGCGCGCCTTCGGTCTCCTGCAAGCCGGTGTGGCGGCGGGTGCTGCCCTCGGGCTCTGGCTCCTGCCCTCGTTGCCCAAGCTCTTCCTCACCGCACTCTTCGCCGAGCGCGCGCATGTCGGCGCGCTCTACGGGCTGCTCGCGGCCATCGCCGCTTCGATCACGCTCCTGCCCTGCGTCGCCTTCGGCGCACTCTTTCCGGTCGGCGTGCGGCTCGTGGCCGGCAATCAGGCGAATGGCGCGCGCGCCACCGGACTCGCCTATGCCGCCAACACGGCGGGTACCTTGACCGGCTCCTTGCTCGCGGGCTTCGTTCTCCTGCCCACGATCGGGGTGCACGCGACCTGGGTGGGCGCGAGCCTGGTCGCGCTGGCGATCGGTGCGGCCGCCCTCGTGCGCACCCAGCGCCCATGGGCCGCACTCTCGGCCATGGCCCTCATCGCCCTCGCCACCGCCCTCGCGCCGGCGTGGAGCAAGGCGCTCTTCACCCTCGGCTCGTATCGTGCCGCGGTACTCCTTCACTCCGGCATCACCACGGGCTCGGCCGCCATCGCCGATCTCGGGCGCAAGGAGAGCGCGAACCAGCTCGTGTTCTATCGCGAGGGGCTGCATGGCGTGGTGTCGGTGCACGAAACCCCGGGCGATCCGCCCGAGCTGAGCCTGCGCGTGAACGGCAAGTCCGACGCCTCGACCGGCGGCGACATGGCGACCCAGGTGTTCCTGGGCCACATCCCGATGCTCTTCGCCCCGCCCCACGCCAGTGTCTGCGTCATCGGCCAGGGCTCGGGCGTGACCGCGCGCGCCGCCCTCGAGCACGCGCCACGCCGGCTCACGGTGGTCGAGCTCGAGCCCGCCGTGCTGCAAGCCTCGCGCCTCTTCGACGCATGGTCCGACACCGTGCTGGCCGATCCGCGCGTCGAGATCGTGGTCGAGGACGGGCGCCAGCACCTGCAGCACGCCGGGCGCACCTACGACGTCATCATCTCCGAGCCTTCGAATCCGTGGGTGGCGGGCGTCAACAATCTCTTCACCGTCGACTTCTATCGCCGCGTGCGCACGGCACTCGCGCCGCGCGGCGTCTTCTGCCAGTGGATCCAGGCCTACGAGATTTCGCCGGCGGCCCTCGGCTCGCTCTTCCGCTCGTTCGCGCAGGTGTTCCCGAACGCCGAAGTCTTTCTGGTGAATTTCGACTTCGTGATCGTGGCGCCGCCGCCGGGCGCCAAGGTCCCGGCTGCGTCGCTCTTCCTCGAGAACGAGAACAACGCGGTGGCCGACTACCTGCGCCGCTTCCATCTCGACGGCAACGGAACGGTGGCCGGCGCTCACCTCACCGGGCTCGCCACGCTGGTCCAGAGCTTCCCGGCCGTGCCGCTCAACACCGACGACCGTCCCTACGTGGAGTACCGCGCCCCGATCGATCTCTACGAGCCGCCTTCGCTGCAAGATCTGTGGAGCACGGTGGCTTCGAGTCCGCTGGCCGATCTCGGCCGCTGGGTGCGGGCCGAGGAGGTGGACTCGGTCGCCTATCGAGCAGGTCTCTACGACTGCCGCATGGCGCGCTGGAAGCGGGCCGACGCGGTCGCGCGCGAGCTTCGCACCCAAGGCGCCGAGGGCGAGAAGCTCGCCGATCAAGTCTCGGCGCTCATGACGCGCGGCCTGCAGGTGGCGCAGGTGGCCACGCTGGTGGACGAGGCGGCCAAGGCGCTGGCGGCGGGCGATACGCCAGCGCTCAAGAACGATCTCTCGCGCGCGCTGGCGCTCGACCCCGAGCATCCGGCGGCCAACTTGCTCGCGGCGCGACTGGCCACGCAGGCCGGCGCGCTTGATCAGGCGCGCCGCTATCTAGCCGTGGCGCTGCGCGCCGAGTCGCCCCTCGAACGCTCCGCGGCCTTCGTCAATTTGGGCCTCATCGAGATGCGCGAGGGACACGCCGCCGCCGGGCGTGCGGCCTTCGAAAGCGCGCGCGCGGCCGCGCCCAGCGAGGCCGAGCCCTACGTCTATCTATCCCGATGGCAGCAGGCGGCCGGCCATCCGGACTCGGCGCGCGCCGTGCTCGAGCAAGGCCTTGCCCAAGCCCGTGCCAAGCAGCCGATCCAGAGCGAGATGGGGCGGCTCGGGGCTCGTTGAGGCGCCCG
>DASYSL010000213.1:0-9628 GCA_036003365.1 Candidatus Eiseniibacteriota bacterium
GGCCGGCGCCACGCTGCCGGGCCCGCTCGCGACCGGCCGTGAGCGTGTCGTGACCGCGTTGCGCGAAGCGGTGGCGGGAGCCATCGCCGGCGACGGCCACGGCCCTTCCGTCTCCACCCAGAAAGTGCCGCGCGCGGCCGCCTCGTGAGCGACGGTGTCCCAGCTCGCGCCGGTTTCGAGGTGCGTCTCGAAAACGTGGTGGGACGTTACGGCGAGAAAGACGTGGTCGGGCCGCTCACCGTGCGCTTCGCGGGTCCCGGCCTCTACTGGATCCTCGGTCCCAATGGCTCCGGAAAGAGCACGCTCCTGCGCATGATGGCCGGGCTCAAGCGCCCGGGCGCCGGGCGCGTGCGCTGGCTGCGCGGGGGTGAAGACCTGCGCGCCGACCGGCTGCGTCATGTGTCCGGCATCGCCGCTCCCGAGATCCAGCTCTATCGCGACCTCTCCTTGCGCGAGAACCTCGAGTTCCTGGCCCGCTTGCGCGGCAATGGCGCGCGAGCCGGCGTGCGGGTGGCTCTGGAGCGCGCCGGCATGGAGGGTCTCGCCGATGCCCAGCCGATGAGCCTCTCTTCGGGCCAGCGCCAGCGGGCGCGGCTCGCGGCGGCGTGGCTCGGCGATCCCGAGCTTCTGCTGCTCGACGAGCCTTCGACCAATCTCGATGCCGAGGCGCGCGACTGGCTCTACGCCGAGGTGCGCGCGCGCGCCCGCGATACGCTGTGCGTGGTGACCACGAACCAGCGCCAGGAGCCGGCCGCCAGCGAGCCGCGCCTCGACCTGGGCGCGCTCGATCCCCGATGAGCGCCCGTCCCGGCCTGTGGGCCGGCGCGGCCGCGGTGTGGGGGAAGGAGCTGCGCGGCGAGTGGCGGGCGCGCTACTCGATCGGTTCCTCGCTCCTCTTCGCGGCGGTGACCCTGGCCGTGCTCTCGTTCGCGGCCGGGCCGCAGGCGCGGCGCCCGGAGACCGCGGCCGTGCTGCTGTGGACCGTGCTGCTTTTCTCGGCCACGGCGAGCCTCTCGCACGCCTTCGCGCGCGAGGTGGAGGGCGGCACGTGGGATCTCCTGCGCCAGGCGGCGGGCCCGGGCGAGGTCCTGCTCGGCAAATGGCTCGCCGGTCTCAGCGTTCTCGGGCTCGTCGAAGGGTTCATCCTGGCGGGAGGAGCCCTCCTCGTGGCACCTTCCGTCGGGCACCCTGGCGGGCTCTGTGCCATCCTGGTCGCCGGCACCGTGGCGCTTGCGGTCGGGCTACCGCTCGTGGCCGCGCTGCTCGCGCAGGCGCGGAGCCATGGCGGGCTCGCGGCCGCGCTCGCGTTCCCCGTGCTCGTGCCGGCGGTGTTCGCGTCGGTGAGCGGCACGCGGCGCGCGCTCGAGGGCACGTGGCCGGGGGGCGAGCTTCGCATCCTGGTCGCCTTCGCGGCGGCGCTCGCGCTCGCCGGCTGGCGGCTCTTCGACTTCGTCTGGGAGGATTGAAGCAGCGTGAAATGGTGGCAGGGCGGGCTCTTCGTCTGGATGGCGGCGACCATCGTCGCGGGCTTCGTGTACGCGCCTCTGGCGCGCAAGCTCTACGAGTACACGCGCATCATCTATTTCCACATCCCCGCGGCCTGGGTGTCGATGGTGGCGTTCTTCGTCGCCGGCATCGAGGGCGCGCGCTACTTGCTCAAGCGCAACCCGGTGAACGACCTGCGCTCGGCCGCCGCGGCGCGGCTCGGCCTCGTCTTCTGCGCGCTGGCGACGGCCACCGGCATGCTGTTCGCCAAGGCGATGTGGGGCGAGTACTGGAACTGGGATCCGCGGCAGGTGACCATCTTTTTTCTGCTTCTCATCTACGCGGCCTATCTCACGCTGCGCGCCGCGGTCGACGACCCGGAGCGGCGGGCGCGCGTCTCGGCGGTGTACGCGATCCTGGCCATGATCACGGCACCTTTCCTCATGTTCGTGCTGCCGCGCCTCTCGGAATTCACGCTGCATCCGGAACCGATCGTCAATGGAGCCGGTAAACTGGAGATGCACCCTCGCATGTTCGGAGTCTTCCTGTCGTCCACTGGGGCTTTCACCGTCCTCTTTTTCTGGATATTGTCACTCGAGGTACGTGCCGCCCGCGCCCGGCTGGCCTCTCGGGCCGCCCCTCCGCGCGAAGGAAGGGAAATTTCGCTTGAACGAGCTCTTGGGACGTAGCGTCGGCGACCGCATCGTCGCCGACTTCGTGGTCCTGGCCGTGGCCCTGGTCACCTGGGGAGCGCTCTTCGCGTACCTCGTGCGGCTGGAGAGGTCGCTTCGGGAGATCGAGAAGAAATGAAATCGCAAAGTTGGAAGTACGTGATCAGCCTGATCGTCCTGATCGGGCTCGTGTGGTTCGGCGTCACCGCGTTCAACAAGTCGCTCACGCCGTACCGCTCCTTCGCCGACGCCCGCAAGGACGGCGGCTACGTGCAGGTGAACGGCAAGCTGGCCGACCAGAACATCTTGACCGACGGCGACCAGGGCACCGTGGTCTTCCACCTGCGCGACTCCAAGGGCGAGGTCATGGAAGTGCTCTACCACGGCGTGAAGCCGGCCAACTTCGAGATGGCCACGAACGTGGTGGCGCTCGGCACCTACCGGGACGGCCGCTTCGATTGCGACAAGCTCCTGGTGAAGTGCCCCTCGAAGTACCAGGCCGAGGGCGCGGCGAAAGGCACCTCGTGAGTCACAGGGTCCAGAAGGCAATCTCGTGAACCTCGGCGCCGCTGGCGTCTGGGCGGCCTTCGCGGCCGCCATCGCGAGCGGCATGCTGTACCTCGCGGTGGGGGCGGGCGTGACGCGGCTGCGCGCGGCGGCCGACTGGACGTTCCGCCTGCAGGGCCTTCTCCTCCTCGGTCTCGTCGTCTGGCTGTGGCATCTCCTCACCACGCACCAGTTCCAGTACTCCTACGTCGCCGCCTATACCTCGCGCTCGCTCCAGACCAAGTACCTGTTCGCCGCCTTGTGGGGCGGACAGCAGGGGACGTTCCTCCTGTGGGCGACGTGGGGCGCGATCCTGGGGACGATCTTCGCCTTCTCGCGCAATCGCCTGGTGCCCACGGCGATGTTCTTCCTCAACTGGACGCAGGTGTTCCTGCTCCTCATCCTGGTCATCGAGGGGCCGTTCAAGATCTCCAAGGTGATTCCGGCGGACGGCGCCGGGCTGAATCCGCTCCTCCAGGATTACTGGATGACGATTCACCCGCCCGTGCTCTTCCTCGGCTTCTCCTCGCTGGTCATTCCCTACGCCCTCGCCATGGCGACGCTCGTGCACAAGGACACCAACTCGTGGCTTGCGATCACGCCGCGCTGGTCCTTGTTCTCCACGGTGGCGCTCGCCACCGGCTTCACCATGGGCGGGATCTGGGCGTACAAGGTGCTCGGCTGGGGCGGCTTCTGGGGCTGGGATCCGGTGGAGAACGCGTCGTTCGTGCCCTGGCTCATGAACGCG
The DNA here is from genome assembly GCA_036003365.1 of Candidatus Eiseniibacteriota bacterium. Classification (GTDB taxonomy): domain Bacteria; phylum Eisenbacteria; class RBG-16-71-46; order RBG-16-71-46; family DASYSL01; genus DASYSL01. Next base: position 3,451 of record DASYSL010000213.1, read on the forward strand.
GCCCTGTTCCACGGGCTCTTGGTGCAGCGCGCCACCGGCTCCTTGGGGCGCACCAATCTCTTCCTCGGCATCCTGCCGTTCCTGTTCGTGCTCTACGGATCGTTCTTGACCCGAAGCGGCATCCTGGCCGATTTCTCGGTGCACTCGTTCGTGGATCTCGGGCTCAACGGCTATCTGCTCAGCTTCCTCTTCTTCTTCCTGGTGATGGGCTTCGGCATGTGGGCCGTGCGCGCGCGCTATTTCACCTCGCCCGGCGCCGAGATCCGCACGCTGTCGCGCGAGTTCGGCCTGTGGCTCGGCATGCTCACTTTCATCTTGATGGGCATCCTCACCATGCTGGGCACGTCGGCGCCCCTGGTCTCGCGCCTCTTCGGGCCGCCGAGCTCGGTGCAGACCTCGTACTACGCGGTGGTGAACGGCATCCTGGGCTTCCTCTTGGCGCTTCTCGTCGGGTTCGCGCCCGTCCTGCGCTGGCGGGTCGACCGCGCCGAGCGCGTGGGTCGGAACCTCGCCGGCCCGCTCGCCGCCGGCTTCCTCATCGCCACTCTCGCGGTGATGGCCGGCATCAAGCCTTCGCCGCAGCTGGCGCTGGTCGGGGCGGCGGGCTTCGCGCTGGCCAGCAATCTTTGGATCACGCTCAAGGCCCTGCGCCGCGGCCCCACGTTCGCCGCCGGCTACGTGTCGCACCTGGGGGTGTGCCTGTTCCTGATCGGCGTGATTTGCCTGGGCCAGTTCGGCAAGGAGATCCCGGTCGAGCTGCTCAAGGGGCAGCCCAAGACCGCGTTCGGCTTCCAGTTTACCTATCGTGGACTCGAGCCCCGTCCCGACGGGCGCACGCGCGCGGTGATCGCGGTCCAGGGCGAAGGAAGAGCCTTCGACGCCAAAGCTCCTTTATACTATTCAGAATTCAATCGTGGCATGATGCGTGAGCCTCATGTCGAGCGGTTCTGGGATCGCGATCTCTACATCTCGCCTGTCGAGGTGGTCTCTGCCGGCAGTCAAGGTTCTGGGATGACGCTGGACGAGGGCCAGAGCGCGGTCGTGGGCAACGCCCGCGTCACGTTCTTGAAGATCGGGATGCAACGAAACGAGTCCGAGGTCCGGGCGACCGCGGACGTTCAGGTGGATCGAGAGGGCAAGAGCGAAGTCGTGCATCCCGCCGTGGTCGTGAACAGCGGCGGACGCACCGAGGTGCCGGCGACGCTTGCCGACGGCGGCACCGTGAGCGTGTCGGAGATCCAGGCCGATCGTCGGCGTGTCACGCTCGCCGTGCACACGCCGGACATGCCGGCGGCTCCCGAGGCCCTCGCGGTCCACATCTCGACCAAGCCCATGATCAACCTGGTGTGGATCGGGGTGTCCATCACCCTGCTCGGATCTCTACTGGCCATTCGGCGGCGCTCGCATGGGACCGTCGGCAACGTAGCCCCCGCAGCCTGACGCGCGGGCGGGAAAGGAGGGGCGGTGCGCTCCTCGATTCCGCTGTTCGCGCTGGTCGTTGTCACGTGCGCCGTGGCCGCGCTGGCCCCCTGGGCCGGCAGCACGCCCTCGACGCTTCCCACGGTGACTCAGTTCACCGCGCCGACCGGCGTTGGTCATTGGAACCCTTGCTGGTGCCCGGACGGATCGCAGATCGCCTTCGACGACTACGACGCCGACCCGTACAACCCCTCGCTCGCCTACAAGAACTATCCCTCGGGCACGGAGCAAGAAATGGCCGCCGCCCACCGGGAGAACATGGACTACGCGCCCAACCTGACGCAGATCGTCTACGACAAGCTCGACGGCACCTGGACGCACATCTACGTGCGGCCGATCGCCGGCGGCACGGAGACGGCACTCACCTCGGGCACGGCGGGCCCCAACGCATCGGGCTTCGGCGACATTCAGCCGACCTTCTCGCCCGACGGTCAGTGGGTGGCGTTCGCCTCGTCGCGCGATGACTCGGTCTATGGCCGGTTCGACATCTGGGTCGTGAAGACGGACGGCACCAATCTCAAGAAGATCGCCCCCGGTCAGGCCTACGATCCGTCCCTGTGGCCGACCTGGCAGCGCGATGGCAACGGCGTCGTGTACTCCGACAATGGCAACCTGTACGTGGTGGCGCGCACCGGCCCGACGACCTGGATGGCGCCCGAGTTTCTGGCGTCGAACGGCAACCACGCGCGTTTCTCGCACGACGGCAAGTACCTGGCCTTCGACTGGCAGGGGGACGTCTACGCGATGAACGTGGCCACACAGGCGCGCGTCAACATCACCAACGACGGTGCATCGCCGGAAGACAGTGCGCCGACATGGGGCCCGACCGACGACTCGATCGCCTTCTCGTCGGTGGGCCGGGGCGGCGTGGCGCAGAAGGCCATCTGGATCGCGAGCGGCGTGCAGGCCGTGCCCACGCAGGTGGTGACGCTGGGGCAGGTGAAGGCGACGTATCGCTAGGAACGCGCGGCCCGGCGCGAAACCGAAAGGAAGCGTGACCGCATGACCACGACTTCGGCCGGCATGCCGACCGTGCCGCGCGTCGGCGAGCTGGCGCCGGATTTCACTTTGCGCTCGACCCTGGGCCAATCGGTGACCCTGTCGTCCTGGCGCGGCAAGAGCAACGTGCTGCTCGCCTTCTTCCCGCTCGCTTTCACGTCGGTGTGCTCCAAGGAGATGTGCGAGATCTACGAGAACATCGATTCCTTCCGCTCGGCCTCGACGCAGGTGTACGGCATCTCGGTGGACTCGATCCCGACGCTCAAGGAGTGGCAGTACAAGAACGGCATGCAGACCGAGATGTTGAGCGATTTCAAGCGCGAGGTGAGCCGCGCGTACGGCGTGCTCGACGAGGAGAAGTTCTACACGCGCCGCTCGTATTTCCTCATCGACAAGCAGGGCGTGCTGCGCTGGTCGCACATCGAAGCCAACGACGCCGACAAGCGCGAGCTCTCCGAGCTGCTCGGCCCCATTTCCAAGCTCTCCTGATGCTTGGCGCCCGGCTTCGGGCCGGGCGCTCCGCCTACGCCCCCCATTGAAGATCACGACGCTCAGTGACCAAGACCGAGAAGCGGCTCGCACCGCTCGCACCGGGGGCGTCGTGTTCCGTCTCGACGCAACCTGTCTTGTGGAAGTCGGCGGAGGCGATGCGGCGCGCTACCTCGAGGCCATGTGCACGCGCGATCTCTCGGGGCTCGACGATGGCGGACTGCGCTACGCCGCGCTGCTCGACGACCGCGCCCGAGTGGTCGCGGATTTCTGGATCTGGCGCGTGGCCGACGGCTGGAGCCTGGAAGTGGAGAAGGCGGTGGCTCCCGCCCTTGTCGACCGGCTCGAGCGCTTCGCGGTGGCCGACGATGTCGAGGTGAAGGTGCGCGAAGAGCTCACACTCCTCCAAGTCGAAGGGCCCCGCGCCGCTGAGGCCGTGGACGCGCTGCTGGAGGGCCGGCCGAGCACCGAGATGGCGGGCGCGGGTGGCCACCCCTTGATCGCCGCCTGGGCAAGGCGATCGCGCTTTGGCGAAGAGGGGTTCACGCTCGCGTGCACCGACGAGCCTCTCGTCTGCCGGGAGGTGAAGCGCAGCTCCAAGTTTGAATCGGCTCTCCCGCCCGTGCAGGAGTCGCTGCGACTGGAGGCGGGGCGGCCCCGCTGCGGCATCGACTTCGGCGACAAGGATCTGCTTCCCGAGACGAGTTTGTGGGGGGCGGTTTCGCTCGACAAGGGCTGCTTCCCGGGTCAGGAGATCGTGCGCCGCGTCGTCTCGCGCGGTGAAGTGCGCAGGCGTCTCGTCGGTTTCGTCGAGGATTCGTCGGTGGCGAGCGGCGAAGGACGCCCGCTCGAGCCCACCTCGATCGCGGAGTCCGTCGTACTGGGAGTACGGATCGGGCTGGGCTGGGTCGCCAGCGCGGATGCGCGGCCCGGGACGGTCGTCAACGTGGAGGGGGCTCTGTTCTCAGGACGGGTCGCCGCGTTACCATTCGTCTCCGGACCTCATGCCGCCGCGCCCGATATCCCGGGCGAGCGGGTGGAGAACACCGCCGCACGATGAGCACCGATACCCAGCCCAGGCAGCGCAACGGCAGCGCCCGCGGATTCCTCCTCAAAGACCGCTTCATCGCGCGCGGCGAGCGCGTGTTCACCAATCGCAACCTGCGCATGTCGAGCGTGCTGGCCATCGGCTTCGACCTCGACCATACGCTGGCCCACTACGACGCCGTCCAGGTCGAGCGCCTGGCGTTCGAGATGACCAAGCGCAAGCTGGTCGAGAAGCGCGGCTACCCGCCCGAGACGCTGCGTCTGCGCTATGACCCGGAATTCATCGTGCGCGGCCTCCTGGTCGACAAGAAGCGCGGCAACGTCATCAAGATGGACGCCTTCAAGGACGTGACGCGCGCCTACCACGGGCGCCGCCGCCTCACCGGCGACGAGCGCCGCCGCGTCTACCGCTCGCAGAAGCCGCGCCTCGCGGCCGAGAACTATGTCTCGGTGGACACGCTCTTCCACCTGCCCGAGGTCTATCTGTTCCTGACCTTGGTGGACTTGCTCGAGGCGCGCTCGCGCCGCGCCGATGTCGAGTATGGCCGCGTCTACCAGGATGTGCGCGAGATGATCGACGAGGCCCATGCCGACGGCTCGATCAAGACGCCGATCGTCGCCAACCCGCGCAACTTCGTGCGCCGCGACCCCAGGCTAGCCAGTGCGCTCGAAGAATTCCGCCGCAGCGGCAAGAAGGTCTTCCTGCTCACGAACTCGGAGTACTACTACTCGGACGCGTTGCTCAAGCACCTGCTCGAGCGGCGGCCGGGGGACAAGCCGTGGCAGGAGTACTTCGACGTCCTGATCTTCGATTCGCGCAAGCCGGCGTTCTTCATGGCCAGCAACGATTCGGCGTTCCAGCCGCGCATGCTCGAGTCGGGCGGCCATCACGCGAGCTTCAGCGGCGGCACCGCGAGCTTTCTCGAAACCCAGCTGGGCGCCGCGGGCGACCAGATCCTGTATTTCGGCGACCATACGTACGGTGACATCCTGCGCTCCAAGAAGAACCTCGGCTGGCGCACGGCCATGATCGTGCCCGAGCTGGAGCGCGAGGTGGCGGTGACGCAGCGCCTGACGCGCGAGTACACGGCATTGGAGCGCCTGCTCGGAGCGCTCGAGCAGGCCGAGCTGGCCAAGGCGGAAGTGGCGCGCAAGTGGCGCTGGCTCGTCCAGGAGGAGCGCCTCCAAGCCCGCGTGGGATCGCGCGAGGGCACCACGGACTCGGCCGGGAATGATGGGGGAGCCACCGTTGCCGCCCTGGCGCTATCCAACGGCGGCGGGCGCAACAGCCGCCGGCGCGCGCGCCGCGTGCAGGAGCTGGCCGACTCCATGGCCCAGCTCGATCACCGCGCCTCTTCGCTGGCCGGCGAGATCAAGGCTCTCAGGCGGCGCCTCGAAGCGCAGTACAACACCTACTGGGGCTCGGTGTTCCGCGAAGGCAACGAAGGCACGCGCTTTGGCCAGCAGATCCGCGACTTCGCCTGCCTGTACACGAGCCGGGTCTCGAACTTCCTGCACTACCCCTGGAACTACTATTTCCAGTCGCCCCTCTCGCTCATGCCGCACGATCTCTAGCGCGGGATGCCGGAGCCGCTGCGCCTCTTTCTGTTCAACATCAACGTGTTCAACCGCGGACTGCCGCGCCGCCTGCCCGAGCTTCTGCGCGAGGCGGGCGGCGCGAGCGTGTTGATGTTCAACGAGGTGACGCGCGGGCTGGAGCGCGATCTCCTGGCCGCGACGGGTGAGCGCTGGGAGACGGTGGACGGCCCCAGCTCCCATTTCGTGGGCATCATTCCGTTTCGCATGTCGGTTCACGTGCGCGAAGGATCGGCTCTGCACGGGCTCGAGCCGGTGGCCACCCTGCCCGTGGGGCGGGCCATCTTCTGGACCGGCGGCCGCCACGCGCTGCTCGCCCGCGGGCGCTGGCGGGGGAGTACGGTCCTGCTCGCCCTCGTGCACCTCTCGCCCGAGATGCCGTTTTCTCCCGGCGCCCGCGCCGGCGTGCGGGCGCGGCAGATCCGAGCCCTGGCCGCCGCCCTCAGGGCGAGTCGCCGCCCCGACGAGCCCGTCATCCTCGCCGGCGATTTCAACTATTGCCGAGTGAATGGACGAGAGCCCGAGCAGGAGTGGGCGGCCGACTTCCTGGGCACTGAGCTCGATCTGG
>DASYSL010000214.1:0-5770 GCA_036003365.1 Candidatus Eiseniibacteriota bacterium
GACCTGGTATCACAGCCGCGAGGGCGACTACTAAATGTCGACGACAGCCGAAGCCGGCCCGAGAATCGTTGGCTTGCGAGTCACTCACCTGGTGGGCGGAGTGGTGTGGGGCTTGCTCGTTGGATTTGGGTTCGCGACCCTCGGCGGCGTCATCTACGAAAAAGTGCAGCCTGACTCTTGGCGCTCGTACGACATCGTATACGACGCAGCTTTCGGGGTCGGCTGGCTGGCAACCGTTCTGATGACGATCCGATCAGGAGCGTTGGCGAACAGGCGAGTTGAGGCGAGCACGTCAACGTTTCAACAAGAGACGACTCTAGCCATCGCGATGGTCTTGGCGGGAGTGGGCACTATTGCCAGTTTGAGCGTACTCATGTACCTGGCCTACCTCATCCTGAGAAATGTCTGACTGTGACGACAAGCTCTAAGACGTCCCGCAAGTTCTGGCCGCTCGTCATCCGCGTCGTCGTGGCCATCGCCTTGTTCGCATGGCTCGGCACGCATCTCGATTGGAAGGCGATCGCGCGCACGATGAGCACGATCGACCCGAAGTGGGCAATCGCGGCGCTGCTCGTCTTGTGGGCGGGGCTGGGGATTGCGGTCGTGCGCTGGCACACCATTCTCAAGGCGCTGGGCTCGGACTTCCATTGGGGCGAGACGGTGCGCGTGTTCGGCGGGGGACTCTTCTTGAGTCTGTTCCTGCCGACATCGATTGGCGGCGACGTGTATCGGCTGGCGCGCGTGGGGCGAAGCGGATTCGGCGCCGGGCGCGCGGGTGTCTCCCTGCTGGTTGAACGAGGCATTGGATTGCTCGCCTTGCTGCTGCTTGTCGCGCCTGTCGTCTATGCGAACAAGCGCACGCAAGACCTCGTGCCCCTGGCATTGGGGCTCGGACTTGCGGCAGTCAGCGTGATCTTCCTGTTCGGGCTGTGGGGAAGACCGGTGACGACTTTCTTGGCCAGGCGCATTCCGATTCTCGAGCCGGTGCTCGGTCACGGGACGTGGGAAGCGATCGTCAGAACGGCACCGACGGTTTTCGTACTCTCCTTGCTCAATCACATGGCGACGATCGGCTCGAATTATCTTCTGGCGCGCGCGCTGCACGTGTCGCTCGGCTTCTGGGACGCGATGGCACTCATTCCGCTCGTCATCCTGGCGGGTCAGCTGCCTATCGCGCCGGGCGGACTTGGGGTCAGAGAGGCGGCGTTCGTCTACTTCCTCGGGCGGGCGGGCATCGGGCACGAGCCGGCGCTCGCCGTCGGGCTCGCGTGGCTCGCCGCGCTCTACCTCACGGGGGGAATCGGAGCGCTTCTGTTCCTGGCCGACCGCCGCAAAGAGCCCAGGAAAGACGCCCTGGACCTGGAAACGATTCCGTTGGCTCCGTCCGGGGTTGACACTCCGTCGAACCCAACCTAGATTCGGCAAGTTACCTACTGATTCGGTGGGATTTGGAGGCGGTATGTCGGCCGCCCCGCGCAAGGATGGGCGCGCCGCCTTCCGCTTCCCCGCGTCCCCCAGTGACGGACGGGAGGTATCTGTTGAGCGATTCGAATTCCATTCCGTTGAGCCGCGACGTCCCCGAGCCGGAATGGCTGCCGGAAGTTCTCGCCACACCTGCGCTCACTCCAGCCGATGCGCCTCGGACGCACACCCGCCCGGTGAGCGTCGGCGGCGTGAAGATCGGCGGCGGCGCACCGGTCGTGGTCCAGTCGATGTGCACCACGATGACCTGGGACGTGGCAGCCACCATGAACCAGATCCAGCGTCTCGCCGATGCCGGCTGCGAAGTCGTGCGTGTGGCCGTGCCGGACGACAAGTCGGCCGACGCGCTGCCCGAGATCGTCAAGCGCTCGCCCATCCCGGTTGTGGCCGACATCCACTTCCATTACAAGCTCGGGCTCAAGGCGCTGGCGGCCGGCGTCCACAAGATCCGCATCAATCCGGGCAATATCGGAAGTGAAGACAAGACGCGCGAGATCCTGGCGGCGGCGCGCGATCGCGGCGTGCCGATTCGTGTCGGCGCCAACGTGGGCTCGCTGCCCAAGTCGATCATTGCCAAGTACGGGACCCACGATCCGCGCGCGCTGGTGGAAGCGGCGGCGATCCAGATCGGGATCCTCGAGCGCGAGAGCTTCGAGGACATCGTGGTCTCGCTCAAGGCGTCGGACGTGCCCCTGGCGGTCGCGGCATACCGGCTCGCCGCCAAGCGCTTTCCGTATCCGCTGCACATCGGCATCACGGAAGCGGGGAGCACGCGCGCCGGCAGCGTGAAGAGTGCGGTGGGGCTCGGTATCCTCCTCGCCGAGGGTATCGGCGACACGATGCGCGTCTCACTCACCGCCGACCCGGTCGAGGAGATCGAGACCGCGTATGGCATTCTCTCGGCCGTCGGGCTGCGCAAGCTCGGCCCCGAGATCATTTCGTGTCCGTCGTGCGGGCGTTGTGACATCGATCTCATCCCGCTCGCCACGATGGTCGAAGAGAAGGTCAAGTCGCTCAAGCTGCGCGTGCCGCTTCGTGTCGCCGTCATGGGATGCGAGGTGAACGGCCCGGGCGAAGCGCGCGACTCGGACGTGGGGATCGCCGGCGGCGTGGGCGTGGGCCTGCTCATGCGCGGCGGCAAGATCGTCCGCAAGGTCAAGGAAGAGGAAATCGTCGACGCCTTGATGAAAGAAGTCATCGAGGTCGCCAAAGAGCGCGAAGCTCAGAATGGGCCGGCCCAGCCCGCGGGAGACGGACATGCGCGTCAGTAGCCGAGGCCAGTATGGAGTTCGCGCCCTAGCCTATCTGGCGGCGCGCTATGGAGAGGGTCCGATCAACGTGCGCACCGTGGCGCAGGCCGAGCGCCTGCCCGCGAAGTATCTCGAGCAGCTGCTCGCCAAGCTCCGGCGCGGCGGGCTCGTGCGCTCGAGCCGCGGCGCCCGCGGCGGCGTGGTGCTGGCGCAGGATCCCAAGGCGATCTCGATCCGCCAGGTCGTGTCGCTGCTCGAGGGATCGCTCTTGCCCGTGGATTGTCTCAAGGACACGAACGGGCACGAGGAGAACTGCGTGGCGCATCCCTTGTGGCGCGCGCTGCACGAGAGCGTGCTGAGCACGCTCGATTCGTTCACGCTGGCCGACCTGGCCGAGCGTTTGCGCGCGCGCGAAGCCAAGGCGCCGCGCGGCAGCGGCATGATTCCCGAGGCGGAGCTGGAGACGGTGGGGGCGGGCAGCGGGAGGTCGGATGTTCACTCCGAGTGACAAGCGCGACGAGCGGCTGGCGCAGTTTCGTCTCAAGGTCGGGCTCGCCGAGATGCTCAAGGGCGGCGTGATCATGGACGTGACCAACGCCGAGCAGGCCAAGATCGCCGAGGAGGCGGGAGCGGTCGCGGTCATGGCGCTCGAGCGCGTGCCGGCCGACATCCGCGCCGAGGGCGGCGTGGCGCGCATGTCCGATCCGAGGAAGATCCGCGAGATCCAGGAAGCGGTGTCGATCCCGGTCATGGCCAAGTGCCGGATCGGCCACTTCGCCGAAGCCCAGATCCTGCAGGCCTTGGGCGTCGACTTCGTCGACGAGAGCGAGGTGCTCACGCCGGCCGACGAGGAGCACCACGTCGACAAGTGGAGCTTCCAGGTGCCGTTCGTGTGTGGCTGCCGCGATCTCGGCGAGGCGCTGCGGCGCATCGGCGAGGGCGCGGCCATGATCCGCACCAAGGGTGAGGCCGGAACCGGCAACGTGGTCGAGGCGGTGCGCCACATGCGCGCCGTGACGCGCGGGCTCAGGGCGTTGACGATGCTCCGCGAAGACGAGTACATGGCCGAGGCCAAGAAGCTGGCAGCACCGGTCGATCTGGTGGCCGAGTGCGCGCGCACCGGGCGCTTGCCGGTGCCCAACTTCGCCGCCGGCGGCGTGGCCACGCCGGCCGACGCGTCGCTCCTCATGCAGCTCGGCGCCGAGACCGTGTTCGTGGGATCGGGCATCTTCAAGTCGGCCGATCCGGCGGCGCGGGCGCGCGCCATCGTGCGCGCGGTGACGCACTACAAGGACGCCAAGGTGCTGGCGGAGATCTCCGAGCTGGGCGAGCCCATGCGCGGGCTCGAGATTGGAAAGATCCGCGAGGAAGAGCTTCTGGCACGGCGGGGCCATTGACGAGCACTCCCCAGGACTCATCGCCACGCAGCAACGGGACCAACGGAACCCACGCGCACCATCCGAGCCAAACGCGGATCAAGGCGACATCCGAGCCCAACCTCACGGTCGGCATCCTGTGCTTGCAAGGCGACTACGAGAAGCACGAGGCCGCGTGGCGTGAAGCCGGTGCGGCCACGCGACGGGTCGATGACGCCGAGAGCCTGAGCGCGGTCGACGCACTCTCGATGCCGGGCGGCGAATCCACCACCATGCTGCGCCTGCTCGAGATCACGGGACTGCGCGAGCCGTTGCGTGCCTTCGTCGCGGTCAAGCCGGTGTTCGCCACCTGCGCCGGATTGATCTTGCTGGCGCGCGAGCTGACGGACGGGGGACGGGTGCCGTTCCCGCCGCTCGGCGTGCTCGACGTCGAGGTCGAGCGCAACGCCTACGGCCGCCAGATCGATTCCTTCCAAGCCAACGTGAGCGGTCCGGCGACCGGCAGTGCGCCTTTCGAAGGCGTGTTCATCCGGGCGCCGCGGATCAAGCGCGTGGGGGCGGGAATCGAGGTGGTGGTGCGGCTCGGCGAGGAGCCGGTCGGGGTGCGCCACGAGCGCATCCTCGGCCTTTGCTTCCATCCGGAGCTGACCCCTGACCGCCGCCTGCACCGCTGGTTCCTCGAGCACTGCGTGCGCGCAGCCCAGACCGCGAGGTCCGCATGATCCGCTGGGACTCGCCGGCCGCTGCCCTTGCCGACTGGAAGCCGCTCGAGAAGCTGATCGCCGCCAAGCAGCGCTTCGTTCTCACCACGCACATGAATCCGGATGGCGACGGCCTGGGCTCCGAGGTGGGGCTCGCGCTCTACCTCCAGAGCCAGGGCAAGGACGTGACGGTCTTGAACGACGGCGCGGTGCCGCCCAACTTCGAATTCCTGGCGCGCCTGTTCCCCATGCAGCCGTTCGATGAGACATGGGCGCGCGAGGTGGTGGACGGCGCCGAGGTGGTCATCCTCCTCGACACTGCGGTGCGCCCGCGCCTCGGCCGCGTGGCGCCTTTGCTGTCGCGCGAAGGATTGGAGATCGTGATCCTCGATCACCATCTCGGCGAGCCCAAGTTCGGCTCGCTGGCCATCGTGGTGCCCGGCGCCTGCGCGGCCGGAGAGCTGGTCTACGATTTCGTGCGGCGCCAGCCCGGCGGCATCACCGAGCCCATCGCGGCCGCGCTCTACACGGCACTGGTCACCGATACGGGCTCGTTCCGCTTCGCCAACACCGATCCCGAAGCCCACGCCATGGCGGCGCACCTGGTGAGCGCGGGTGCCGCTCCCGAGCCGCTTCACGCGGTGATCTACCAGCATCGCCACGCGGGGCGGGTACGCTTCCAGGGCCACGTGTGGAGCTGCCTGCAGCTCACCGACGACGGCCGCGTGGCGTGGATGGAAGTGGACCGCGCCACCATGCACCACTATGGCGTGGACTCGGGCGATACCGAAGGCTTGGTCGACTTCCCGCGCAACATCCAAGGCGTCGAGGCCGTGGCCCTGGTGAGCGAGACCGCGAGCGGCGAGTGCAAGGTGTCGCTGCGCTCCACCGGACGCGTGAACGTGGAGCAGGTGGCGGCGAAGTTCGGCGGCGGCGGCCATCGCGCCGCGGCCGGCGCCAC
>DASYSL010000215.1:0-10465 GCA_036003365.1 Candidatus Eiseniibacteriota bacterium
ACACGGTGATTGGCGACTCGGTGCGCATCGACGACCAGGTGGTGCTCGGCAAGACGCCCATGAAATCGCTGTCCTCGGCCACCACCTCCGACAAGCAACTCGGGCCGCTCGAGATCGGCGAGAGCTGTCTCATCGGCACCGGGGCCGTGCTCTACCGCGGCGCCAAGCTCGGTCGCAAGATTCTCGTCGCCGATCTGGCCACGGTGCGCGAGGACGTGACCGTGGGCGATCGCACCATCGTCGGCCGCGGCGTCACGGTCGAGAACCAGTGCGTGATCGGCCGCTTCGTCAAGCTCGAGAGCGAGTGCTACATCACGGCCTACTCGACGATCGAGGATCGGGTCTTCATCGCTCCCGGCGTGGTGACGTCGAACGACAACTTCGTCGGCCGCACCGAGGAGCGCTTCAAGCATTTCAAGGGCGTGACCGTGAAGCGGGGCGGACGCGTGGGCGCGGGCTCGGTCCTGCTCCCGGGCGTGACCGTGGGCGCCGACGCACTCGTGGCCGCCGGCTCCGTGGTCACCAAGGACGTGCCGCCCGGCGTCATCGTCCTGGGATCGCCCGCGAAATATTTCCGCGACGTGCCCAAGGAACAGCTTCTCGACCAGCAAGGGTGGAGCGACCAGGTATGAGCGCGCAGCCGACGCCAACGACGCAAACGACTCCAACGACTACGACGACTCCGACGCAGAAGGTCCCGCTTCTCGATCTCACCGCGCAGTTCCGCTCGATCGAGCCCGAGATCCGCGAGGCCATCGAGCGCGTGCTGGTGAGCGGCCGCTACATCCAGGGCCCTGAGGTGGTCGAGTTCGAAAAGGAAGTCGGCGCCTACTGCGACGTGCCGCACGCCATCGCCTGCGCTTCCGGCACCGACGCGCTGATCCTCGCCATGCGGGCGCTCGGCGTCGGGCCCGGGGACGAGGTGATCACGCCCGCGTACTCGTTCCTGGCGAGCGCCAGCTCGATCGCGCTCGTCGGCGGCAAACCGGTGTTCGTCGACGTCGAGCCCGACACGTACAACATGGACCCGGCCAAGCTCGAGCAGGCGATCACCGCCAAGACCAAGGCCGTGATCGTCGTCCACCTCTTCGGCCAGTGCGCCGAGCTCGAGGCCATCCAGACCATCTGCAAGCGGCGCAACGTGGCGCTGGTCGAAGACGCCGCCCAGGCCATCGGCGCCGAGTGGAAGGGCAAGCGTGCCGGATCGTGGGGCGAGATCGGCTGCTTCTCGTTCTTCCCCTCCAAGAATCTGGGCGCCTTCGGCGATGGCGGGCTCGTGGTCTCGACCCGCGACGACCTGGGGGACAAGCTCCGTCTCCTGCGCGAGCATGGAGCCCGGCCCAAGTACCACCACATCGAGCTGGGCATGAACAGCCGCCTGGATGCCCTGCAAGCGGCGGTTTTGCGGGTCAAGCTGCGCCACCTCGAAAGTTGGACCGAAGGGCGGCGCAAGAATGCCGATATCTATAGGCAGGCCCTGGCCGGGGTTCCGGTCGGGCTGCCCGTGGCACGCCCGGAGGCGCGCCACATCTACAACCAATTCGTGGTCCGTAGCACGAAGCGGGATGCGCTGCGCGCGACGCTTTCGGCCGCCGGGGTGGGGACGGAGATCTACTACCCCAAGCCGATGCACGTGCAGCCCTGCTTCGACGCGCTCGGATACAAGGACGGCGACTTCCCCGTGAGCGAGGCCGCGGCCCGGGAGACGGTGGCTCTGCCCATCTATCCCGAGCTGACTCGCGACCAGGTCGCCTACGTGTCCGAACGCGTGCGGGAATTCGCCAGCTCTCCTTCCTGATCGAAGCGGATCCGGAGGAGAGGGATCTCCGGGGGTCCGTGAAGGGAATCATGGCGTCGCCGTCGTCTCAAACTCATCGCGAAGCGTTGCGCGCGCTGCTCCGCCGCATGGACGAGGTGCGCGGGCTCTCGAGCCTGCCGCCGCTCGTCACGGCCGGGCACGTCGACGACACCGAGCTCTTGCTCGCCGCCGCCGGCGAGCTGGTGGACGAGCTCGAGCGCAGCCACCGCCGTCTCATCGAGACCAACGTGCAGCTCGTGTCGCTGCGCGAGGTGGCCAACTCGATGGTGTCCTCGCTCGAGGGCGAGGAGACGACGCGCGCGGTCACGCACTATCTGCTACGCGCGTTCGCGTTCGGCGAGGTGTTCCTGTGCCTCGCCAATCGCGAGCAGCGCGTGCTCGAAGGCACGTGGTCCAGGCGCGGCGCCAACGGCATCTCGACGCACTCGCTGCGTCTGCCTCTGGTGAGCGAGGACGGAGTCGTCAATCGCGTCGTGTGGGGAAACCGCACGGTCACCATCCGCGATCCGCGGCGCAATCCGCCGTTCCATATCGACGACGGCCACGCGCTCTCCGAAGTGCTGCCCGGGCTTTCCACGTATACGGTGGTGCCGCTGCAGCGCGGGCGCCGGCCCGACGCCCCGGAAGTCGGCACGGACGCCTGCCCATCCTCGTGCCCGCTGCAGGGGCGCGGTCCGTCCGACGCCATCCCCGATCCCGACGCGCAGGCCGGCTGGGCCGAGTCGCGCGACGCCAAGCGCCAGCGCTGCCTCGACTGCAGCCGCTTCCCGGTGCTCGGCGTGGTGGGCGTCGGCCGCTCCGGACCCGGACCCGGCCTCAATCCGGCCGAGGTCACGCTGCTCGAATCGGTGGCGCTCTCGGTGGCGCCGGTGCTCGAGAACGCGCGTCTCTACGTCGATCTCCGGCGCAGCGAGCGCTTCCTCGACCACGTGCTCAACTCGATGAGCTCGGGCCTCGCGGTGGTGGGCCTCGACGGACGCATCCTCATCTTCAATCGCGCGGCCGAGGAGCTGACCGGACACCAGGCCGGCTACGCGGTGGGGGAGCCGCTCACCCTCGTCTTCCCCGAGGACAGCCAGGAGAAGATCCTGGCCACGCTGCGCGCCGGGCACGAGTGGTTCCGCCACGACACCGTGGTGCGCCGGCCCGATGGCGCACAAGTGCCTGTGTCGCTCAACACGTCGCTTCTGCGCGACGAGCGGCGCCACGTGTACGGCGCCATCGCCACCTTCAGCGATCTGTCGCGCATCAAGCGCATGGAAGAGGAGATTCGTCAGCTCGACCGCCTGGCCGCGCTCGGCCGTTTCACCTCGAGCGTGGCGCACGAGATCCGCAATCCCTTGACCGGGATCGCGGCCGGCGTCGAATACCTGAAGAAGAGCTTCCCGGACGGCTCCAAGGAAGAGATGAACGTCGAGTTCATCCAGACCGAGATCGCGCGGCTCGACCGCATCGTGGGCGACCTGTTCACGGTCACGCACCCGAAGCGGCTGTCGCCGCGGCGCTCGGAGCTCATCGAAGTCGTCGAGCGCAGCCTGCAGAGCGTGCAGGCGGTGCTCACCGAGAAGAAGCTGCGCGTCGAATGGGTGTTGCCCGAGAAGGTCCCAGTGGCCATGATCGACCCGGATCAGATGCAGCAGGTGTTCATCAATCTGATCAAGAACGCGGCCGAGGCCTCGCCGGGCGGCGGGCGCGTCCGCCTGCGCGTCTGGGTCGGCAGCCCCGAGCCGGAAACGGCACCGGGACCCGAGAGCGCACACTCTCTCTGCATCGCGGTCGAAGACGAGGGACCGGGCATTCCGACGGAGCACCGCCAGAGCTTGTTCGAGCCCTTCTTCACCACCAAGCCCGGCGGCACCGGGCTCGGGCTCTACGTGAGCCACGACATCGTGAAACGTCACGGCGGCGGGCTGCGTGCCCGCAGCGAGTCGGGCCGCGGCAGCACATTCGTGGTCGAGCTGCCGCTCGAGCCCCTCTCCGGAGGTCGCGATGCTTGAAGAACGGAATTCCGAGACGCGCCGTCCCGCCCGCGCCCAGGGCGAGCTGCCTTCGTCGCACGTGCTGGTCGTGGACGACGAGCATTCGATCCGCCACTTCGTCCAGTGCGCGCTCACCGACGCCGGCTACCACGTCACCATGGCGGCCAACGGCGAAGAGGCCTTGAGCCGGTTCAAGAGCGAGGTCCCGGACCTGGTCGTGCTCGACGTCAAGCTGCCCGACGCCGACGGCCTCGACCTGCTCGCCCAGATGAAGCAGGAGTCGCCCGACACGCCGGTGATCCTGATCACCGCCGTGGCCGACGTGAAGAAGGCGGTCGAGGCCATGAAGCGAGGCGCCTTCTACTTCCTGCGCAAGCCCCTGGCCCTGGACGAGCTCGAAGGGCTCGTGCGCGAGGGCCTCGAGAAGCGCCGCCTCAAGCTCGAAGTCGACGTGCTGCGGCAGAAGGTGTGGCAGGAAGAAGGTGTCGTGCGCTGCCTGTCGCCGCGCATGGCGCAGGTCTATCAGATCGTGGAGCAGGTGGCGCGCGGCGAGAACACGAGCGTGCTCATCGAGGGCGAGTCGGGCACCGGCAAGGAGCACATCGCGCGCAACATCCACAAGCTCTCGATGCGCAGCACCAAGCCCTTCCTCGAGATCAACTGCGCCGCCATTCCCCGGGACCTTCTCGAGTCCGAGCTGTTCGGCCACGAGAAGGGCGCTTTCACCGACGCGCGCGCGCAGAAGCAGGGTTTGCTCGAGCTGGCCCACGGCGGCACGCTGTTCCTGGACGAAGTGGGCGAGATGAGCCTCACTCTCCAGGTAAAGCTCCTGCGCGTGCTCGAGCGCATGACCTTCAAGCGCGTGGGCGGCGTGAAGGACATCTCGGTCTCGGTGCGCATCATCTCGGCCACCAACCAGAATCTCGAGAAGCGGGTGCGCGAAGGCGGCTTCCGCGAGGATCTCTTCTATCGCTTGAAGGTCGTGCCCATCTACGTGCCGCCGCTGCGCGAGCGCCGCGAAGACATTCTGCCCCTGGCGCTCCACTTCATGCAGCAGTTCAACATCGCCTTCAAGAAGGACTTCATGCGCATCACGCCCGAGGCCGAGCGCACGCTGCTCGAGTACCCGTGGCCAGGCAACATCCGCGAGCTGCGCAATCTCATGGAGCGCATGATCCTGCTCGAGACCGGCACCGAGCTCAATGTCGGCCACCTGCAGCTGGGTTCGGGCGGCGGCACGCGCGGGGCACACGGCTCGAGCGGCAACGATCTCGCCGACCGCATCTCGGACGTCCTGGTGGCGCCGGGGCTGCCGTCGGGCGGCATTCCGTGCGAGGGCATCCTGGAGGAGCTGGAGCGGGCCTTGATCACCAAGGCCAGCGAGGCGTCTAATGGCAACCAGAGCCGCACCGCGGAGCTCCTGCAGATGAAGCGCGACAAGCTCCGCTACCGCATGAAGCTCTATCGGATGAATGGGGGACATGGCGCCGACGACGACGGAGTCGAGCAGACCGGGACGTAATCGCAGCAGCTGGCTTGTTCTGGTTTTCCTGGCTCTCGTCCTGCCCTCGTGCGGGCTCTATTCCACCAATCCGGGATCCCTTCCCGGGCACATCAAGACCCTCGCCGTTCCCGCCTTCGACAACCGCACCACCCAGGTCGGCCTCGACGAAGAGATCACGCAGGCCGTGATCCAACGCTTCGTGGACGACAACCACCTCAAGATCGTGGCAGAATCCGACGCCAACGCCGTGCTCACCGGCGCCGTGGTCGACTACAAGAACACGGTCTTTGGCTTCACCGGGCGCGAGCAGGCGCAGGAATATCGCGTGACCATCACCGTCGCCGTGCGGCTCATGGACAAGGTGAAGAACCGTGAGCTGTGGCGTGACGACAACATGGTCAAGACGCAGAACTACTACGTGATCAGTGTGCCGGGGCAGGAGCCCCAGGACGAGGTCAGTGGTCGCAAGCAAGCCGTCCAAAAAATCGCCGACGAAATCCTCAGCCGGACCATCGAGAACTGGTAGGAGCCCTTCCTCCAGCTTGAGCGTTTCGGGCTTCGACACGTGGCTGGGCCGGGGCGAGCCATTGCCGACGTCGATCTATGTCTCAGGAAGCGATGAAGCGGCGAAGGCCGAAGTTCTTGCATCGTTGAAACAGCGCTGGGCCGACGACCATCCCGATGTCCCGCCCGTGGTGTTGCGCGCCGCCGAGACGGGCGTCGATCGCGTGCTGGCGGAAGCGCAGGGCTCGTCCCTGTTCGCGCCCGCGAGCTTCGTTCTCGTGCTCAACGTCGAGGAGTGGGTGCGCTCGGCGCGCACCGTCGAGGCGGCGGCGACGGGTGCCGCGGCGGTGCCGGCGGGCAACGTGCTCGTCTTCGTCGAGTCGGCGGCCGAGAACGAGCGCAAGACGCTGGCCGGCTTGTCGGGTGCGTGCGCGTTGACCGTGTCGGTCGAGTCGCCGCCCCCCGAAGTCCTCACGCGCTGGGCCGAGCGGCGGCTCGAGCGCTCCGGCGTGAAGCCCGGACCTGGCGTGATCGAAGCCGTGCTCGACGCGAGCCGCCTCGAGACTTCCGAGGTGATGAACGAAGTCGACAAGCTGGGCGACTGGGCGGCGGGCGTGGGCAAGATCACGCGCGAGGAGGCCGAGCGCGTGCTGCGGCCGGTGCACTCGGGCTCGTTGAGCGGGCTCTCGCGCGCCGTGGCTGAAGGGCGCTCCGATGCCGCGGTCGATCATCTCCTGCGCGCCCTGGAAGCGGGGGAGTCGGAAGGCACGGTGCTCTTCCAGCTGCAGACGCTCGTGGCCGGCGCCCTGCGCCTGCGCACGCATCAGTGGGGCTGGATCCGGGATCGCGAGAACTCGGATCGCCTCGCGCGCCAGCGCGGGGTCACCGAGCTGTCGCACGCGCTCGATCTCCTCTACCGGACGGAGCGCGCGTGGAAGAGCGGCCGCGCCGACGTGGAAACGCTGCTCGTGCGCGCCGTGGTGGGAGTGTCGACCGGGAGCTAGATCGACGCGCTGCCCGCCGTGCGAAACACGCGAGGGACGGGGATTCGCATCCCCGCCCCTCGCCCGAAGCCTCGAGACTTACTTCGCGTAAACCTCGCTCAAACGACCGAGCGCGAGCGCGCCGAGGAGGAGGCCGAAGTCGCGCAGCGCGATGTCGAAATAGCCGGGAATCAAGAGCAGGTTCACGATGATGACGGCGAGCCAGGCGGCCACCACGTAGGCGAAGATCCGCGGCTTGAGCAGGACGCCGAGGCCCGCGACCACCTCGATCACGCCCACGACCAGCATGAGCGTATGGCCGTGGCCACCGACCATGTTGTTCACCACGGGCGGCAGATACTTGTCCCAGTTCACGAGCACGTGGAAGAACTTGTCCAGGCCGGCAAGGATGGGCGCGGCGATGAAGCCCACGCGCAGGATCCAGAATGCCTGATGGGCCGGGCTCGCAGCCTCGATCGAGGCGGAGGGGGCGCCGGCCGTGGACGGAATCCGCCGCTCGGCGGTGGCGATGTTCGACATGATGTCTCGCTCCTTGGAAGAGGATTCTGTATCGGGCTCCCGGGCTCGGCCCGGCACCCTTTCTATAACTAATGCATCTGATGTTTAGAAGCCGAGAAGGATTCAGGGCGACGGCTTTGCGCTAATGTCGATTTATCTTAGAATGAGGCAGGCCCATGTCCGACAACCACTTCCAGGAAGATCTCGACCGCGCCGCCCTGCTCGAGGAGCCCGTCCGCCGGGACCTCTATCTCTACGTCTGCCGGCAGGGGAGCCCCGTGGGGCGCGATCAGGCGGCCCAAGCGCTCGGGATCTCACGTTCCCTGGCCGCCTTCCACCTCGACAAGCTCCTGGCGGGCGGGCTGCTCGCGAGCTCGTTCCAGAGGCTCTCCGGCCGCCGGGGACCGGGCGCTGGGCGCCCCAGCAAGCTCTACGAGCGCTCCGCGCGTCAGGTCGACCTCACGCTGCCGCCGCGGCGCTACCGGCTCGCCGGCGAGCTCATGACCCATGCTTTGGCAGGGGACTACGAAGGGGGCGGACGCCGGGCGCTCGCGAAGGACGCCCACGAGCGTGGCCGGCAGATGGGAGAGGAAGCGCGCTCGCGCTCGCGTTCTCTCCAGGGCGCCTTGGGACTCCTGCGTAACGTCGGGTTCGAGCCCGAGCGCGAGCGCGGCGGGCGCGTCGTGCTCAAGAACTGCCCCTTCGAGGCGCTGGCGCGCGCGTCGCGCGAAGTCGTGTGCGGCATGAACCTGGCGCTCGTGCAGGGCATGGTCGAGGGACTCGGCCTCGAAGAGGCCGAAGTCGCCCTCGACCCCGCGCCCGGACGCTGCTGCGTGGTGCTCAGGCCCAAGCACGCCGCCTGACCTGCTCGCCTTGCCGTAGGCGGCGCCAGCCGCTTATTCTGCAGGTTCTTATCTCAACCCCGAGGGAGCGATGACCCGATCCGATCCGCGGGCGCCCGCGCCGCCTTCGCCGGCAGGCGATGGCACCGCGCGCCCCGACGAAGAGCGTTATCCGGCCGCCCTGATCGAGCCCAAGTGGCGCAAGCGCTGGGACGAGCTCGGGCTCTTCCGCCAGGACATCACGCACGCCGAGAACAAGTTCTATTGCCTGAACATGTTCCCGTATCCCTCGGGCGACCTCCACGTCGGACACGGGCGCAATTACATCCTGGGTGACGCGGTGGTGCGCCAGGCCATGCTGCGCGGCCGGCGCGTGTTCGCGGTCATGGGCTGGGATGCCTTCGGGCTGCCCGCCGAGAACGCCGCCATCCAGAACAAGACGCATCCCGAAAAGTGGACGCTGCGCAACATCGAGCGTATGCGCCAGCAGTTCGACGCCTGGGGCATCGGGCTCGACTGGTCGCGCGAGATCGCGTCGTGCCATCCCGGCTACTACAAGTGGACGCAGTGGCTGTTTCTCAAGCTGTACGAGCGCGGGCTCGCGTATCGCGGCAAGGCACCGGTCAATTGGTGCCCGTCCTGCCAGACCGTTCTGGCCAACGAGCAGGTGGTGGGCGCGGGCGAGTGCGAGCGCTGCGGCACGCCCGTCATCCAGCGCGAGCTGGAGCAGTGGTTCTTCCGCATCACGGCCTACGCCGAGCGTCTGCTGAACGATCTGTCGCTGCTCACCGATTGGCCCGAGAAGGTGCGGGTCATGCAGCACAACTGGATCGGTCGCTCCGAGGGCGCCGAGGTGCACTGGCGCGTGGACGGCTCGCGTGACGAGCTCATCACGTTCACCACGCGCCTCGACACCATCTACGGCGCGACCTTCCTGGTGCTGGCGCCGAACCATCCCGCGGTCGAGTCGCTGACCGCGGGCAATCAGGAGATCCAAGCTTTCGCAGCGCGTGTGGCCCGCCAGCAGTCGGACCGCCGCTACGATCAGGAACCCGAGAAGGAAGGCATGGCGACGGGCAAGAGCGCCATCCATCCGTTCACCGGCGCCAAGATTCCCATCTGGGTGGCGAATTACGTCGTCATGGGCTACGGCACCGGTGCGGTGCAGTGCGTGCCGGCCCACGACACGCGCGACTACGAGTTCGCCAAGAAGTACGCGCTGCCCATCGTCTCGGTGGTGCGGCCGAGCGAGACGGGCGACGAGGGCTGGGAGACCGTCGACGGCGATCGCGTGTTCGTGGGCGAAGGTGCGGTATTCGATTCCGGCGCGTACGACGGGCTCACGACCGAGCAGGCACGCGAGCGCATGGCTACCGATCTGGCCACGCGCCGCCTGGGCAAGGCCACGGTGCAGTACCGCCTGCGCGACTGGCTGGTGTCGCGCCAGCGCTACTGGGGCGCGCCGATTCCCATGATCTATTGCGACACGGACGGCATCGTTCCGGTGCCCGAGTCCGATCTGCCGGTCGTCCTGCCGCAGGACGTCGAGTTCAAGCCGACGGGGGAATCGCCACTCGCCGCCAAGGCCGAATTCGTCAACGTGACCTGCCCCAAGTGCGGCCGCCCGGCGCGCCGCGAGACCGACACGCTGGACACGTTCGTGGATTCGTCGTGGTATTACCTACGCTTCCTGACGCCCCGCGACGAGACCAAGGCGTTCGACACCGCGCTCGTGAACGCCTGGCTGCCGGTCGACCAGTACATCGGCGGCGTCGAGCACGCCATCCTGCATCTGCTCTACTCGCGCTTCATCACCAAGGTCTTCTACGACATGAAGCTAGTGTCGTTCGTCGAGCCGTTCCGCGCGCTGTTCACGCAAGGCATGATCACGCGCGGCGGTGTGAAGATGTCGAAGTCGAAGAAGAACACGGTGGCGCCCGACGAGCTGATCGCCAAGTACGGCACCGACACGGGCCGCGTCTACACCATGTTCATCGGCCCGCCGGAAAAAGATGCTGAGTGGTCGGACCGCGGCGTCGAAGGCGCCTACCGCTTCCTGAACCGGGTGTGGCGGCTGGGCCGCGCGCACGGCGCCCTGGTGAAAGAGAGCGCGTCGCGTCCCCAGCCGGCGATCGAGTCGGCCACCGCCCGCGAGATTCGCCACGCCGCGCATACCGCACTGGCGCGGGTGACACGCGACTTCAACGAGTTCCATTACAACACCGCGGTCGCCGCCATGATGGAGCTGGTCAACACGCTGGTCGGCGCCGCGCAGAAAGAAGAGGCGGCGCTGGCGCCGGGCGCGCCCGCGAGCG
>DASYSL010000216.1:0-26276 GCA_036003365.1 Candidatus Eiseniibacteriota bacterium
GACCTAGAGCGGCGCCCCAAGCCGAACGCCTGAAAACGATCACCCCTGGGGCGCTCTCTTTTTGTCGGTGCCGCATGCGAAGCTGAAATCATCGAAAACTAGAGCCCCGAGCGCCCCCTCCAGGTACGCCCCCGAAGAGGCGTACACATGCGTCGGTTCTCCGCGGCTCATTTGAGCAATCCGCAAGTCAAGCAGCGTCTCATGGTCAAGGTGGTTGAAGACCGGGCCAACGAGACCGAAATTCTGGTTCTCATCGGTGAAGCTGATGCTCGAAAGATCTACATCGACGAGGGCTATACGTCGATGTACGCCTGGTGCATCGAGTTCTTCCATTTCTCCAAAGAAGTGGCGTTTCGGCGGATTCACGTCGCCCGAATGGCCCGCCAATACCCTCTCTTGTTCGCGGCCGTCGAGGATGGACGTCTCCACTTGAGCGCCGTGCGCCTCATTGCTCCCCACCTCACTCCTGAGAATGTCGAGGAGATCGTTGCCCGGGCCACGCACCGGACTTGCGAAGAGATCGAAGAGATGTTGGCGCGCCGCGTCGTTCGGCTCGAGACGCTGCTCGAAGGATCAATACCAAGCCGCCACCTTCCGCAGGCACCGAGCTCGCCTGCACCGAGCTGGCCTGCACCGAGCTCGCCTGCACCGAGCTCTTCCGAAGTGGCCCTTATGATCCCTCCACTGGCCGTACGGCCAGTGATGTCGTCGTCGGCACCCGCTCCCGAGGCGGTCTCCGTTTCCGCCGTGGGGCCAGCTCCCGAACCCCGCGTATCCATCGCGCTTGAACACAGAGTCCATAAGAAGCTGCAGTACGCTCGAGCGCTGCTGAGCCACAGTATTCCGTTGGGCAGCGACTCCCAGGTCATCGAGCGGGCATTGGACGAGCTGATCGCCAAGGTCGAGCGCGTCAAGTACGGCGCCGTCAAGCGTCCTCGCCAACCCAAGCCGAGCAAGCTTCGCCGCCGCACGATTCCGGCGCATGTGCGGCGTTCTGTTCGTGAGCGCGACGGCGACCAGTGCACCTCGACGAGCGAAAACGGGCAGCGCTGCGCGGCTCGTGATGCGCTCGAATTCGACCACATCCAGCCGGTCGCCCGCGGAGGCAAGTCCACAGTCGAAAATGTTCGGCTGCTATGCCGCGGTCACAATCAGAATGAAGCAGAGAAGTCTCTTGGCGCTGAGTTCATGCAGAAGAAGCGCGCGGAGGCCGCGGCGATGCGCTCCCGGAGGAAGTCTCAAGAGCGCGAGAGAAGCGCGATCGAGCTGACGGGCGAAGCCACCCCAGGAGTCACCGAATCCCCGGAAAGCCTCCGCCTCACCAGGCTGGGTGACGTGGTGCGCGGTGACGATGTCCGGGCGGACCTTGGGGGCGGGGCCGACGCTAGGCCAAAAGCGCCGGAATCTTCTCCTGAATCGACGTCGTGACCTCGGCCACGCCGTCGCCCCAGTACATGTCGATCTCGCTGCGCACGCCGAAGCGGCCCTCGAGATAGACGCCGGGCTCGATCGAGAAGCCGGTGAACGGGACGAGCAGGCGCTCGTCGCGGGTTTCGAAGTGATCCAGATTGGCGCCGTTGCCGTGCACCTCGGTGCCGATCGAGTGCCCGAGGCGGTGCAGGAACTGCTTTTCGAAGCCCCGCTCGCGAATCACGGCGCGGGCGACGTCGTCCGCTTCGAAGCCTTGAGTCTCCATGCGACCCGCTGCGCGCGCCTTCAAGAACGTGACGGCCGCGTCGCGCGCGCCCGCCACCGCTTCCCACACCTTCTGCACTTCATCGGGGACGCGCGGACCCTGATACGCCATCCACGTGATGTCGGCGGCGATGGCGCCGGGGCGGTTCAGCTTGCCCCAGAGATCGATCAACACCACCGAGCCGGGAGCGACGCGATGCGAGCCCGTGGCGCTCGGCGAATAGTGCGGGTTGGCGGCGTGCGGACCGACGGCCACGATGGGATCGGAGTCCATGGTCATGCCACGGTCGTGCAGCATCTGCGCCAGGAGCTGCTGCACCTCGTACTCGGTGGGCTGCTCGCCGCGCTTGCCGCACTGCTGCAGGAAGTGATGGGTGCGGCCCGCGCACTCGTCGAGGATGGCGGCGGCCTTCTTGTGGCTCTCCAGGCCTTCGGCCGACCAGACGGCTTCGAAGCGCGATACGAGATCGGCCGAGGTCACGACCTCGGCGCCGAACGAGCGCACCAGCTCGAGCGTGCCCGCGTCGACGCGCGACACGTAGGGCACGCCGTTCTTGGGTGAGTACTCCATGGCGATCCGGCGTGTGCCCTTGAGCATCTCCGCGAGCTTCTCTTCCATCTCGCGCCAGCCCGCGTACGAGCTTTTCTCACCCGGCTTGTCGGTGAAGTTGTGCGCTTCGATGGCGTGATGGAGCCAGCGCGGCTCGCCGCGCGCGGGCAGGAGGCAGAACCAGCGCCGCGTGTGGTGCGCGTCGGCCGGGAAGCCGGCGACGCGCCAGGCGATGGGATTGAGCCCTCGGAAGTCGTAGAGGAGCCAGCCATCCAAACCCATCTCGGCCAGGGCGCTCTGGATTGTGTCCACGGGAATCGTGCGCGTCGGAGTGCTGGTCGTCGATCCCATCACGTCTCCTTGGGGCTCGGGAAGTGAGCGCATCTTATCACTCCGCCATGCGCTCGCGCCCGGCATAGACGGCGAAGCTCCCGTCGCGCACGAAACCGAGCAGCGTCATGTTGGCTTCCTCGGCGAGGGCCACCGCGAGATGCGAGGGCGCCGAGACCGAAGCGAGGGCCGGAATGCCGGCGATCCAGGCCTTGAGCACGATCTCGAAGCCGGCGCGTCCGCTCACGCAGAGGAGCGCGTCCTTGAGCGGCAGGCGGCGGCCGAGCGCCGCCCAGCCCACGAGCTTGTCCACCGCGTTGTGGCGACCGACGTCTTCGCGGGCGGCGAGCAGGTCGCCTTGGAGATCGAAAAGCCCCGCGGCATGCAGGCCTCCGGTTTCGTCGAACGTGGGTTGGGATTTGCGCAGGCGCTCGGGGAGTGAGGCCAGGACACTGGGAATGACACCGGGACCATCGGGAAGCGGCTCGGCGCGGCGGCGCACCGCTTCCAGCGTGCCGCGCCCACAGACGCCGCACGCGGCGGTGACGAAGGCGGGCCGACCCGTGAGGCGCGCGGCCCCGTCAGGGGATTCCGCGGAATGGACGGTGACATTCACCACGTTGCCGCGGGCGTCGGCGGGAACGTCGTGGACGGGTGCGACGCCCACGAGATCGGCGGGATGGCGCGCGATGCCTTCGGTGAGGACGAACCCCGCGGCCAGCTCCTCGTCGTCGCCGGGCGTGCGCAGCGTCACCGCGATGGGCACGCCGTTCACGCGAATCTCGAGCGGCTCCTCGACGGCCACGCGATCTTCGTAGGGGCCGCGGTCGGGACGCCACGCCGGAACGGCTATACTGCGGTCCATGTCGTCCTCCCCGGAACGAAGGCCGCCGAAGCGCGGCTGGAATCCATCCCTGTGGGCGGGCCTGGCGCCCAATGGGATCGGCCAGGTGAAGCCGAATCACTACCTGGAAATGGCGAAGGTGGCGTGGCAGAACCGCGATCAGCTGCCGTACGCCTGGCGGATTCTAACCCAAGGCGTGTGCGACGGCTGCGCGCTGGGGACGAGCGGCCTCTCCGACTACACGATGGACGGCGTTCACCTGTGCGCCGTGCGCCTGCAGCTCATGCGCCTCAACACGGCGCCCGCGCTCGATCCGCGCCGCTTGGAGGATGTGCGTTCGCTCGAGTCCCTGAGCGGCAAGGAGCTGCGCGCGCTCGGGCGCCTGCCCTATCCGATGATCCGCCGCCGCGGCGAATCCGGCTATCGGCGCGCGACGTGGGACGAAGCACTCGACGCGGTGGCGGACCGCTTGCGCACGGCGGATCCCAACCGCGTCGGGTTCTATTTGACGTCTCGTGGCATCACCAACGAGGTCTACTACGCCGCCTCCAAGGTGGCGCGCTTCCTGGGCACGAACCACGTCGACAACTCGGCGCGCCTGTGCCATGCGCCGTCGACCGTGGTGCTCAAGGAAATGATCGGCGCGGGCGCCTCCACGTGCTCCTACACCGACTGGCTCGAGTCGGATCTCATCGTCTTCTTCGGCTCGCACACGCCCAACAACCAGCCGGTCACCACCAAATATCTCTACTACGCCAAGCAGAACGGAACGCGGGTCGCGGTCGTGAATCCGTACCGCGAGCCCGGGCTCGAGCGTTACTGGGTGCCTTCGGTGCTGGAGAGCGCGCTCTTCGGCACGCGCTTGGCCGACGAGTGGTACGAGCTCGACATCGGCGGCGACGCGGCCTTCCTGAGCGGAGCGCTCAAGGCGCTCGTGGAAGCAGGCGGCGTGGATCGCGCGTTCGTCGACGCGCACACCACGGGCTTTGACGACGTGGCCTCGTGGGCCCGCGGCCTCACCTGGGCGGACCTCGAGCAGGGCTCGGGCGCCACGCGCGCGCGCATGAAGGCGTTCGCCGAGATGATCGCCCAAGCCAAGAGCGCCGTCTTCGTCTGGTCGATGGGCCTCACGCAGCATGCGCACGGCGCGGACAACATCCGAGCCCTGGTGAATCTCGCGCTGGCGCGCGGCTTCGTGGGGCGCGCCGGTGCCGGGCTCATGCCGATTCGCGGTCACAGCGGCGTGCAGGGCGGCGCCGAGGTGGGGGCGGTGCCGGGTGCGCTGTCGTCGTGGGCGCCCTTGGGCTCGCCCGCGGCCGAGCAGTTCGGGCGCGCCTGGGGCTTCGCGATCCCGACCCTGCGCGGGCTCTCGGCGGTCGAGATGATCGACGCGGCGGGGGAGGGCGCTCTGGACGTGCTCTACTCGCTCGGCGGCAATTTCCTCGAGACCTTGCCCGAGCCCGAGCGCGTGCGCGCCGCCCTGGCGCGCGTGCCTTTGCGTGTGCACCACGACATCGTGCTCTCGAGCCAGATGCTGGTCGAGCCGGCCGATCTCGCGGTGATCCTGCCCGGCCAGACGCGTTACGAGCAGGCGGGCGGCGGCACCGAGACCTCGACCGAGCGGCGCATCCTCTTCAGCCCGGAAGTGCGCGGGCGACGCATTGGCGAGAGCCGCTCCGACTGGGAGATCCTGACCGAGGTCGCGGCGCGCGCGTATCCAGCGCGCGCGGAACAGATTCGCTTTGCGAATGCGGCGGCCATTCGAGCGGAGATTGCCCGCCTCATCCCCATGTATGCGGGGATTGAAACATTGTCGAAAAAAGGCGACCAGGTGCAGTACGGTGGGCGCTGGCTGTGCCAGGACGGCCACTTCCCGCTCGAGGGCGGACGCGCGCACTTCCGCATTCCGTTCCTCGCCGAGGAGGCGCCGCCCCCCGGCCACTTCCGCCTGGCGACGCGCCGCGGCAAGCAGTTCAACTCGATGGTGCAGGCGGAGCGCGATCCCTTGAACGGCGCCGGGCGCGACGCCGTGCTGCTTTCCGCGCATGACGCACAGGCGCTCGGCGTGCGCCACGGCGAGGCCATCGTCCTGCGCTCGCGCACCGGGATGTTTCGCGGACGCGTGTTCGTGTCGCCCATCAAGCCGGGGAACGTGCAGGTGCATTTTCCCGAGGCCAACGGGCTCCTCGATCTCACGCGTCGCGAGAACACCTCGGGGATTCCGGATTACGGCACGCTCGTGACCATCGAGCGCGCCTCGGCTAATGGAAGTCCGAGCTCCGAGGAACGTCCCGCTTAGCCCCGTGTGAAGAGTCGGCGCCCGCCTCGTGCAGCGGGCCACCGGGTGCGGTGAGCGTGGTGCCCACCCCGAGCTCGTAGACCAGCTTGCCGCCTTCGAGCCCCGCGGCGACCAAGAGCGCGGCCAACCCCAACATGCCGACCAAGAAGAGAGCGCGCGGCCGGGGTCCGCCGGCGCGCGACGTGCCCCAGCGCCAGAAGGCGAGCACGGCGGCGGTGCCCAGGGCCACGAATCCGAACGTGCGGTGGTCGGTGAGACCATGCGCGGCCCGCGCGACGGGGGCGACGTGCTGCGAAGCGAGCCAGCCGGTGAGGGCGGCGGCGCCGGCGGC
The DNA here is from genome assembly GCA_036003365.1 of Candidatus Eiseniibacteriota bacterium. Lineage (GTDB taxonomy): Bacteria > Eisenbacteria > RBG-16-71-46 > RBG-16-71-46 > DASYSL01 > DASYSL01. The sequence goes on from DASYSL010000216.1 coordinate 6,050, forward strand.
GATCGCGCCCAGGTAGAGAAGCCAGCGCGCCAGCGTGTCGGCGAGCGGCCGGCGCGTGAGCGCGAAGAGCGCCTCGCAGGCCACGGCCGTGATCAATAAGCCGAGCGGAAAATGGACGAAGAGCGGATGGACGTTCTGCACAGCGGCGGATTGTACTACGGCGGATTGTACTACGGCGGATTGGACTACTGAATGCGCACCAGCTTGCCGCTGAAACGATCACTCCCGATCGAGGCCACGTAGAAGTACACGCCGGCGGCCACCGGAGTGCCCTGGGCGTCGGCGCCGTCCCACTCGGCCTGATGCTGGCCCGCAGTCGCGGGGCCGTTCCACAGCTCGCGCACGAGGCGGCCGTTGGGCGCGAACACGGCAATGCGCGCTGCCACGGTCTGCGGCGCCTCGAAGAAGAGCTTCATGGCGGAGCGCGACGGATTGGGGATCACGGGCAGGACGCGCGCCGCGAGCGCGCGTGGGGCGCCGGCGTCGACGATCGAGAGGAACTGCAACGACCATGTGTCGTTGAGCATGCCGCCGCCCATGCCGCTGCCGCCGAACACGACCATGCGGTCACCCACCGCATCGTAGACGGCTTTGTGGTCGGCGCGTGCCTGGGGCGTCCCGTTGGCGGGCGTCAGCGCGCTCCACGTGGGCGTGCCGAAGAGCGTCAGCTCGTTCACGTCCGAGTAGTAGGTTTCGAGATCGGTGCCGCCGTAGAACACGATGCGCTCGCGCTGCGCGTCGTAGATCGACGAGGGCGAGAGGCGGGGCGCGGGCGCAGTTCCGCTGGCCGCGAGCTGGCTCCAGGCGGGCGTGCCGTAGAGCGTGAGCGACCAGGCATCGGAGAGCGCGTTCACGAGCTTGTCGTAGCCCCCGAACATCACGACGCGGTCGCGCGTGGCGTCGTACACCATGGCAGCGGCGCCGCGCGGCGCCGGCGACGAGCCTGAGGGCGTGAGCTCCGTCCAGGTCGGGCTGCCGGTGAGGGAGAGCGCCCACACATCGTTCATCGGCGTGCCGCTCGCGTCCGTGCCGCCGAAGACGATCATGCGGTGGCGCAGAGGATCGTAGATGGTCGCATGATCGATGCGCGGGCTCGGCGCCGTCCCCGACGGCGTAAGCTGGCGCCAGGTCAGCGAGCCGGAAAAGGAGAGCTCCCACGTGTCGTTGTGCGGCAAGGAGTCGCGTCCGCCGAAGACGATGATGCGGTCGCGCACGGGATCGTAGATCCCAGCATGGAAGGCGCGCGGCGTCGGCGGCGTGCCCGCGGGCGTGAGCTTGAGCCACGTCGAATTCGTGAAGTCGAGCTCCCAGACGTCGTTCAAGGGCGTGCCGTCATCCCCGCCCATCACCACCATGCGCTCGCGCTGCGGGTCGTAGATGGCGAGGTGCCCGCGCCGGCGCGTTCCCGAGAGCGGAACCCACGAGGTGGCGCCGGAGAGCGAGAGCGCCCACGCGCCGCTCAGGACCGCTCCGTTGCTGCCGCCGTACACGAGCAAACGGTCGCCGATGGGATCGTACGTCGAGGTCTGGAACTGGCGCCCCGACGGGAGATTCGCGGGTGCCAGCTGCGTCCACGTGGGCGTGCCGGCCAGATTGAGCGCCCACGTGTCGTTGTTGTTGGGGACACCGGTGCCACCGCCGAAAACCACGAGCTGCTGGCGCACGGGATCGTAGATCGCGCTCGAGCCGTTGCGCGCCGAAGGCGGCGTGCCCGCAGGCGTGATCTCCGACCAGGTCGGCGTGCCCGAGAGCGTGAGGCTCCACACGTCGTTGCGCGGATTGCCCGCGCCGTCCATGCCAGCGAAGAAGACGATGCGGTCGCGATCGCTGTCGTAGACGAGAGCGCTCGCCGCGCGCGGGCCCGGATCGGGCCCGACCGGAGTCATTTGCGCCCAGGTGAGCGTGTCCGTGGCCAGGGACAGCGTCCATACGTCGTTGAACGTGGTGGTCGCGTTCCGTCCACCGACCAGAACGAGCGCTTGGCGCACCGGATCGTAGATGCCGCTCGACCAGGCGCGCGGCGCCGGCGGCGTGCCCTTGACCGGCATTTGAGCCCACACGGGATTGGGCGACAGATAGAGGGAGTTCACGTCGTTCTTGTACGCGCCGTCGTAACCGCCGAACACGATCATGCGATCCCTGACCGGATCGTAGACGCAAAGCTGCATCGAGCGGGGCGTGGGCGCGAATCCGGTCGCCGCCGCCTTGCTCCAGCGCGGGCTTCCCGCAAGAGTCAGCATCCAGACGTCGTTGGACTTGCCCTTGGAGCTCTGCCCGCCGAAGACGATCAAGCGGTCCTGGTTCACGTCATAAATGGTGGAGTGGAGCCAGAGGGCGGGCGGGGGGATCTCACTCCACGTCGCGTTGCTCGTGGCGCTCACGTTCTGGGTGGACGCGGGCTCGGCGAGGGGATCGGGGTTTTCCGTGAGATCGTTGGGCAGCACGGTGCCGTGAAGACGCTGGTCGAGGAGGCGCGCCTTCCAGGTTTCGACCTGGCTCGGCGGCGGCGTGCCCGTGATCTCGCTTGCGGACGCGATCTCGGGCATGATGGGAAGCCGAAGCAGAGCCAAGAGGACGAAAAGTGATGTCGCCGCGCGGGGCAGGCGCGTCCTTCTCATGCGGGTCTCGACGCTGGGGCAGAGGCAGGGTGCACGGCGACGGTCGATCCGCATCGGGGCGCTCTTCGGGGGTGCGCCCAGGGGAACTCCTTCCTCCCGACGATGCGATCGGAGGATCAGTGATGCTCAACGATAGCGGCGGGTCGGGGATGGGGTCAAGGGAAACGGTTCCGCCGGCGGAGCGCGATCGCTCGCTCGCGGCCGGCCGCCGCGTGCGCCAGCTGGTGGTCCGCTCGCCGGCCGGGGCGCTCGAGGCGGTGCTCTTCTGCCGGGCCGAGGAGGAGCCGCGCGCGGTGGCGGTCTTCTGCCATCCCCATCCGCAATTCGGCGGCTCCATGCACAACAAGGTGGCCTATCGCTCGGCCGAAGCCCTGTTCGAGGCGGGCCTGCCCACGCTGCGCTTCAATTTCCGGGGCGTAGGGCGAAGCGAGGGCGAGTGGTCGGGCGGCCCCGGCGAAGAAGAGGACGCGGCGGCGGCCATCGGCTTCCTGCTCGATCTCTATCCCGGATGCCGTCTCCTGCTCGGCGGCTTCTCGTTTGGCGCCGGCGTGGCGCTCGCGCAGGCCGCGCGCGATCCGCGCGTGGCCGCGATGCTGGTGGTGGCGCCGGGCGCCGGCCGGCGCGACTTTTCCTTTCTCGCGCAAAGCGACAAACCCAAGGCCGTGATCCAGGGCACGGCCGACGAGCTGTGTCCGCTCGACGCGCTCGAAGCCTCGTTCCCGGTGTGGGGCGAGCCCAAGTGGATGCGCCTCATCCAGGGGGCCGGGCATTTCTTCGAGGGACGTTTGCCCGAGCTGCAGCACGCGGTGCGCGAGGCGCTCGATCTCCCGGCATTCCAGCGCGCGCTCGCGCCCCAGGCCGATGCCCTCCGCTGAGCGGCTCACCATCGTCGTCGCGCAGACCCGGCCCTTGTTCGGCGCGGTCGAGCGCAACGTGACCGCGGCCCTGCGCCTCGTCGATCGCGCGCTCGAGAGACGGCGCGCCGACCTCGTCATCCTGCCCGAGCTCTTCCACACCGGATACGTGTTCCGCTCGCGCGCCGAGGCGCGGACCTTGGCGGAAGATGCGCGCCGCGGTCCGACCGCTCGCGCCTTGCGCGAGTTCGCCGCCGCGCGCCGCCTCGCCGTGGTGGCCGGTTTCTGCGAGAAGGCGGGACGCGCGCTCCACAACAGCGCCATCTGGGTGGATGCGCGCGGCACGCGCGGCGTCTACCGCAAGGTGCATCTCTTCGACGAGGAGAAGCGCTGGTTCGAGCCGGGGCGCGATCCCTGGCCTGTGTTCCGCTGCGGGCCCGCCAAGGTCGGCGTGCTGATCTGCTTCGACTGGCGCTTTCCCGAGGCGGCGCGCTCGCTGGCGCTCGCCGGGGCCGATCTCCTCGCGCATCCGTCGAATCTCGTGTTGCCGCACTGCCAGGAATCGATGCGCACGCGCGCGCTCGAGAACCGCGTCTTCGCCGCGACGGCCAACCGTGTGGGCGAGGACGTGCGCCCCGGGGCCCGCCTCGGCTTCACCGGGAAGAGCCAGGTGGTGGATCCCACGGGGGCGGTGCTGTGGCGGGCCGGGGCGAGGGGGCCAGCCGCCCGGCGGCTCGAGCTCGACCTGGCCCAGGCCCGCGACAAGCGCGTCACCCGCCACAACGACCTCTTCGCCGACCGCGTCCCGCGCCTCTATCGAGGACTCGTCCGGGGCTAGAAAAGCGCCCGAAAACCCGCTCATACGAGGCCTGTTCGGGCCGATAACGGAGCCATGGAACGCAGGATCCTCGTCGTCGAGGCCGACGCCTCGTTTCGCGAGACCGTGGTGCGCCTTCTCACGCTCGACGGTTTCGACGCGTGCGGGACGTCGAGTCCCGGCGAAGCGCTCGCGCTGCTCGAGACCGGTGACTTCGGCGTCGTGCTCTGCGACGACACGTACGGGGGACCGGAGGGCAGTGGTCTCCCCGCCATGCTGCGCCGCGAGCGTCCCGATCTCGGCGTCGTGCTCCTGGCCGACGAGCATGCCGCGGCCGAGGCCGAGAACGCCGTCCCCACGCTGGCCGACGATCTCCTGCTCAAGACGCGCTGCCGCGAGGACCTTCGTCTCGCCGTGCGCAGGGCACTCGAGCAGTGCCGCCTGCGCGCCGAGATCAAGGACCTGCGCCAATCCGTGGAGAGTGAGAGTCAGCGTCGCCTGCGTGAGCTGTCGCGCAACGTGCGCCAGGTCGAGCGCGCGTATCGCCTGGCCCTCGAATCCCTGGTCGCCGCGCTCGACGCGCGCGAAGGTGAGACCCAGCGCCACTCGCGCCGCGTCGCCGAGTACACCGGCCGTCTCGCCGAGGTGCTCGGCGTGAGCGAGGGCGAGAAGCGCGATCTCTATCACGGCGCACTGCTCCACGACCTGGGCAAGATCGGCATCCCCGATTCGATCCTGCTCAAGCCGGCACCGCTCACGCACGAGGAGTGGCGCGTGATGAAGAGCCATCCCCGCGTCGGCTTCGCCATCGTGCGCGACCTGCCGTTCCTGCGCGCCGCCGCCGAGTGCGTCATCGGCCACCACGAGCGCTGGGACGGGCGCGGCTACCCGCTCGGTCTTTCGGGCGAGGAGCTGCCGCGCGCCGCCCGCATCGTCGCCGTGGCCGACGCGCTCGACGCCATGACCGTGCGCCGCCCGTATCGCGATCCCTTGCCCTTCGAGCACGTGACCAACGAGCTGGTGCAGAACCGCGGCACGCAGTTCGATCCCGAGATCGTCGACGCCGCCCTCGAGCTCTTCCACGACTGGGAAGATCTGCACCCCGACGCGCAGGCCTGGCGCGAGGTGGCCGAGAGCGACGAGTCGCACGCCCGCTTCGAGCACCGCCGCGCCGCCTAGCGCGCCGGCTCTTGCCCCGCCTCGAGACGTCAGGCATCTTCTCGCCGTGGCCCACGTGCGCTCGTTTCGGGGCGTGCGCTACGCACCCCGCGTCGCGCTCGACCACGCCCTCGCTCCTCCTTACGACGTGATCTCCGCCTTGCAGCGCGAGGCCTTGGCTCGTCATGTCGAGAATGTGGTGCACGTGGAGCTGCCGCTCGACACCGAGGGGCCCGGCTCACGCTATGGCGTGGCTGCGACCTTATGGTCGCGCTGGCGCGCCGAGGGTCTCGTGGCACCCGATCCAACGCCTGCGATCTATCCCTACGCGCAGACGTTCGAGCACGAGGGCGTGACGCGCGAGCGGCGCGGCGTGTTCGCCTTGGTGGAGCTCGTGCCGCCGGGGGCGGGGAGCGGCATCTTTCCGCACGAGTTCACGCTCAGTGGTCCGCGCGAGGATCGGCTTCGGCTGCTCGCGGCCACGCATGCCAACCTGAGCCCCATCTTTCTCCTGTATGAAGACACGGATGGCGCCGTGGCCCGCGCCCTGGCCGGCGCCTGGGACGCGCCCCTGGCGCGCGCCCACACGCCTTGGGGGACGAGCGAGGCGCTCGGCCGTCTCGAAGGCGAGCCCGCGGCCGCGGTGACGCGAGCCCTCTCGGCGCGGCCGCTCGTCTTCGCCGACGGCCATCATCGCTACGAGTCGGCGCTGCGCTACGCCGAAGAATCGGGTGCGGTGTCGGCCGATGATCCACGTCGCTATCTTCTCGCCGTGTTCGTCGAGCGTTCGGATCAGGGGCTCCTCGTCTTGCCGACGCACCGCATCGTGAAGCCGGAGGCGTTTTCTTCCGGGCCGGAGTGGGATCGCTTGCTCGCGCGCGCCTTCGATTCCGTCCCTCTGGGCCACGGACAGGATGCGGTCGACACGGCGGAGTCCTGGCTCGCGAGCGGCGTGGCGACCGAGCGGCCGGCATTCGTGCTGGCGCGCGGGCAGGAGCCGGATCTCACCGGCCTCGCGTTGCGCGCGGGCGGGGAACAGGCGCTCTTCGCCGGCGGCGACGTGGCGGCCGCGTTGCGCGGCCTCGACGTCATCGTTCTGCACGCGCTCCTCGAGCGCGGACTCGGTCTCACGCCCGAGGCGGTGCGCGACCGGGGTGCGTTGGCCTACACTCGCGATGCGAGGGAGGCGGTGGGTGCGGCGGCGCATGGCGCGGGCGCTGCGTTCCTCGTGCGGCCGACGCCGGTCGAGCGCGTGATCGCGCTCGCCGCCGCCGGGCACCGGCTGCCGCAAAAGTCGACCTACTTCGAGCCCAAGCTCACGTCCGGCTGGCTGTTTCACGACCATGATCTCGTGACCGCCGGCGCTCTCAGCGAGGAGAAGCGATGAACCTGACCTGCCTGCTCACCTTCCGCCACAAGTACCGGCCGATCGCCTCGACCACGGGCTTCGTGCGCGAGCGTTGCGAGCGCTGTGGCCACGTGCGCGCACGCGTGGCGCCGCCGCTCATCGAGCAGGTGCCCAAGCGTCTCGACTTGAACCCCAACCCCAAGTACTGGACGGCGGGGCCGGGTGTCTCGGAGGTCGACCAGGTCGGCGTCGGCAATCGTTGGCTGCAACGCGGCTACGCCAACGAGGAGCTGGCGCCTCCGACCACCGACGGCGAGCGCAGCAACTAGGAAAACGTGAGCGGGCTGTTCGTCGTTCTCGTCGCGGCCGCCGCTCTCACCATCGCCTATCGCTATTACAGCGGATTCCTCGCGGCCAAGGTTCTCTCGCTCGATGACACGCGGGCCACCCCGGCGCACCGCCTCGCCGACGGCAACAATTACGTTCCCACCAAGCGCCTGGTTCTCTTCGGTCATCACTTCGCGGCCATCACCGGCGCGGGGCCGTTGATCGGCCCGGTACTCGCCGCACAGTTCGGATATTTCCCGGGGCTCGCCTGGCTCATCATCGGCGTGTGCCTGGCGGGCGGCGTGCACGACTTCGTGATCCTGGTGGCAAGCACGCGCCGCGACGGCCGCTCGCTGGCCGAGATCGCGCGCGCCGAGATCTCGACCCGCGCCTACTACATCGCCGCCATCGCAATTCTGTTCGTGGTCGTGATCGCCCTCGCGGGGCTGGGGCTCGCGGTGGTAAACGCGCTGCGCGAATCGGCCTGGGGGACGTTCACGCTCGCCACGTCGATTCCCATCGCCATCGCCATGGGACTCTGGATGTACCGGCTGCGCCCGGGAAAGATCGCGGAGGCCACGGTCGGAGGCGTGGTGGCGTTGCTCGCCGCTTTGATCGTCGGCCGCTGGGTGCCGGGCTCGCCGCTCGCACCTTTCTTCACGCTCGACAAGACGGGCGTCACCTTGGCCATGGCGGCGTACGGCTTCGTGGCCTCGGTGCTGCCGGTGTGGATCCTGCTCTGCCCGCGCGACTACCTCTCGTCGTACATGAAGCTCGGCACGGTCGCCTTTCTGGCGATCGGCGTGTGCATCGTGAACCCGAAGCTCGAGATGCCCGCCGTGACGCAGTTCGCGGCCGGCGGCGGGCCGATCGTGCCGGGACCCTTGTTCCCCTTCCTCTTCATCACGATCGCCTGCGGCGCCATCTCCGGCTTCCATGCGCTCGTCGGCTCGGGCACCACGCCCAAGATGCTCGACAAGGAATCCGACGCGCGCGTCATCGGCTACGGCGCCATGCTGTGCGAAGGCGTGGTGGGCGTGATGGCGCTCGTGGCCGCGACGGCGCTCCATCCCGGCGACTACTTCGCCATCAACGTCTCGCCCGAGAAGTTCGCCGGGCTCGGCATGGCGCCCGTGCATCTCGCTTCCTTACAGAGCGCGGTGGGAGAGTCGCTCGCCGGCCGCACCGGGGGTGCGGTGTCGCTCGCCGTGGGCATGGCGCAGATCTTCTCCGGCTTGCCGGGCATGCGCGCTTTGATGAGTTACTGGTATCACTTCGCGATTCTCTTCGAAGCGCTCTTCATCCTGACCACGATCGATACCGGCACGCGCGTCTCGCGCTTCTTGCTCCAGGAGTTCCTGGGCAAGTTCTACGCGCCTTTCGAGCGCACGGACTGGGTACCGGGCACGGTGATCTCGACCCTCGCCATCGTGGCGGCATGGACCTACTTCATCCTGACGGGGAACATCTCCACCATCTGGCCCATGTTCGGGATCGCCAATCAGCTGCTCGCCGCGGTGGCGCTCACGGTGGGGACCTCCGTGTTGATCAATGCCGGGAAGGCGCGCTACGCGTGGGTGACGCTCGCGCCTCTGGTGGTGCTCACCATCATCACGCAGACGGCGGGCGTGCTCTCGATCCGCGACAACTTCCTACCCATGGCCCACAACGCCGATCCCGCGAAGGCGTTCACGGGCGGCCTCGACGCCGCCCTCACCGCCATCATGATGACCTGCATGCTGCTCGTGCTCGTGGAAGCGGTCGTGCGCTGGCGCCGCAAGGTCACGGCGCCCGAGCCCCCGAGAGGCGCCGAGCTCCCTGTCGACGCCTGCTGCTAGTCGCGCGGCAGGCAAGTGGGCCACATCGCGCCTCGGACCCACTCGGTGGCCGCGCGGCGTGCAAGTGGGTCCTTTTCGGTTTGGACCCACTTCACCGTTTCAAGACGGGTCAATGGGCCCTTCGCGTCTCGGACCCACTCGGTGGCCGCGCGGCACGCGAGGGCCGCCTACGTTCAGCGCGGCGGTGACGTCGACGTCCGCGGCGCCAAGATCTTCGACAGCACGTCGCTCGAGCCCTTGATGCGCACCAGCTCGGGATAACGCGCGCCGCCTTTGTAGTCGATCTTCACGTCGCGGAAGAATTCGTCGTTCTTGACCAGGAGGTCGAGGGAGCTGCCCTTGGCGCTGCGCTTCACCGCGTCCTTCAGGCGGTCCTCGTTCCAGGCGCGGCCGTTCACGGCGATCAGCTCCATGTCGGGGGCGAGGCCGGCCTTGGCGGCCGGGGAGCCGGGAATCACGTCGGAGATCTTGCCTTCGTCGCTGGCCACGCGCATGCCCAGTGAGAAGCGCAGGTCGGTTTCTTCGTTCAGTGTCTCGATGGCGTCGTAGTACTCGGTCGACGAGTCGGGGTAGGCGATCTTCCATCCCGAGGTCGTCACGCCGCCGAGCGGGGGAGCCACGGTGGCCGAGTCGACGCGGGCCACGAAGAAGCTCTTCCAATCGTAGGGCGCGACTTGGTCGAGCGCGCGCTCCACGTCCTCGCGCGTGTAGGGAATGACCTTCGGTGGCCCGCTGGGGGGCCCGTAGAAGGCGCGGGCGTAGTCATCGAGCGAGCGCGATCCGTGCGTCAACTGGCGAATCTTGGTGTCCACCTCGAGCCACAGGAGCGTGCTTTCGTCGTAGAAATCAGTGCCGCGCCGCAAGGTCGACCACGCCGTGGGCGAGCTGTAGAGAATCTGCGCCGCTACCGCCGTGTCGTAGAGCGGGCGCCAATTGCGGCCGGGACGCGCGCTGAAGACGGCCACGTCGCGGGCCAACTCGCCGCGCGCCTGATCGGGTGTGAACAAACCGGCGCGCGTCGCCAGCACCCAGCCGTAGTACTCGGTCAGCCCCTCGTACACCCATAGCAGGCTTCCGTGCATCGGCTTCTCGTAGTCGGGCGTGGCGAGACCGGCCGGTCGGCGGTATTTGCCGTTCCACGAATGCGTCATCTCATGGCTCAGGAGATCGGCGTTGGCGACGCGCAGCGAGTTGTCGACGAACGTGCGCTCGGGCACGCGGTCGTCACTCGACTCGTGATGCTCGAGCCCGAAGTGGTCGACGTTCTCGCTCAAGGTGAGCAGAAAATGATAGCGCCGGTAATGGTGTGCGCCGAAGAGCGCGTTGGCCTCGCGCACCAGCCGCCGGTAGTGGACGATGATCGAGTCGGGTACCTCGAGCATGCTCTCGTCGTCGGTGGCCACGTCGAGCTCGTGATCCACGCCGTCGACGCGCCCGAGCGGAAACGTCTTGAGATACCGGCCTGTGAGGACGGGCGAGTCGACGAGCGTGGTCAGCGACACGGGCTCGGACTCGAATGTGGTGCCCGTCGAGCGCGCGATCGGCAGCGCCGTGGCCCACTTCCATCCCTCGGCCACGCGGCCGCTGGCTTGGATCTGCATAGCGTCGGAGGCCACGCCCTCGGGATAGAGCACCACCTGATTCCAGCTCAGGATGGCGAGATTCGGCGTCACCGAGCTGCCGGCGCTGAAATTGCCTTCCCCGACGCCCGAGAGAATGTCGTAAGTCGCCTCGATCTCGCTCACCCCGCTCGGCACCTGCAGGTGGAACGCGAACATCTCCTCGTCATCGCGCTGCCAGGGGATCTCCCGGCTGCCCGCGGTGAAGCGCAGGTTCACGAAGTCGCGAATCGGGCCCGAGGGCTCGTGCTCGCCGGGAATCCACTTGGGATAGAGCAAGGTGAGCGGCCCGGGTTCTGCAGGCAGCACGAGCTTGGCGTGAATGATGTGCCGCGGCGCCTCGCGCAAGTCGACATCGAGATGGGCCACCTGCGCTTGGGCCTGGCCGGGAGCGGCGGCGAGAAGCACGAGCAAGAGAACGAGGCGGGAGAGCGGTGGCATGCGCGGGATCCTTTCGGAGAAAAGCGCGTTCGGGTGGGGAAAAGCTAACAGCGCCCGCCGGCGCGCGACAAGGCGAGCGCGGGTGCGCTACGATGCCAAGAGACCATGCGGACGGCGCGCCCCTCGCCGCCTTACCGGGAGTGCCATGAATCCGCGCCGGATCTGCGTCGTGCTCGCCGTCTTCGCCGCCTCGCTGCTCGGCGCCTGTGCGACCACACCCCCGGCTCCGCCTCCGGCTCAGGCCCTGCGCTCGCTCGAACCCCAGAACCAGCTCCCGCCCGACACGGTTCTCGCCGCCGAAGCGGACTCGTTGAACCTGCGTACGCCGACGGAACGTATCAAGCCCTTCGTCCCCGAGCGCGAGGATTGCGATGGCAACGGTGTCGCCGACGTGATCGACATTCGCGAGGGCACCGAAGACGACACGAATCACAATGGCGTCATCGACGCCTGCGAGCCCGACACCAACCTGCCCGCCAATCCGCACAACAACCAGTGGCGCGCCCTGCGCACCGCCCCGGACACGAGCTACTTCTGGGCTGGCTTCCGCAATCGTCCGGTCGACGACGGGGGCGAGATCGTGGCCGTGCGCTACACCGTGCCCCTGGAAGGCGCGCACGTGCGCTTGGACGTGTTCGACGCACGCGGCTTCCTGGTGGCCACGCCCGTGAACGCGGAGCAGGACGGGGGGGCGTACGAGAGCGCGTGGAATCGCGCCGGCGCCGACGGCAAGGTGCTGAAGCCGGGGAGCTATCGCTTGCGCCTGACCGTGGATGACCGCAGCTATGTGAGACGGGTGCGCTGGGCCCAGTGATCGGGCGCGCCCTCGCCGGGACTCGTTCCCGGTGCCATAATGCCGCGGCCCCGAGGGAACGTTCGAGGAGAGTTCGATGAGCCATACGACAGTGGCGAATCTGGGAGTCCACGAGAAGGGAATCCGCGCGCGCGTGGGACGTTTCGTGGAGGATCGCGTCGTGGAGCGCCTGTGGGAGCGCGATTCCTCCCTATGGGCGAAGGACGACGCGGCCCGCCATGTGGTCGACCATCGCCTCGGCTGGCTCGATGCGCCGGCCTTGGCCGCTCGCGAGCGCCAAACCTACGAGGGGCTGGCCCGGGCGGCCCGCGCCGAGGGCGACCAGCACGTCGTCCTCCTCGGCATGGGCGGCTCGAGCCTGTGTCCCGAAGTGTTGCGCCGCACCTTCGCGCCCGCGCCCACGTTCCCGTCGCTCGCCGTGCTCGACTCGACCCATCCGGCCGCCGTGCTCCTGACCGGACGCGACGCGCCGCTCGCCAACACGCTGTTCCTCGTCTCGACCAAGTCGGGCACCACGCTCGAGACCCTGTCTCTCTTCCACTATTTCTGGAATCTCATCGAAGCCGTGGGTCACCGTGCTCCTGGGCCTTCGTTCGTCGCCGTCACGGACCCAGGAACGCCGCTCGAGAAGGAAGCGCGCGAGCGCGGCTTCCGCGCCGTCTTGCCGGGGCCGCCTACGGTCGGCGGACGCTATTCGGCGCTCACGCCGTTCGGTCTCGCGCCGGCCGGGCTTCTCGGGATGGATCTCGAAAAGTTCGTGGCTCGCGCGCAGGCCGTGGCCGAGCTGTGCCGGCTTCCCGGCGAGGACAACCCGGGACTCTTTCTGGGTGCGGCACTCTGCGAGCTGGGGATGACGGGGCGCGACAAGGTCACCTTGATCATCGATCCGCCGCTCGCGAGCTTCGGCCTCTGGCTCGAGCAGCTGCTCGCCGAGAGTCTCGGCAAGGAAGGGAAGGGGCTCATCCCGGTGCCCGAGAGCACGCTCGGCCCTCCTTCTTCTTATGGAGACGATCGCGTGTTCGTGCATCTCGGCGTGGGGGCCGGGAGCCCGGAGGTGGAGCGCGCGCTCGCCGCGCTCGAGGCCGCCGATCATCCCGTGCTCCGGCTGCCGCTCGTGGATCCATACGATCTGGCCGGCGAGTTCTTCCGCTGGGAAGTCGCGACGGCCATCATCGCGCATGGCCTGGGCGTGAACGCGTTCGACGAGCCGAACGTGGCCGAGAGCAAGAAGAACACCGAGAAGGTGCTCGAGGGCCTGACGCGCACCGGAAGCTTCGAAGAGGAAACACCCTGGGCCGACGTGGGCGGTCTCCAGCTCTACGGGCCGCCCGGGGAAGGCCCGCCCGGCGGCAAGACCGGTGGCGAGCGCGAGCTCTTGCAGCTCTGGGAGACCTGGCTCGCGGCGCGGCCCGCGGGCGGCTATCTCTGCCTGCAGGCGTACTTGCCGCCCCTCCCGCGGATGGAAGGGCTGGTCGAAAGCTTGAAACTCCGCCTGCGCGATCGCACGCGCCTTGCCGTGACCGCGGGCTTCGGGCCGCGCTTCCTGCACTCGACCGGACAGCTGCACAAGGGCGGTCCACCCAAGGGAGCTTTCGTGCAGATCACCGCCGGGAGCAACGCCTCGCTGCCGATTCCCGGCGCGCCGTTCACCTTCGAAGCGCTGATTCGCGCGCAGGCCTTGGGCGACGCGCGCTCCCTGGGAGGCCGCATGCTGCCGATCCTGCGGCTGCATTTCAAAGACGGCGCGGACGCCGACTACGCCACGACGTGGCTCGAGCGCCTGACCGGGAAGCCCGCATGACCGCTGTCGGCACCGATCTCGCGGCCAATCCCTTGAGCGTGGGCATGGCGCGCACGGTCGCGCCCGAGCCCTGCGCGTTCGTCATCTTCGGCGCCAGCGGCGATCTCACGTCGCGCAAGCTCCTGCCCGCGCTCTACGCCTTGTGGCACGACATGCTGCTGCCGGCGCGCTTCGCCGTGGTCGGCGTGTCGCGCGGCGACATGGACGACGCGGCGTTCCGTGAGAAAGCCCGCGCCGCCGTGGCCGAGTTCGGCCGCGTGAAGCCCGATGGCGAGTCCTGGCGCGCCTTCTCCGAGTGCCTGACCTATGTCGGCGGCGACATCGGCGACGCCCAGACGTTCGAGCGCTTGCGCGAGCACTTGAAGAAAGCCGACACGGAGCGCGGCACGGCGGGCAATCGCGTCTACTACCTAGCGGTGCCGCCGTCGGTGTTTCCGCCCCTCATCAAGAAGCTCGGCGATGCCGGCATGGTCGAGCACGCCGAGCGGCCGTACACGCGCGTGGTGATCGAGAAGCCGTTCGGGCACGACCTGCGCTCGGCCAAGGCGCTCAACGAGGAGCTCAAGCAGACGCTGGTCGAGGATCAGGTGTTCCGCATGGATCACTACCTCGGCAAGGAGACGGTGCAGAACCTCTTCGTGTTCCGCTTCGCCAACAGTCTGTTCGAGCCGGTGTGGAACCGGAACTTGATCGATCACGTGCAGATCACGGTTGCCGAGCCGATCGGCGTCGAGGGGCGCGGCGCCTTCTACGAAGAGTCCGGCATCCTGCGCGACATCGTGCAGAACCACATGATGCAGCTTCTGTCGCTCGTCGGCATGGAGCCGCCCGGGCGCTTCACGGCCAACGAGGTGCGCGACGAAAAGGTGAAGCTCCTGCGCTCGGTGCACATTCCCATGGCGGAAGACGTGGAGCGCATCGCGGTGCGCGGCCAGTACGGACCCGGCGCCATCGCCGGCAAGGAAGTCGTGGGTTACCGGCAGGAGCCGGGCGTGGCGCCCGACTCGGTGATCGAGACTTATGCCGCCCTGCGCCTGGAGATCGACAACTGGCGCTGGGCCGGGGTGCCGTTCTTCCTGCGCGCGGGCAAGCGACTGCCCAAGCGCGTGACCGAGATCGCGGTGCAATTTCGCGCCGTGCCGCACTTGCCCTTCGCCGAGCGCGCGGCCCGCGCCGAGCCCTGCGTGCTCGTCCTGCGCATCCAGCCCGACGAGGGCATCTCGCTGCGCTTCGCGGCCAAGGTGCCGGGATTTCGCATCGCCGTGCAGTCGGTGAAAATGGATTTCCGTTACGGCACGTCGTTCGGCGTCGAGCCGCCGGAAGCATACGAACGACTGATTCTCGACTGCTTGCTCGGCGACTCGACGTTGTTCGCCCGCGCCGACGAGGTGGAAGCGGCGTGGACGCTCATGGATCCCATCCTCGCTTGGTGGGGCGCGCATCGTCCCGGCGACTTCCCCAATTACGAAGCCGGCACCTGGGGCCCGGCCGCGGCGGCGCGCGTGTTCCGCGGCGAGAACCGCGCCTGGAGGCGTCCGTGAACGGGGCAGCGGCGCCCACGCGCCTGGACCACGTGCCGCTCGAGGACATCGAGAGCGAGCTGCGCGCGCTGTGGCGCGGACTCTCCGAGAGCGAGCCGAGCGAAGGGCGGCCGGCCATCACGCGCGTCGTGTCGATGAATCTCGTCATTCTGGCCGGCACCGAGAGCGATGCCGACAGGGCACTCGAGCTGTCGGTCCAGATCGCGGGCCGCCATCCCTCGCGCGTCATCCTCGTGCGCTCGCGCGCCGGCGCCGACGACGTGAGCGCCTCGATCTCGATCCTGTGTCACGGCGTCGCCGGGGATCGCCAGGTGTGCTCCGAGCAGATCCATCTCGTCACCGCGGGACACGCCGCACTGCGCATCGCCCAGCACGTGGCGCCCTTGTTCGTGGCCGATGTTCCGGTCGTCCTCTGGCTCCCCAATCATCCGCTCGTGTTGCCCGTGGACGAGGATCTCCTGGCCCTGGCCGACCGCATCGTGGTCGACGCGCGCGCCTTTCCCGAAGCCGAAGCCGCCCTCGACAAGCTCTCGACCTGGATGGAAAGCCGGCGCGCGGTCGTGGATCTCGCCTGGCTTCGCCTCGAGCGCTGGCGCGCGCTCACGGCGCAGTTCTTCGGTGAGGCGGAGGCGCGGCAAGACCTCGACACCATCGAGAAGATCGAGGTGCGCTATCGGACGAGCGCCGAGGGCACTCCCGAGGGCCGCGTCGAAGGGCTCTATTATCTGGCATGGCTCATGGGGCGCTTGGGCGGGCGCTGGGAGCACGCGGCGTCGCGCGAGGGGGGCGCGGAAGGCGAACACTTCGTCGCCGTGCGCGCCAATGACAAGAAGGTCGAGATGTCGCTCGTGGCGACGGCGCGCCCCACGCAGGCGCGCGGCGACCTCGCCGGCGTGAAGCTCGTGTGTGACGACGGCCGCTGCCATTACGAGATCGCGCGCGTGGCCGAGCTGGACGTGGCCGAGGTGCGAGTGCGCGCCTCGCGCGCTTGCCCCGAGCCGATGCGCGTGGGATTTCCCACGCGCGATCCGCTGGAGCTCCTGTCATTGGCGGTCGGTGGCGCGCCGGACGATCCGCTCTACGAGCAGGCGCTGCGCGGGGCGCGCGCCTTGGCCGAAGGGCACTGAGCGATGGAGATCCACGTCGTCTGCAATCCCAAGGACGCGGCCCTCACCGCGCTCGAGATCCTCGATCGCGAGCTCAGGCCCGCGGCCGCGTCACGGGCTTCGGTCGGCATCGCGATCTCGGGCGGCCGCACGCCGGAAGTGATGTTTCGCCAGCTCGCGCTGCCGACCATGCAGAGCTGGCCCGTGTGGCCGGCACTGCATGTCTTCTGGGCGGACGAGCGCGCCGTGGCCCCCGACGATCCCGACAGCAATTATCGCTCGGCTTGGGAGAGCTTCCTGTCGAAAGCGCCCCTCGATCCCGCGCGCGTTCACCGGATGCGCGGCGAAGCGCCCGACCTCGACGCCGAGGCGCGCCGCTACGAAAGAGAAGATCTGGGCCCGTGGGCGGGAATCACCTCGGCCGCGAGCGGGGCTGCGCCGCGGCTCGACCTCGTGCTGCTCGGGCTCGGACCCGACGGTCACACGGCATCCTTGTTTCCGGAGAGTCCGGCGCTCTCGGAAACGCAGCGCTGGGTGGTGGCGGCGCCGGGACCGCCCCCTCATGTGCGTCGCCTCACGCTCACGCTTCCCGTGTTGAACGCCGCGCGCGCCGTCCTCTTTCTGGTGACGGGACGCGAGAAGGCGGAAGCGGTGCGCCAGGCGATCATGCGCAGCGATCCTGTGGAACGGATTCCCGCGTCCGCGGTGCAGCCGGCCGACGGGCGCCTCTATTGGGTGCTGGACGAAGCGGCGGCGACTCGCCTCGACGCGAGCCTCATCGCCGCCAAGGGGCGTTAGCGTCCCGAGGGATACGAACATGACGGACAACGATCGCGCCAGCGTGGCCGTGACCACTTCCACCGCGGATCTCGAGCGGCTGTGCCGCCTCGTCCGCACCTACATCGTGCGCGAGACGACGGCGGCGGGCAGCGGGCACGTGACCTCGTCGTTCTCGGCCACCGAGCTCATGACGGCGCTTTTCTTCCACCGGCTGCATTTCGATCTCGCGCGGCCGGAGCTGGCCAACAACGATCGCGTGGTGTTCTCGAAGGGCCACGCCTCGCCCTTGCTCTACGCCCTGTACGCCGCGGCGGGGGCGGTGCCGGAGGCGCAGCTCGACACGCTGCGCAAGCTCGGAAGCCCGCTCGAGGGCCACCCGACGCCGAACTTCCGCTACGCCGACGCGGCCACCGGATCGCTCGGGCAGGGGATCTCGATCGCCCTCGGCATGGCGCTGGCCGCGCGCAAGCTCGATCAGCTCACCTGCATGACGTGGACGCTGCTCGGCGACGGCGAGCTGGCCGAGGGCTCGGTATGGGAAGCCGCCGAGCTGGCGTCGCATTACGAACTGAGCAATCTGGTCGCCATCTGCGACATCAATCGTCTCGGCCAGAGCGGCCCCACGATGGTTCAGCACCACACCGAGATCTATCGCGCGCGCTTCGAGGCCTTCGGATGGAAGACGCACGTGATCGACGGCCACGATCTCGATGCGCTGTGCGCTCTCTACGACTCGATCGATGGCCGCGGGAATCAACCCGTGGCCATCGTGGCGAGCACGATCAAGGGCAAGGGATTCTCGCTGGTGGCCGACAAGGAAGGCTGGCATGGCAAGGCGCTCACGCCCGAGCAGGCGCAGCAGTGCTACAAGGAGATCGGCCCCGCCGATCCGGATCCGCCGGGCGCCATCGCCAAGCCGGAGCCCAAGCAGCCGGTGCGCAAGCGCCCCGAGCTTCCGGCGCCGATCACCTACAAGCTCGGCGACAAGGTGGCGACGCGCAAGGCCTATGGAGACGCTCTGGCGCGCCTCGGCAAGGCGATGCCCGAGGTGGTGGCGCTCGATGGCGACGTGAAGAACTCCACTTTTGCCGAGGATTTCGCGAAGGCCGTCCCCGATCGCTACTTCGACATGTTCATCGCCGAGCAGAACATGGTGGGCACGGCGGTGGGGCTCTCGACGCGCGGCCACGTGCCGTTCGTCTCGACCTTCGCGGCGTTCATGAGCCGCGCCTACGACCAGGTCCGCATGGCCGTCTACTCGCGCGCCAACGTGAAATTCGTGGGCTCGCACTGCGGGGTGTCGATCGGTGAAGACGGGCCGTCGCAGATGGGGCTCGAAGACCTCGCGATGTTCCGCGCTCTGGGCCAGTCGGTCGTCCTCTATCCCAGCGATGCGGTGTCGACCGAGCGCTGCGTCGAGTTGCTGATCACCCATCGCGGCATCGGCTACCTGCGCACCACGCGGCCGGCCACACCCGTGCTTTATTGCGAAGCCGACGTCTTCCACCTCGGCGGCAGCATGGTGCCCCGGCACTCGGAGGCGGACCGCCTCACCATCGTGGGCGCCGGCATCACGGTGCACGAGGCGTTGAAGGCGGCGGATGCCCTGGCCGGCAAGGGACTCGCGGTGCGTGTCGTCGATGCGTATTCGATCAAGCCCTTGGATCGCGAAGGTCTGCTCGCCCACGCGCGCGCCACCGGCGGCCAGCTGCTCGTGGTCGAAGACCACTGGCCCGAAGGCGGCCTCGGCGAGGCCGTGGCCGGAGCGCTCTCCTACGAGCCCGACGTGCGCGTGTGGCGCATGGCGGTGCAGGGCATCCCTTCGTCGGCCTCGCCCGAAGACACCATGCGCTGCGCGCGCATCGACGCCGCCGCGATCCAGACGCAGGCCGAGAAGCTGATCGGGGGGAAGGGATGAGCACGGAGGAATTCGGCCAGCGCTACGCGCAAGCCTGGTGCAGCCAGGATCCCGATCAGGTTGCCGCGTTCTACGCCGAGGACGGATCGCTCACGGTCAACGATGGCGAGCCCGCCGTCGGCCGCGCGGCGATCGCCGGCGTGGCACGCGGCTTCATGACCGAATTTCCCGACATGGTGGTGACCATGGACCGGCTTGTCGCCAAGACGGGCGGCCACGAGTTTCACTGGACGGTGACGGGCACGTACGCGGCCAATGGCAACAAGGTGCGTTTCAGCGGCTACGAGGATTGGCGCTTCGGCTCGGATGGCCTCGTCGAAGAGTCGAATGGCTTCTTCGATGCCGACGATTACGCTCGGCAGATTCGCGGCGGCGCATGACGAAGCGGCAGCCCGTTTGTGAAACGATTCACAAACGCACGTTGCCGTGCGTCGAGGTTCTTTAGAGGACTCTTGTTCCAGCGTGCTCTTGTAGTTGCCTATTTTCTTGCCTGCTTGTCTTTCGGGTCGGCCCCCGCGAGCACGGGGGGCCCCCAAGAAATCCGCGTCCTCGGGTTTGAACGATCCACGCGAAATCTCTTCTTTGCAGCTTTCGACTATTCGGAATCGGGCCAAGAGCCTCAAATCTTTTTCATTCGAGTCGATTCTCTAGGCCGAGGGACTCCGCACTGGATGGAACCACCGGTGTTTCCCTCGACGGACCAGCGATTCCGGTTGGTTTGGACTCAAGCGAAGATGGACTCGCTGCGGGGTGTGCTCGCGAAGCTCGATACGCTGTCTCAGGCCAAACCGCGTGTTCGCGTGAAATCGCTCTCGGAGTGGCTCATTTCGCCTGCGAACTCCTATCCGAGGCGCCCGCAGTACGTGTTGAACGTCATTGTCGAGTGCGCGCCTCTTTCAGGCTCGATGGACTTGTCGACATTTTGCGATCGGCACGTGACGCTCAGGAGTTTGTGGACCGTACCCGGAGAGCACTCTGCGATCGCATGCCTTGCTTACACGGGGCTTCCCTATGAATCCTGCTATGAATCGGACGTGCTCCTGCTCTTGAAAGCTAGTCGGGGAAGGTGAGCGAGCACTCGTGAAATGATTCACAAACGCGCCATAAAGCGCGCTGGGGTTCTCCAAGAGCCACCGACGTTTCAGCTCTGCGCGGCCAACCTCGCCGCACCGAACAGAGCGGCGCGCGGCTCGGTGACGAGCCGGACCGGGACCTGGCGGATGAAGTCGTCGAGAGGGGACTTCGCC
>DASYSL010000217.1:0-6209 GCA_036003365.1 Candidatus Eiseniibacteriota bacterium
GATTCAACGCGCCGGATCTCTTGACCATTCTGAGAGCGTCGTTTCTTCGGATGCCGAGGTCGGCGAGTCGAGCGGCCATCTGGCGAATCCATTCACGCTTGGTATCCGTGGCCGCGGAATCGGGATGCGAGCTCGGAAGAACGGCTGCAGTCGGGACGTTCGAGACCTCGAGTCTCGCTTGTTTGCGTGTCTTCTCACGCTTTGCTTTCACGAAGCGCGCCCCGAAGGCCCGCTCGGCCT
Organism: Candidatus Eiseniibacteriota bacterium; assembly: GCA_036003365.1. Lineage (GTDB taxonomy): Bacteria > Eisenbacteria > RBG-16-71-46 > RBG-16-71-46 > DASYSL01 > DASYSL01. The sequence continues at coordinate 241 of DASYSL010000217.1, forward strand.
CGAGCTGATTGTGCGCGCGGCAGAGCATTCGCAAGCCTTTGACGGTTGGCTTCCCGCCTCTCGCCACTGGAACGACGTGATCGAATTCCAAGAACTTCCGCTCCTCACAGCGTTTGCCGTCCCGACTGACGGCCGTACACTGCTTCCCGTCACGCTCCCAAACGGCCCGACGAATGGGGGCGGGGATGTAGCGACGGCTGATGATCCGACGGCTTGGTCGCGCTTGCCGGCCACGAGCGCCCTTGGGCTTCGATCCAATACCGAATCGTTTCTTCAAAGTTTCGGCGACAAGCGCTCCCAGCCCTCGCCGAAACAACTCCGCAATGCTTCCGGACGGAACCGCATGACCAAGAAGATTCTGCGCGAAGCGCAGCTTCTCGTATGTCGCGCCATCGATGGTGAAACGGATTTCGTATCGGTCGGCCGCGAGTGGGGTCGGATTCGTGATCGGGCGTTCGGATTGTTCAGACCTCAGAGCAGCAAGAGCAGGGAATGAGGCTTGCGCCGGGGCTGGGGGTGGGGGTGGGGCTGGCGCTGGCGCCGAGTCCGGCGCTCCCTCCAAGGACGGCGCTCCAGCCTTTTTCGTAGCTTCTTCCACTGCCCCCAGGGGCAGTGCGGCATCCTCGAACGTCGGGGCCGGCTCCTTCACGTCAGCCTGCCTGTCGGCGTCTTCCACAGGCTCCGGGGGAAGCTGCGACGGGCCCGGAAGGGAGCAGATCTGCGCCGGCTGCGAGGCCGACTGCGAAGACTGCGCGAGCTGGGTCGGCTCGGGATTCAGGCGCCTAATTTCGGGATCGACCGCCAGGCGATCTGGGGCGGGAAAGCGTCGCGCCAGCAGCTGCTCGATCTCGAACTTCCGGCGATGGGTTGCTTCGGCAATGAGGCTGGCCGCGTTCTCGGGAGTCAAATGCGGAGCGATCATGCAGACAGCCGACAAATGGAGACGCCCATCCGCAACGGCGACGAAGATTTCGGGAAATCGGCGCGCCGCTCGCGCGGCATGAATGCGTTTGAACGCTGCCGGATCTGAGAGATGGAGGCGCTCGACGCAGAACGCATGCATCGATGAACATCCCTCATCACGATACAGCTGTCGTGCATCCGCTTCCGCGATGTACGCAAGATAGAGAGCCGTTAGTTCCTGATCTTGTGAAGCGATGCGATAGAGAACGTTCAGGACTTCCCTTCCGGAAAGTCGACCCAGCTCGTACGTATCCATGGTTCGATCCCAGGCGGGGGCGAACATGCCGGGGACGTGCCGGGGACGTGCCGGGGGCGTGGCGGCACGCGTCGGGGATGAGCCCTTCGTGATGACGAGCTTTCATCCTACCTGGAACGCCATCGACAGAAACAATCGAGGCGTACGCGGTTCCGTGGCAACCGCCCGATTGGCCGCGCGTCGATGCCCCCAGGGGGGCAGTGACCGATGAGGACCGACGGCAGCCCCCCAGGGGCAGCGATCGAGAGTTCATCGCACGGCGCCAAACCAGCGCAAACCCGCGCCCCTGCCTTGACATGCGCACATCGCGCGCCTACCGTGAGCCTCGCATACGCTCTGGATGAGCGGGCATAACTCAGTGGTAGAGTGTCAGCTTCCCAAGCTGAAGGTCGCGGGTTCAAATCCCGTTGCCCGCTCCATCTTTCCCTTTTCTCGCCACGAGCCTGACAAGCCGTACGAGCCCTGCGAGCGCCCTGACGAGAATGTCGCTGCCCCTGGTCGCCATCGTCGGCCGTCCCAACGTGGGCAAGTCGTCCCTATTCAACCGGGTCGTCGGCCAACGGCTCGCCGTGGTCGATGATCGGCCCGGCGTGACCCGCGATCGCCACCTCACCGTGGCCGACTGGGCGGGGCGCGAGTTCTTCCTCGTCGACACGGGAGGCTTCCTGCCCAGCGCCAAGGCCGGGCAGCTCGAAGCCGCCGTACGCCGCCAGGCCGAGATCGCGATCGAGGAATCACACATCGTGATCCTCCTCGTCGACGCGTCGACCGGGCCGACCGACCTCGATCAGGATCTCGCCGCGCGCGTGCGCAAGGCCGGTGGCAACGGCCCTCGCCGGGCCATCCTCGTGGTCAACAAGATGGATCGCCCCGGCCATGGCGATCCGCGCGCCGCCGAGTTCCACAAGCTCGGTCTCGGCGAGCCCTGGGCGGTTTCCGCCGCGCAGGGCTACGGCATCGGCGATCTGCTCGACCACGTGGTCGAATTGCTCCCCGAAGAGAGAGGCGAATCCGATCTCGCCGGCACGCGCGTGGCGCTCGTGGGCCGCCCGAACGTCGGCAAGTCATCGCTGGTGAACGCGCTGCTCGGTGAGGAGCGCATGGTCGTGCACGCGGAGCCCGGCACCACGGTCGACAGCGTCGACAGCAAGCTCGAGCGCGCGGGTCGCGCCTACGTGCTCGTCGACACCGCAGGCATCCGCCGCGAGAGCCGCTACGAAGACGACGCCGAGTTCTTCGCCACGCTGCGCTCCGCCCGCGCCATCGAGCGCGCCGAAGTCGTCACCGTGGTTCTCGAGGCCACGCGTGGGATCGTGCGTCAGGATCTGCGCATCATCGAATCGGTGCTCGACGCCGGGCGCCCAGCGATGCTCGCGTACAACAAGTGGGACCTCATCGAGGATCGCGAGACGCGCTGGAAGGAGCTCGAGGACGAGCAGCGCGAAGACCACCCGTGGCTCGCCGATATCCCCGGCTTTCCGTGCTCGGCCACGTCGCGCTGGCATCTCGACCGCTTGCCGCAATTCTGGACCCGGCTGGCCGACGAGTCGCGCAAAACCGTGACCACCTCCGATCTCAACCGCTGGCTCCAAGAGGTGCAGATCGAGCGCGCCGCGCCCTCGACCCGCCTCGGCCGCCCGGCGCGCATCTACTACGCGACGCAGACGGGATCGCGTCCGCCGCGCTTCACCGTGTTCGCCTCGCAGCCCGAGGCCATCAACTCCTCGTATCATCGCTTCCTGCTGCACCGGCTGCGCGAGCGCTTCGGTTTCACCGGCACCCCGGTGAAGCTCGACGTGCGGAAGAGCAAGTGAGCCCCGCCAGCGCCGTGCTCGTCACCTTGCTTGCGGCCTACCTTCTCGGCGCCATGCCCTGGGGGCTGTGGATCGGCTTGTTGCGCGGCGTGGACGTGCGCCGGCAGGGGAGCGGCAATCTCGGCGCGACCAACGTCTATCGCCTGCTGGGGCCCGGGCTCGGCATCCTCGTGCTCGTGCTCGACGCGGCCAAAGGGGCGCTCGCGGTGCTCTGGGGAGCTCACGGCCCAGCGGCCATGAGCTTTCCCGGCGGCCCCGCGTGGGCCGCGCTCTCGGCCGGCATCACCGCGATCCTCGGCCACATGCTTTCGGTGTTTGCGCGCTTTCGCGGCGGCAGGGGGGTCGCGACCACCATCGGCGTCTTCCTGGCGCTCGCCCCGTGGGCGATGCTCATCGGCCTGGCGGCGTTCGTCGTCGCCTTCATCCCGACCCGCCGCGTGTCGGTCGGATCGCTGGCGCTCGCCGTCGTGTTCCCGGTGGGCGTCCTTCTCACCGTGTCCGGCGCCTCGCGCCTCCGACTCTTCGTGCTGGCCCTGATTACCGCGCTCCTCATCATCGTGCGCCACATCCCGAACATTCGCCGCCTGGCCCAGGGCCAGGAGCGCGCGCTCGACCTCCGCGGCTCGGGCACGGCGGCCAAGCACAAGCCACGATGAGCCGGGTCGCCATCCTGGGCGGAGGATCCTGGGGAACCGCCATCGCCGCGGTGCTGGCGCGCGGCGGCCATCAGGCGAGCATCTGGACGGTGGAACCCGATGTCGCCCTGGATCTTCGTCAGAACCGGCGCAATTCGAAGTACCTCCCCGACATCGAGCTGCCCCCGGGGGCAGTGGCGCATACCGATCTCGCCCCGGCGCTCGCCGGCGCCGAGTTCGTGGTCTGGGCCGTGCCGGTCGCTGTCCTGCGCTCGGTCGCCCTTCAAGTGAGTTCTCAACTGCCCCCGGGGGCAGTGCTCGTGTCCCTCGCCAAGGGACTCGAAAGGGGAACCCACGCCCGGCCCACTCAAGTCTTGGGTGAAGCGCTCCCCGGCCAGGCCGTCGCGGCCCTTCTCGGGCCCAGCCACGCCGAGGAAGTGGCGCGCGGCGTGCCCACCACGGTGGCTGCCTGCTCCGACGACGCGGCGTGCGCCCGTACCACGCAGGCGCTCTTCCACGGCGAGCGCTTCCGCGTCTACACCAACGACGATCTGCCCGGCTCCGAGTACGGCACGGCACTCAAGAACGTGATCGCGGTCGCCGCGGGCATCTCCGACGGGCTCGGCTTCGGCGACAACACGAAGGGCGCGCTCGTCACCCGGGGTCTCGCCGAGATGAGCCGCCTCGGCGTCGCGCTCGGAGGACGCAAAGAAACGTTCTTTGGATTGACAGGGCTCGGCGATCTCGTTACCACTGCGTTCAGTCGCTGGAGTCGCAATCGTCACGTCGGCGAAGAGCTCGGTCGTGGCGTGCCCTTGGCGACGGTCCTCGGCTCCATGACGCAGGTGGCCGAGGGTGTTCCCACGTCGCGGGTGGCGCTCGAGCTGGCACGGGATCGGAAGGTCGATGTTCCGATCATCGAGCAGGTGACGGCCGTGCTGTTCGAGAGCAAGCCGCCGCGCGACGCGCTGCTCGATCTCTTGGCGCGCGATCCGCGCCGCGAATGATCGAGACCGGTCCCCCGCGGCGGTAGTCGCCTTCGCCGGCCCGATCGAGGTGCCCCTGTGAACCGGAAGAAAGCCGCGTCACCCGCTCCTCCCAAGGTCTACCGATCGATTCGCGAAGTGAGCGCCGAGCTCGACGTGAAGCCGCACGTCCTGCGCTACTGGGAGACGCAGTTCCCGGCCCTACGCCCCAAGAAGAATCGCGCCGGCAATCGCATCTACCGGCCCGAAGAGATCATGCTCCTGACCCGCATCAAGGAGCTCCTCTACGCGCAGCGCTTTACCATCGAGGGGGCGCGCCGCACGCTCCTCGAGGAGAAGAAGCCGCGGGCATCGAGCAAGACGGCGAAGAGCGCCGCGGTGTCCGCAGCCGCAACCGCAGCCGCAGCAGCCGAGCCGACCCAGACGGCGACGGCCCAGCGCCCCGACACCACGACAGCGGAGCGCGATCGCCTGGCCACAGAGCTGGCCGAAGCTCACGCGGAACGTGAGCGGCTGCGCTCGGAGGTCGCGGCGTTCAAGGCCGCGCAGGCGGAGGTCGCATCCAATCTTTCGGCCGCGCGCGCCGATCTGTCCCTCGCCGACGATCGCGAGAAGACGCGCGTCGCCGCCATGGCCGTGCTGCGCCAGGAGCTGCTGCTCTTGACGCGCGAGCTGCGTGGCGAGAGCGAGCCCGGGGCGAGCGCCAGCGTCGCGCCGCCCGATCCGGGGGCGAGCGCCAGCGTCGCCACGTCCGAGCCGCGTGTGAGCGTTCGTGCGGCCGAAGAGAACGGAGCGAGCCAGGCGCCGGTGGTGGAGCAGGAGGAGCCGGCGTTTTCGGCTGGAGCCGTCCCAATCTCGGTCGGAGCCTGAGACCCGGGCGCCCAATTCATCTCGCACGCAACCGCACCGGGGGCTTTACGTTCACGCGTTCCCTGGATAGCATGCGCGTGGCACTCGAACCCCAGTACCCGGTCGGGGCGTAGCGCAGCCTGGTAGCGCACTTGCATGGGGGGCAAGTGGTCGCTGGTTCGAATCCAGTCGCCCCGACCATTCTTCCTTGGAAACGCGAAGCCCCGGCGGCCTGGCCCCGGGGCGCTCTCGTTTCCGGCAGCGGACGCACTCACGGAAACCACCTCATGACCCCGAGCGCGCGTGCGCACACAGCCCAGGATGATCTGTCCGCCCGCTTGGCCGACCTGGCCTACCGCGGCGGGGCTTCCCTGGTGGCGCTCCTGCCCCAGGCGACCGCCCGCGCCCTCGGCCGGGCCGTGGCGCAGGTGTGCTGGCATCTCTCGCCGCGCCGCCGCACCAGGCT
>DASYSL010000218.1:0-7815 GCA_036003365.1 Candidatus Eiseniibacteriota bacterium
ATGGACGCTCGATCGCATGGATCGCGCTGCCAAGTGGCACCTTGCCGCAACTGTGTACCATCGATACTTCAGGCGTCTCACGTAAGGTGCTGACTCCCGCGCTCGGCGGTTTGGATTGGTCCCCGACGGATGATCGGATCGTTTTCGTCGGCGATACGGATGCTGGCCCGCGTCTATTCATGATTCGTCGCGACGGAAGCCACCGCGAGCAGCTGACCTTCCAGTAGACACCCATAGACATTCCTTCCAGGCTGCGGCACCTTGCCGGGCAATGGCCACAAGGCACGTCGTCTCTATCCCCGTGAAGTCCTCAGCCGGGCGCTACCGCGCGGTGTTCGATCGCGGCGGGCTCGCGCGCTTGGGGCGCCATGCGGGGGCCGTGCTGCCGTCGGAAAGAGTCGTCTTGGTGAGTGATGCTCACGTTGCGGCGCTCTATGCCGAGGCGGCGCTCGGCGCGCTCGGACGCGCGCGCCTGCGGGCGGAGATGGTCGTGATTCCGGCGGGGGAGCGGGCGAAGACGCTCGAGACCGCGCGGCGGCTCTACGATCAATTCGCCGACATGGGTGTCGACCGTGCCACGGGCATCATCGCGCTCGGCGGTGGCGTGGTCGGCGATGTCGCGGGGTTCGTCGCCGCGACGTATCTGCGCGGTTTGCCGCTCATCCATGTGCCCACGACCACGCTCGCCCAGGCCGACGCGGCCATCGGCGGCAAGACTGCGGTCGATCTGCCGGCGGGCAAGAATCTCGTCGGCGCCTTCCACGCGCCCAGGCTGGTGCTCGCGGACACGGCGACGTTGGCCACCTTGCCGGATCGCCACATGCGCGCCGGGCTCGCCGAGGTCGCCAAGGTGGCGTTCACGCTCGAGCCCGAGCTCCTGCGCCTGCTCGAAGGCGCCTTCGAGCTGGACACGGCACTCCAGAGGGCGGCGGCCACGAAGGCGAGAGTGGTCTCGCGCGACGAGCGTGAGGCCGGCATGCGCATGGTGCTCAACTATGGCCACACGGTCGGCCATGCCCTGGAAGCGCTCGGCGGCTATCGGCGCTGGCTCCATGGCGAGGCGGTGGCCTTCGGCATCCGGGCAGCGGCTCGCCTCGCCACTCTGACCGGGGCCGGGACGGCGGCTTGGGAAGAGCGCCAGAACGCGGTGCTCGATCGCCTTGGTTTCGCCCGCGCCTTCCCGCCGGTCTCCATCGCCAAGCTCTTCTCCTACATGTCATTGGACAAGAAAGCGCGAGCGGGAGCGCCGGTCTTCGTGTTGACGGCCCGGGTGGGGGTTGTTAGGGTCCGCCGCAGTCTGAGCCTCGGCACGGTGACGAGGGCTCTGGCGAGTCTCGGGGCGCGTCCGTAGGGCGTTTCGAGCCAGGGGGACGATGCGGATCCTGGTTCTCGATGGGCCCAACCTCAACCTGCTGGGTCAGCGCGAGCCGGACGTCTATGGCACCGCCACCCTCGCCGAAATCGAGGCGAGCGTGCGCCGGAGCGCCGAATCCCTCGGAGTCACGGTCGAGTTCGCGCAGTCCAATCACGAGGGCGCCTTGATCGACGCGCTGCACGCGGCGTCGGGGCGCTTCGAGGGCGTGCTCATCAATCCCGGCGCGCTCACGCACACGAGCCTCGCTCTCTACGACGCGCTCCTCGCGATCGGCCTGCCCGCGGTCGAAGTGCATCTCTCGAACCTCTGGCGCCGGGAAGATTTCCGCCAGCACTCCCGGACCGGCGCCGCCACGGTCGGCGTGGTGATGGGCTTCGGGGCGGCATCGTACGAATGGGGCCTCAAGGCCCTCGTCGCCTACGTGCAAGGACGCTCCAAGACGTAGCGCTCACGGTCATCAGGAGAACGCTCGAACCACATGGCAACCACTCAGGATTTCCGGAACGGCATGGCCCTGGAAATGGACGGGCAGCTGTTCCGCATCGTCGAGTTCCAGCACGTGAAGCCGGGCAAGGGCGGCGCTTTCGTGCGCACCAAGCTCAAGAATCTCAAGACCGGTCAGGTGATCGACCGCACGTGGAACGCCGGCGAGAAGGTGCAGGACGCCGACGTGCGCGAAGAAGGCGTGCAGTTCCTCTACGCGGCCGGCGACACGTACCACTTCATGAATACCGAGACCTACGATCAGTTCGAGCTCTCGGCCGAGAAGCTCGGAGAGGACAGGGCGTTCCTCAAAGAGGGCATGATCATCAGCCTCACCACCCACGAAGGGCGCCCGCTCACCGCGGAGCTGCCCACCTTCGTCGAGCTGGCCATCCGCGACGCCGAGCCCGGCGTGCGCGGCAACACGGTCTCCAATCTCTACAAGTCCGCCACGCTCGAGACCGGCGCCGTTCTGCAAGTCCCGCTCTTCATCGGTCCCGGGGACGTCGTTAAAGTCGATACCCGCACCGGCCGATACGTAGAACGGGTGAGCCGGTAGAGGCCGCCGTGGATCTCGTGGAAATTCGCAAGCTCATCCAGCTCGTGAAGCGGACCGGCATCGGGGAGCTCGAAGTCTCCGAAGGCGGACGCACGGTGCGCATCACCGCCAACACGCACGGTCCCGCCCATGCGGCGCCGATGCCAGCGGCGGTTCCGGCAGCACCCACGCCTGCGCCCGCGGCGGTCGCGCATCCAGCGGCGACGAGCCCGGCGGCGAACGCGCCGATTCCGGCCGCAGCACCGGAGCAGCGCTATGTGAAGGTGATCTCGCCCATGGTGGGCACGTTCTATCGCGCCCCTGCGCCCGACGCCGATTCCTACGTCGAGGTGGGGGACTCGGTCGACGTGGGCCAGACCGTGTGCATCATCGAAGCGATGAAGCTGATGAACGAGATCGAAGCCGAAGTGCGCGGACGCGTGGCCCAGATCTCGGTCGAGAACGGACAGCCCGTGGAGTACGGGCAAACGCTCTTCCTCATCGATCCGCAAGGTTAGCCGGGACCAGCCCGGCGCGCCCGCGGGTCACCGCGAGGCGCGATGAATCTCCGACCGCTTCTGGAAACCATGCTCGAGACGCGCGCGTCCGACCTTCACGTCAAGGTCGGCGCCTCGCCGCTCGTGCGCGTCGACGGCAGCCTGTTCGCGATCGACACCAACGAGGTTCCCTCGCAGCAGGACATCGAGGACTGGATGTCCCAGCTCCTCACCGATCGCCAGAAGAAGGAATACGAGGAGCATCGCGAGCTCGATTTCTCGTTCGGTGTCGCCGGCCTGGCGCGCTTCCGCGCCAACGCCTTCGTCCAGCGCGGCACGCTGGCCATGGCGTTCCGCGCCATTCCGGTCGAGATCCCGCCCTTCGAAGCGCTCGGGCTCCCCCTCTCGGTGCGCGAGCAGGCCTTCCAGCCGCGCGGACTCGTGCTGGTCACCGGGCCGACGGGCGTCGGCAAGTCGACCACGCTGGCGGCGCTCGTCGATGCCGTCAATCGCGACATGGCCAAGAACGTGATCACGATCGAGGACCCGATCGAGTTCCTCCACCGCGATCGCATGTCGTGCATCCACCAGCGCGAGGTGGGCGTCGACACGTACACCTTCGAAGATGGCCTGCGTCACATCCTGCGTCAGGACCCGGACGTCATCCTGGTGGGCGAGATCCGCGACCGCGTCACCATGGAGACCGTGCTCATGGCGTCGGACACGGGGCACCTCGTGCTCTCGACTTTGCACACCACCGACTGCCTGCAGACGATTCAGCGTGTCATCTCGTTCTTCCCGCCGCACCAGCACGACGAGATCCGTCGCAGCCTCGCCAACAACCTCAAGGCGGTCATCTGCCAGCGCTTGATCCCCAAGGTCGGGGGCGGGCGCGTGCTCGCCGTCGAGGTCCTGGTCAACACGCCGACGGTGTTCGATCTCATCCTCAACGCCGACAAGACCCACCAGCTCAAGCAGGCGATGCAGGACGGCGTCACCCAGTACGGCATGCAGACCTTCGACCAGTCGGTGATGGCGCTCTTCAGGAACGGCGTGATCGCCGAGGAAGACGCGCTCCGGCACTGCTCGAACCCGAGCGAGTTCCAGCTCCACCTGCGTGGCATCCAGGCCACTTCGGATCGGCGCTGGCAGCCGGTGGATCGCGGCGTGCTCGAGCACAATACGAAGCCCTCCAGCACCGGCATCGGCGGTGGCACCAACGACTGGCAGGTCAGGGAGTAGAGCCCCAGGAGCAGAGCCCCCAGTTGAGGCTCGGTTAGCGCTCCCCTAGAATGCCGTTCCCACCCCCGAGACGCCCGGGAGCGGGGACGCGCTCGCCCCCCGCGAGCTTGCGTCGTGCCGCGCGTCCTGGGGTCCCGCTTGTTCAAGAAAGTTCTGATCGCCAATCGCGGCGAGATCGCGCTCCGCATCTTGCGTGCCTGCCGCGAGCTCGGCGTCGCCACCGTCGCCGTCTATTCCGAAGCCGATCGCGAATCGTTGCACGTGCGCCTGGCCGACGAAGCCGTGTGCATCGGCCCGCCGCCGAGCGCCCAGTCGTACCTCAACATCGCGCGCATCCTGGCCACCGCCGAGGTCACGGGCGCCGAGGCCATCCATCCCGGCTACGGCTTCCTGGCGGAGAATCCTCAGTTCGCCGAAGCCTGCGACGAAGCCGGTTTCCGCTTCATCGGCCCGACCCCCGAAGTCATGCGCAAGATGGGCGACAAGTCGCAGGCGCGAAAGCTCATGAAGGAAGCCGGCCTGCCCATCATCGAAGGCTCGGAAGGCACGGTGGCGAGCGAGGAGGAAGCGCTCGAGGTGGCGCGCGCCATCGGCTATCCGGTGATGATCAAGGCGGCGGCCGGCGGCGGCGGGCGCGGGATGCGACCGGCCATGGACGAGCAGTCGTTCCGCTCCGGCTATCTCATCGCCCGCGCCGAGGCGGAAGCGGCGTTCGGCTCGGGCGAAGTGTATCTCGAGAAGCTGATCTTGCGGCCGCGCCACATCGAGTTCCAGCTGCTTGGCGACGAGCACGGCAACCTCGTCCATCTCGGCGAGCGCGAGTGCTCGGTGCAGCGGAATAACCAGAAGCTGATCGAGGAGAGCCCGTCGGCCGTGGTCACCGAAGAGATCCGTCAGCGGATGGGCGCTCTGGCGGTGATGGGCGCGCGCTCCATCGGCTACCACTCCGCGGGCACCATGGAATTTCTCATGGACGCGAGCGGCAAGTTCTACTTCATGGAGATGAACACGCGCATCCAGGTCGAGCATCCGGTGACCGAGGAAGTGACCGGTCTCGATCTCCTCAAGGAGCAGATCCGCATCGCCGCCGGCGAGAAGCTCCCGGTGACGCAGGACGAGGTCGTCCTGCGCGGCCATTCGATCGAATGCCGGATCAACGCCGAGGATCCGGATCGCAACTTCCGTCCCGCGCCCGGCACCATCACCTACTGGTACAAGCCGGGCGGCCCCGGCGTGCGCGTCGACTCGCACGTCTACCAGGGCTACCGCGTGCCGCCCAACTACGACTCCTTGATCGCCAAGGTGATCACCCGCGGCAAGGACCGCGACGAGGCGCGCCGGCGCATGCTGCTGGCGCTCGAGGAGATCATCGTCGAGGGTGTGCCCACCACCGTGCCCTTCCATTTGAAGGCGTTGGCGTCGCCGCGCTTCATCAAGGGCGAGCTCGACACCGGCATCGTGGCCGCCTGGTTCCAGGAATGGGCGCAGGCCCCGGCCGCCGCTCCCGCGGGCGCCTGAGGGCGGGCCGGCCGGTCGCATGAGCGAGCGTGCGGTCAAGATCCGCCTGCTCCTGACTCCTCCGGATTCCGATCAAGAAGCCGAAGCGGCGCGCGCCGCGCACGCCGTGGCCGTGATCGACGTGCTGCGCGCCACGAGCACTCTGGCGCGCGCGTGGGCGCAGGGGGCCCGCGAGGTGCTCTTCTTCGACAGCCCGGACGAGGCGCGTGCGGCGCGGCGGCGAGTGCCCGGGCGCGTGCTCTTGTGCGGCGAGCGGCAGGGCAAGCGTCTGCGCTCGTTCGACCTCGGCAACTCGCCCTTCGAGTACGAGCGCGCGCGGGTAGCAGGCTCGGTGCTTCTCTACACGTCGACCAACGGCTCGCGCGCCTTTCTGGCAACCAAGGCGGCCGAGGTGCAGTGGGCGGTGGCCTTCGTCAACCTCGAAGCCGCGGCGGCGCGCGCCAGCTCCTGGCTCGAGGCGCGGGCGAAGAGCGGCGCTCCCACGCCCCCGGACGGCGCGGCCGATCTGTGGATCGTGTGCGCCGGCAAGGAGGGCGAGGAGTCGGTGGAAGACACGGCGTGCGCCGGCCGTTTCGCCTTGCGCGTCCTGTCGCGGCTCGCCGAGGCGGGGGTCGGCGTCGAGATGGCCGCCGAAGGCCAGACCCTGGCCACGGCTCCCGACACCGAGATCGAGACCCGCGACCTCGTCGCCTCATCGGAGCACGGGCGCTATCTGGCTTCTCTGGGCATCGAATACGAGAAAGACGTCGAGTGGTGCGCACGCTGGGATCTGCTCGACTGCGTGCCGGAAGGCGCGGGGGGAAGGCTGGTCTCGGGATAGCTTCGGTCGAGTGGGGTTACAGGTCCATGGACCTGTGAATGGGTCCATGGAGCCATGGACCCACTTGCATGCGCCAGCGCATGTGCCGCGTAGGGAAGACCCGAGGCCCTGGCTCGGTTACAGGTCCGTGGACCTGTGAATGGGTCCATGGAGCCATGGACCCAATTGCATGCGCCAGCGCACATCGAGCATGCGCCGGCGCATGTGGCTCAAGCCGCGCGGTCTTGGCGGCGCGAGGACGCCAGCGCCAGGAGCTTCTTCACGTCGTCGATGGTGAACGGCTTGGCCACGATGGCGTCGGTGCCGTCGCGGCGGCTGGCATCGCCCACCAGCTCCTCGCCCCAGCCCGTGATCCAGGCGTGGGGCACCGTGGGATCGACCGCGCGCAGGGCGCGCGAGAACTCCCAGCCTGACATGCCCGGCATTCCCAGATCGGTGAGCACGAGGTCGTAGCGGCCGGGCTGCAGGGTCGCCAAAGCCTCGGGGGCCGAAGAGAAGCGCGTCACGCGGTGGCCCAGCGTCTCGATGATGTCGCCCAGGAGATCGAGCACGGCCGGCTCGTCGTCGACCGCCAGCACCTCGAGGATGTCGCTCGATGCGGCGACTTGGGTGGCCGGGAGAAGGGCCTCGACCCGTGCCAAAGAGGGCGGGGTCGCGGAGCGTGGGAACACCATCCGGATGCGGGTGCCCCGCTCCGGCGCGCTGTCCACCGTGATCCGGCCGCGATGGCGCGCCACGATGCCGTACACCATGGTCAGGCCCAGGCCCGTGCCCTTGTCGCCCTTGGTGGTGAAGAAGGGATCGAACACGCGGCTCCGCGTCGCGTCGTCCATGCCGAGCCCATCGTCCTCGACCGAGATCGTGACACTTTCGCCGGCCGCATGTCCGCGCACCACGATGTGACCGCCGCGCGGCAGCGCGTCGACCGCGTTGAGCAGCAAGTTGGTGAACACCTCGCGCAGCTCGCTCGCGCGTCCTTCGATCCACACGCCGGGCTCGGTCTCGACGCGCACGCGCACGGCGCGTCCCTCGGCCTGCGCTTCGTTTTCCCAACGCGGGCGCGTGAACTCGACCGCGTCCTTCGCCAGACGCTCGAGATCGACCACGTCGAACGCCGTGGGTTCGCCGCCGATCGAGAACTCACGCAGGCGTCGCACCGTGTCGGCGCCGTCCTGGGCCACGCACTCGACCACGTCGAGCGCCGACTCGAGGGCCGCGGGCGTGAGGCGGCCCTCTTGCGACTGACGGCGCAAGAGCTGCGCGCGTCCGAGAATCGCCCCCAGCACGTTGTTGAACTCGTGCGCCACGCCCGACGCCAGCTCGCCCGCCATGCGCAGCCGCT
>DASYSL010000219.1:0-5124 GCA_036003365.1 Candidatus Eiseniibacteriota bacterium
ACCGGCTTCGGCGCGTTCAACGGTGAAGTGGCGCTCGGCCTGCGCGGCGACAAGGGCAACGGCACGCTGCGCATCGCGCACTACGGCGGCGAGTTCAAGCTGCTCGAGGCCGACAAGCCGGCGGAAGACACGGGCAACGAGGAGGAAGAAGGCGGCCCCGAGCGCAAGACCGGCGACAACCGCGTGCAATTCGGGAGCAACCTCTTGCTGGGGGGCGTGCGCCTCGAGACCAAGGCGCAGTGGCAGGGCCATTCGCTGATCGAGGTGGCCGACAGCGCCGGCGTGCCCGGCACCGAGAGCGACCAGTTCAATCTCATGCTCAACACGTTCACCCTCGACGTCATCGCCCACCACGGCGACAAACCGGTGCACGGCGCCATCGGCGTCTCGGGCCTCTACCAGACGAACGACTCGCGCGGACCCATCGCGCTCGTGCCCGACGCCACCGCCCATGCCGGCGCCCTCTACGCTTTCGAGGAATGGGATCGCGACCGCCTGGGGATCTCGGCCGGAGGGCGCGTCGACTTCCATCACTTGAGGAACGACGCCAATGCCGATCTCGCGCTGGCCGAGCACTCGCGCGACGACACGCAGGGCAGCGCCAATCTCGGGCTCGTGTACGGCTTGAGCGACGCTTGGAGCCTGGCCCTGAACGGCGCGCGCGGCTGGCGGGCGCCGAGCCTCTTCGAGCTCTACTCGAATGGCCCGCAGCTGAGCGAGGCGCGCTTCGACGTCGGCAATCCCGATCTCGAGCCCGAAAACGACCTCGAATTCGACGCCGGCCTTCGCCTGCACAAGAACAAGGTGCGTGCCGAGCTGACCGGCTTCTCGAGCACGATCGACAACTACATCTTTCTGGCGCCCACCGGCGGCTCGCAGGTGGTGGCCGCCGACACGCTGGCCGTCTACGCCTATCAGCAGGCCGACTCGAAGCTCCGCGGCGGCGAGTTCTGGGCGCAGCTCGAGGCGGCCAAGCCGCTCACGCTGCGCGCCCGCACCGACTACGTCTGGGGACAGAACGAGAACACGGATCAGCCGCTGCCGCTCATGCCGCCATGGCGTGTCGCGGGCGAGGCGGAGCTGCACTCGAGCACGCTGAGCTGGGCCGAGCGCGGCAACGTGGGCGTCGAGGTCGAGCACATCGCCGACCAGACGCGGCTCGGTCCCTTCGACGTGCCCACGGGCGAGTACACTCTCGTGCACTTCGACGCGGGCCTGGCCAAGCGCCTCGGCAGCCACACGTACGATTTCAATTTGCGCGTGCGCAACGTCGGCGACGTGGCCTATCGGAGCTTTCTCTCGCGCTACAAGAAGTTCGCCGACGACCCGGGCCGCAACGTCGTGTTCAGCGTCTCGACCGGGCTCTAGCTAGCGGCGTTCGAGCTCGAAGAACACGCCGTTCCACGGCGTGAAGGCATGCTTCTCCGAGGTTCTGATGATGAGAGCGCCTGGCGCGTACCAGGTCTCGCCGTCACAGAACGTTTGCGTGATCGTGACCGTCGCCTGCGGCGGTATGGAAGGCCCGAGCGAACCGGGCGCGACGTTGAACGCCTGAAGCACGCTGTCTGCGGGCGCGGGGCCGGTGTGATACATCGGCCTCGCGCACGAGTCCGGCCCGGCGATCGCCAGATCGGGGCCGAGGATGATCGCCCGCCCGTGCCATTGCCCGGCGTCGGCGTCGCTCATCCCCGAGACTCCCGGCGCGACATGCTTGACGATCACCCAGCGCTCGGTCGAGTCGTCGGTCTTCTTCCCGGCGCACGAAGCCAGCGCCAAGGCCGCGAGCACGATCACGATTCTCTTCATTCGAAGTGTTTCCCTCCTGCCCAGGCAGCGGCGAGATTGGCGTGGAATCCGCGCACGATCATGATGGGCAAATGCCGTTCGTACGGCATGGCGAGCGGATGATCGATGAAGCCCGCCACGCGGACCGAATCGAACTCGGTGCGTGCGTCCACGCTGTCGCGGCGGACGAGGATCGCGACCGCGCCATCCCATGGGGGCGGTCCCCACAAGAACCAGCTGTTGTGCTGGCAGGCGACGCGCGGCAGGCGGCCAGCCCCGAAGCGTTCCAGCGCCCCCGCCTCGCCATAGTTGCCCACCACCACGATGGCGCGCCGACGCTCGTCCGGCGTGAGCGTGGCGGCGACCCGCGCCACCGAGTCGGCCATCTCGGGCCATCCGAACATGTCGGCGTACTGCTGCGGCAGCGAGCCCATCGCATGGCGCTCTTCGGTCTCGGGCTCGCGCCCGAGTGCTCTCTGATAGGCGACGAAGCGCTGGACGGGCAAGAACGGAATGGCGAACGGCACGGGCGGAATGGCGAGGCCGAGCACGAGCGCGGTCACGACCACGCGCGATACCCGCCCGCGCATCCCCCACCACGTCGCACCGGCCGCGAAGAGCGCCACGCAGGGAAGCGTCACGTACTCCACACGCGCGCTGCCTGAGGCCAGGAGAATGGCGAGCGTCACCACGTAGAGAACGCCGATCAGTCGCCACGAGCGGCGCACGAGCCCGGCGATGAGCCCGGCCACCCAAATGGGCGCCGCCCCCGGTCCAAGCGAAAGCGTCTGGCCCAGGAGATAGCGCAGCGGGTCGAGGGCCACCATCTTCTCGTGCCGCGCGTTGCGCATGAATTCGAGCGTGGGCCAGCCGTTCCGTATTTCCCAAAGCACGTTGGGCGCGAAGATCGCCCCTGCGAGCAGGCCGGCGATCCACGGCCCCGGCCCAAGCAGCAGATCACGACGGAAGAACAACAAATAGACGGCGAGGCCCGCCCCCAGCCACAGCACGCTCCACTTGTTGAGGAGCCCGAGGCCGAGCGCCACGCCGAGCGCAACCCATCGCCCGAGGCTTGGCCGCTCGAAGGCGCGCAGCGCCAAGAGCGTGCTCAGCGGCCAGAATACGAAGTCGAGCGCGTTCATCGAGTAGAAATGGCCGTTGCCGAGCATCTCGGGCGCGAAGCCGGCCGCCACCGCGGCCAGGGCCTGCGCAAATTTGCCGCCACCGAGCTGGCGCGCGAGCAGTCCGGCGAGCAGTGCGGTGAGCACGCCCAACAAAGCCGCGGTGAGTCGAATCGCCGCGAGGCTCGCCCCCGCCACGCTCATCACCAAGCTCAACAAGGCGATCGAGAGGGGAGGCTGGTCGACGTAGCCCCAGGCGAGACGATGCGCACACGACACGTAGTACAGCTCGTCGCGAAACCAGCCGTACTGGGTGAGGCAGCTCACATGGAGAGCCAGGATGGCGCCGGCCACGAGAGCCAGCCATCCCCAGGCGATCGAAACGCGGTCACGATCCATCGGCGCGCGAGAGTATCACGATGCGCTAGAATGCGACTCCACCTTGGAGGACTGCGCATGCGTGGCTTCGTTGTCGCCCTTCTCGTGGCCGCCTTGGTTCCCGCCTTTGCCTCGGCCGCGCCGGGGCCTTTCCATCTCAAGCTCGGCGGACCGGCCCCACGCGCGACCACGGAGAAGGACCTCCGCGCCTTCCTCGACGAACTGGAAGCGCAGCAGTTCATGATTTACGAGGCGCTCTCACTCGAGGAGTACTACCAGTGGAAGGGCGACGAGCCGCAGTTCGTCACCCCCTACACGCGCTTCGCCAACGATCTCTCGAACCGCACCGACTACGCGGCCATCATCGAGAAGTGGCGCGGCCATGTGCGGGACACGACGCTGGCGCGCCGGCTCGACATGCATCATCTCTATTTCTTGCAGTCGCGCGCCGACCCGGCCCTCGTGCTGCAGCTCGGCGACGCGCAATCGCAGCTCCAGGACACGGTGAGCGCGTTCCGCTTCCAGCTCGACGGCCAGCGCAAGACGCAGACCGAGATCACCGAGATCCTGACCAACGAGAAGGACCGCGCCAAGCGTCAGAACGCTTACTTGGCCCTCCAGCAGGCGGACACGAAATACCGCAAGTCGATCTCGAGCGCGATGCACCTCTACGACCGCATCGGCAGAAGCGAGGGATTCAAGAACGGCGCCGAGGCGGGCCTGGTGCAGACGAGCCTCGAGCGCGCCCAGGCGCTCAAGGACATCGAAGATTTCGAGCGCCAGACGCGGCCCATCATGCAGTCGATCGTCGACCGCGCGAAGGTGGACCTGAAACTCGATCGGGTCGAGCCGTGGGATCTCGATTACTGGCTGCGCCAGCAGGAGCTGGCCGGCGGCGACGACGCGTGGCCGCGCGAGCCCGGCCTCGCGCGCATGAAAGCCTTGGTGAAGGACATCGGTTTCCAGCCCGACTCCTTGCCCATCGACGCGCGCATCTGGGACGTGCCCACGGGCGGCATCACGTTCCCGGTGCGCCCGCCGTACGAATCGCGCCTGCTCTCCAATCCGTTCACCGGCTCGCAGTTCTACTCGACCTTGTTCCACGAGTATGGCCACTGCCTGAACGCCGTGCTCACGGACAAGGATCTCCCCGCCGTCTTCCTCACCGGCGATCAGACGCCGATGAGCGAAGGCCTCGCCGAGTGCCTGGGCTTCTTCGCCTACGACCATCACTGGCTCGAGCGCGCCGCCAAAGTACCGCCTGGCCGCTCGGTGGCCCTCGAGCGGGCCGGCAAGATGGGCCAGTTCGTTTGGCTCAGGCGAAGCATCTGCTTGAATGCGTGGTTCGAGCTCACGGCCTACGGCAACCTGCACGTGAACATGGATTCGCTGTACGCCGTGGCCTACAAGCGCTTCACGCTGGTCGACCTGCCGCCCGGACACTTCTGGGGCTACCGCGACATGCTGGCCACCGGCCCCATCTACTATCAGTCTTATCTCTATGCAGACCTGATCGCCGCACAGCTCCTGGAATCGATGCAGAAGCAGTTCGGCGTCGAGGATCTGAGCAAGGAGCCGCAGGTGGCCGGCTGGCTCACGCGCTACTTCTTCGCCCCGGGGGGCTCGGTGCCGTGGCCCGAGAAGGTGCGCCGCGCCACCGGCAAGCCGCTGGGCACCGAGGCCTTGTCGCGCTACTTCGCCGATCTCATGCCGGGGAAATCCTAGGGGAGTCGTATCATCGCCTCTCTCAACTGCCATACGACTAGCCTTCTTCAGTCGTACCATTGACCCTCGGAGTCAGCGGCTGAGGCAAACATGATCTCTCGAATTCTCCTCGGGT
>DASYSL010000220.1:0-8569 GCA_036003365.1 Candidatus Eiseniibacteriota bacterium
CGAATCAAGCCATCCGCAATTTCCCGAGCACAAGGAAAAGGTCCCGCGCGGCTGCTAGCGTGCCGTCATGTCGACGACCGCCTGGCTCGAGACCACGCCCAACCCGGCCGACGAGTCGCTCTCCGGGCTCAACGCGCGCCAGCGCGCCGCGGTCACCCACGGCGAGGGCCCGCTTCTGGTGCTCGCCGGCGCCGGCACCGGCAAGACGGCCGTGATCACGCGGCGCATCGCCTGGCTCGTGGCCACGCGTCGCGCGCGTCCGAGCGAGATCCTGGCGCTCACCTTCACCGAGAAGGCCGCGGCCGAGATGCAGGAGCGAGTCGACGTGCTCGTGCCCTACGGCTTCGCCGACGTCGGCATCTCGACGTTCCACTCCTTCGGCCACCGCCTGCTCGGCGAGCATGCGCTCACCCTGGGGCTCCCGGGCGAGCCCAAGGTGCTGAGCCAGGCGCAGGTGCTGGTGCTCCTGCGCGAGCATCTCTTCGAGCTGCCCCTCGAGCGCCTGCGTCCCCTGCCCGATCCGACGCGCCATCTCGCGGCCCTTCTCGGCCTCGTGGATCGCGCGCGCGACGAGGGCGTGGCACCGGCCGAGTACGCGGCCCACGCCGAGCGCTCGCGCCTGGCGGCGGCCGACGACGCCGACCGCGAAGCCGTGGCGACCCACGCCGAGACCGCGGCCTTCTATGCCGCCTACCTCGACCTGCTCACGCGCCATGGCCTGTGCGATTACGGTCAGCTGCAGTGGCTCGCGCTGCGCCTGCTCGAGGATCACCCGGCGGTCGTGCGCGAGGTGACGCGGCGCTATCGCTACATTCTGGTGGACGAGTTCCAGGACACGAACGTGGCCCAGTTCCGGCTGGTGGCGGCGCTGGCGCGCGGGCATCGCAACCTCACCGTGGTCGGCGACGACGACCAGAGCATCTACGGCTTTCGCGGCGCCGCCTCGTCCAACTTGCGCCAGTTCGTGGACACGTATCCGGACGCGGCGCGGGTCGTGCTGATCGACAATTACCGCTCGACGCAGCCCTTGCTCGACGCCTCCTACCGGCTCATCCGCCACAACGATCCCGACCGGCTCGAGACCAAGATCGGCGTCGACAAGCGCCTGGTGGCGCGCGGCGCTACCCACCTCGGCCCGCCGGCCGAGTTCCACTGGTTCGACACCTCGTCGTCGGAAGCCGAGTTCGTAGCGCGCCGCATCAAGGAAGCTGTCGAGAGCGGCGAGCGCCGCCTGGGCGACCACGCGGTGCTCGCGCGCACGCACAAGAGCGCGCGCGCCGTGCTCGCCGCGCTCGCCTATCGCGGCGTGCCCTTCCGATACGCCGGCAACCGCGGCCTCTACGATGCCGAGGAGGTGCGCGCCTGCGTGCATCTGCTCGGCGCGGTGGCCGATCCCGACGCCTCGAGCGCGCTCTATCATCTTGCGGCCTCCGAGGCGTATGGCGTGCCGGCGTTCGATCTCGCCCGGCTCTCGGGCCAGGCGCAGCGCACGCGCCGCTCGCTGCGCGAGATCGCCGAGCGCGAGCTCGGGAACGCGGACCCCGAGAGCGAGGGCGGTCTCTCCGAGACGGCGCGCGAGCGCCTGGGCTCGTGTCTCGCCGATCTGGCCGTCCTGCGCGAGGCCGCGGTGTCCCGGCCCACGGGCGAGATTCTCTATCGCTTCCTGCAGCGCTCGCGCTGGCTCGAGCGGCTCTCGCAATCGACGGCGCCGGCCGACGAGCAAAAAGTGAAGAACATCGCGCGCTTCTTCGAGCTGGTGCGCGGCTTCGCCGATCTGGCGCCCGAAGACCGGGTCACGCACTTCGTGCGTCACATCGAGCTCCTGCGCGAGGCGGGCGACGACCCGGCGCAGGCCGAGCCCGACGAGACGGACGACGCCGTGCAGGTCATGACCGTGCACCGCGCCAAGGGTCTCGAGTTCCCGGTCGTTTTCCTCGTCGATCTCGAGGAAGGACGTTTCCCCGCGCACAAGAAGCGCGCCCCCCTGCCCTACCCCGAAGCACTGGTGCGCGAGAGCCCGCCCGCGGGCGACGCCCACGAGCAGGAGGAGCGGCGGCTCTTCTACGTCGCCATGACGCGGGCCCGCGAGCGTCTCGTGCTCACGGGCGCGCGCGATCTGGGTGGCAAGCGCCTGCACAAGCCCAGCCGCTTCGTGGCCGAAGCGCTTGGCCTCGCCGCCCCGCCGGCCGGGAAGTCGAAGGCCTCCGCCCTCGAAGCCCTGGCGCGCCACGCGCCCGAAGTCGAGTCACCGGCAGCCGAGCTCGCGCCCATGAGCGAGGACGAGCCGCTTGCGCTCTCGCAGGAGCACGTGGCCGACTGGCTCACCTGCCCGCTCAAGTACAAGTTCAAGCACGTGCTGCGCGTCCCCCTGCTGCCGCACCACGGAGTCATGTACGGTCAGGCGATGCACCACGCGCTTCAGGTCCACTACCGTCAGGCGCTCCAGGGCTGGCCGGCGAGCGAGGACGACCTGCTTGCCGCCTTCGCCGAGGCCTGGCGCCCCGAAGGCTTCCTCACGCGCGAGCACGAGGAAGCGCGCTATGCCGCGGGTCAGGAGACGCTGCGCCGCTTCTTCGCGCGCGAGGAATCAACGCCGAGCCGGCCGGCCGCGATCGAGCGGGAATTCCGTTTCCAGCGCGGCACGGTGCGCGTGCAGGGGCGCTTCGACCGCATCGACTTGAGGCCCGAGGGGCCGGTGATCGTCGACTTCAAGACCTCGGACGTGCGCGACGGCGAAGCCGCCGAGCGCCGCGCCCGCGAAAACCTGCAGCTCCGCATCTACGCCCTCGCCTACCGCGAGAGCTACGGCACGCGTCCCGCGGCGGTCGAGCTGCAATTCGTGGAGACCGGCCTCGTCGGCCGTCTGCCGGTGACCGACGAAGTGCTGGGCGAGGCCGAAGCCGCCATCGATGAGGCCGCCGCCGGAATCCGCCGCCGCCAGTACACGGCAGCGCCCACCTACACCGCCTGCCAGATGTGCGCCTTCCGCGCCGTGTGCCCGTCGCGCTATGAAGGCTGACGCGCTGGCGCCGGAGGAAGCGCGAAAGATCGCCGAGGCGCTGGCGCGCGGCGCCGGCGCCATCTTGCTCGATTACGCCGGGCGCGCCTTCGACGTCGACTACAAGAGCGTGCAGGACCTCGTGACCACGGCCGACCGCGCCAGCGAGAAGTATCTCGTGAGCGAGATTGGCCGCCGTTTCCCCGATCATGCGGTGCTGGCCGAGGAAGGCTCGGGCAACGAGCGCGCGGCGCGCTACCGCTGGCTCGTCGATCCCCTCGACGGCACCACCAACTTCGCCCACGGCTATCCCTTCTATTGCGTGTCGGTGGCGCTCGAGGAAGCGGAGCCCGGCCGCGAAGCGAGCGCCGGCGGGCGCGGCCCCATCGTGGCCGGCGCGGTATACGACCCGCAGCGCCAGGAATGCTTCTCGGCCGCGCGCGGCGCGGGCGCCTCGCTGAACGGTGCGCCGATTCGCGTCTCCGGCGTCACGCGCCTGGAGCGCGGGCTCCTGGCCACCGGCTTTCCCTACGATTTTCGCGAGCGGCCGCACGAAAGCTTGGAGCCTTTCGGGGCGTTCATGAACGAGGCGCAGGCGGTGCGCCGTGACGGCTCGGCGGCGCTCAACTTGTGCTATCTCGCGTGCGGGCGCTTCGACGCTTTCTGGGAGCTCAAGCTGCACGCCTGGGACACGGCGGCGGCGTGGCGCATCGTCGAGGAAGCCGGCGGGCAGCTGACGGATTTCGTGG
Source organism: Candidatus Eiseniibacteriota bacterium (assembly GCA_036003365.1). GTDB lineage: Bacteria > Eisenbacteria > RBG-16-71-46 > RBG-16-71-46 > DASYSL01 > DASYSL01. Next base: position 3,748 of record DASYSL010000220.1, read on the forward strand.
GCGGACCATTCGATCCCTTCCACATCGAGTGCGCGGGCTCGAACCGGCACCTGCACCCAGCACTCCTCGCCGTGCTCGCGCGCTTCCCGCGCCCGCGGCCCTAGCGCGCCCGCGGCGCTAGCGCGCCGGGGCTTCGGCGGGCACGAGCAGGAAGTCGAGCGTCTTGTGGGCGGTGCGCTGCGTCGCCCGATCGGTGACCGTGACGTCGAGCCGGTACGGACCCGGTGCCGCCTGGGTCATGGCCGCGCTCACGTACTCGAGGCGCACGCGCCCCGCCACCTCGTCGTCACGCACCACCTGCACGATGGGATCCTCGCGCCGGGGCGCCACCCACTTCCGGATGAAGAAACGCTTGTCCTCGGCGATCGAGCGCACCGAGTACTCGACCGTCATCTGCGAGTGGCCGGTTTCGTCGGGCGTGAGGCCGTAGGCCTCGAAGTACACGGCCACCGGCGTGCCCGCCTCGACCTTGCGGAGCGGATTGGGCAGCACGGTGAACGAAGGCTTGTCGAAGGGGCCGCCGCGCTCCGCGGGCTCGTAGGCGCAGGCCAGCTCGAGATCCGACATCTCGAGGAGACCGGCCTCCGGGCGCGTCACCCGAACCGGCACGCGCCAGCTCTGGTAGGCGCCGCGCGCCGGGTCGCGCGCCGAGAGTCCGACCGTGTACTTGCCGTCGGGCAGGTCGAAGTTCATCTGGAAGAGGTGCACGGTGTCGGACGCGCACCAGGTGGCGCGCTCTCCTTGGCTCCGCGCCACCTCGTGCCACGTCGAGTCGAGCACCACGGCGGTGGCCGCGAGCTTGGTGGGCTCGGTGTGGCCGGTGACCGCGAGATAGACCTCGACGTGCCCGCTCTTGTCACCGTGTGCGGCACCCGAGCGCGGATCGAAGCCCGACACGCGGCGGAACACTGCCGCCTCGGCGGCGCCCGGCAAGAGATCGCGACCCAGGTGCGCGGGATGGAAGATGCCGCGGCCGGCGGCAGCGATCTCGCCCTTCGCCGTTTCCTCGCGCACCACCGCGGTGTCGGGCTCGGGATCGGACTCGTGGAATTGCCACATCGGCAAGTCGTAGGTCTCGTTCAGATAGCGGTCCTCGAGATACACGTCCATGCCCAGGCTCGGGTAGCGCCACACCAGCCGGTTGACCGTGCTCGAGGCGTAGTTCTCCCAGATGATCGGGTTGTAGAGCACCTCTTCCGGCATGCCGTAGCGCACGAGGATGGTGCCGCGCTCGTCCCAGCGCTGGTGGCGTGGATCGAAGAACAGGAAGTAGGCCACCGCGCCGCGCATCAGGTATTCGAGGCGCAGCTCGTTCACCGGCGTCGTGAGATCGGGGTCGCGCGCGCGCCAGAACTGGCGCAGGAACTCGGCCGCCTGGCCCGAGTCGTGGATCTGGTGGAAGGCGGCGGTGTCGCGGTCGCTGGCGGCTTCGGTGATGTCGAGCAGCTCGGCGCGCGCGCCCGCGCTCAGGTAGGCCATGGAGCCGGTGAACGCCGAGTCGGCGCCCTCGAGCTGTCCTTGCAGGTAGAGCGCGGCACCGAGGAGCAGCAAGCCCTCGCCGCGCGGATCGGGCGCGGCAAAGGCCCGCTCGGGTGTGGCGCCCGAGGTGCCCACCGGATAGAGGCCGCTCCTCGCGCGCGTGCGCTCCGCCGGATCCTGGGCCAGCGCCAGGCAGCGCCGCGCGTTCTTCTCCGCCGCCGGGGGATCGTTGGCGAGGAGCGCCAGCACGCCGAGTCCGAGCCATGACTCGGTGTCCTTGGGGTCTTCGCGCGCCGACTCTTCCCAGTAGCGTTCGGCGAGCGTCAGCGCTTCGGAGCGCTGGAACTTGAGCCAGTCGCGGAAGGCCAGCCGGCCGAGCCGCGCATACGCCGGCGCCGACGACGAGTCGGCGGCAATCGCCGCCTTGAGCTCGCTGCGCGACAGATTGAGGAAGCCTTGCCGGTAATAGAGGTCGGCGAGCGCCAGGTGCAGCTCGGCCGAGCGCGGATGGTCGCGCTTGGCGCGCAAGAGCACCTCGCCGGCATGGCGGCGCGAAGAGATCGTGTTCTCGAGCGCCAGAGCGCGTGCGTAGCGCAGCGCGATCTCGAGATCGCCGGGCGCGCGCTCGTTCTGAGCGGCCAGGCTGTCGAGGCTCGCCTGGGTGGGCCTGGGCGACGCAAGCCTGAGCTGCGCTCGGGCCGGTTCCGGAGAGATTCCCGCGACAGCGACCCAAACCAGCGCGGCGGGAAGGAGAGCACGGAGCCTGGGAAAGCGCACAAGAGAAGTATCCGTGCTGGCCGCGCGGCGGGCAACCGGTTAGACTGCCGCGACCGGCCGCGGTCCTCACTGCTGCGCGGCGCGGTGAAAGGAGGGGAACGCACGCATGACGGCTTACAAGTTCCGGCTACGCCGCAAGAAGGCGCGCAAGTCGAACGCGAAGAAGAAGCTCAAGGCCAAGACAGCCAAGAAGCGGACGCGCTAGGCGCTTCGATCTCCTCGAAGCGCCGGCGCGCTTTCTAGCCCCCCAAAACGCGGCGCACCGTCTCCTGCACGCGCTTGCCGTCCGCCCGTCCACCCACCTTCGCCATCGCGGCTTTCATGATCGGGCCCATCGCGGCCGGACCCGTGGCACCGGTCTCGGCCAGGGCGGCGCGCACGATCGTCTCCAGCTCGTCCTCGCTCATCGCGGCCGGCAGGTAGGCGTCGGCGATCGCGATCTCGGCCCGCGCGTCGGCGGCGAGCTCGGGGCGCCCCACTTTCTCCGCCGTCTCGAGCGCTTCCTTCACCTTCTTCACGTGCGCCTGAATGAGGCGGATCACCTGATCGTCGGGCAGCGTGGCCGGCGCGTTGGGCTTCTTCTTCTCGAGCAGGATGCCGCTTCGGATCATGCGGATGACCGAGAGGCGGCGCTCGTCCTTCTCGCGCATCGCGTTCTTGAGATCCTCGCTCAATCGCTCTTCGAGGCTCACGAGCGGCCTCCCCGTTCGCCGGCGCCCGAAGGCGCGAGCAGCTTGCGCACGACCGTGGGCAGGATGCCTCCGTTCTTGTAGACGTCCACGGCCACCGGCGTGTCGAGCCGCGCGATCACCTGGAACTCGGTCTTCTTCCCATCCTCGCCGCGCGCTGTCACGGTGAGCTTCTTGCGCGCCGTGAGACCGGAAGCGATGCCGGTGATGTCGAAGGTCTCGCGTCCGGTGAGTCCGTGGCTGGCCGCGCTCTCGCCGGGCAGGAAGACGAGCGGCAGAACGCCCATGCCGACGAGATTCGAGCAGTGGATGCGCTCGAACGACTCGGCGAGCACGGCACGGATGCCGAGGAGGGCCGATCCCTTGGCCGCCCAGTCGCGCGACGAGCCGGTGCCGTATTCCTTGCCGGCCAGGACGATGAGCGGAATCTTCGCCTGCTGGTAGCGCATGGCGGCGTCGAAGATCGACAGGCGCGTGCCGTCCGGCAGGTACTCGGTCACGTTGCCCTCGACGCCCGGCACCAGCAGATTCTTGAGCCGGATGTTGGCGAACGTGCCGCGCATCATCACCTCGTGGTTGCCGCGGCGCGAGCCGTACGAGTTGAAATCCTTCTTGGTGACGCCGTGCGCTTCGAGATAGGCGGCCGCCGGGCTGCCGGCGGCGATGTCCCCCGCCGGCGAGATGTGATCGGTAGTGACCGAATCGCCGGCGCGCACCAGCACGCGCGCGCCCGTGAGATCGGACGGCGGTGCCGCGTCCAGCTCGAGCCCTTCGAGAAACGGCGGCAGGCGGATGTACGTCGACTCCGGATTCCAGCGATAGAGATCGCCCTCCGGCACCGGCAGGGCGTTCCACGTCGGGTTGCCGTCGAACACGCGCGCGTAGGAATCCTGGAACATTTGCGGGCGCATGGACGAGGCGATGACGTCGCTCACCTCGACGGCACTCGGCCAGATGTCGCGCAGGAACACCGGCTGGCCGTTCTTGTCCTTGCCCAGGGGCTCGGTCACGAGATCGAGGTCCGTGGTCCCGGCCAGCGCGTACGCCACCACCAGAGGCGGCGACGCCAGATAGTTGGCGCGCGTGAGCGGGTGGATGCGCCCCTCGAAGTTGCGATTGCCCGAGAGCACCGCCGACGCCACGAGCCCGCCCTCCTCGATGGCGTGGGCCACCGGATCGGGCAGCGGTCCCGAGTTGCCGATGCAGGTCGTGCAGCCGTAGCCCACGAGGCCGAAGCCCAGGGCTTCGAGATCGGCCAAGAGCCCGGAGGCGCGCAGATATTCGGTGACCACACGCGAGCCCGGCGCCAGGCTCGTCTTCACATAAGGGGGCACGGTGAGCCCGCGCTCCCGCGCCTTCTTCGCCACCAGGCCGGCCGCCACCATCACCGACGGATTCGACGTGTTGGTGCACGAGGTGATGGCCGCGATCACCACCGCGCCGTGATGGAGCGGGATCGCCGTGCCGTTGGGGCGATAGGTGCCCTCGCGCTTGCGCTCGTCGGCCGAGAGTCCGTAGCCGCGCTCGAGCACCGAGGCGGTGAGCGAGCGGCGGAAACCCTCCTTCACGTTCGCGAGCGCGACCCGATCTTGCGGCCGCTTGGGGCCGGCCAGGCTGGGCTCGACCGCGCCCAGGTCGAGCTCGACGCGATCGGTGAACTCGGGCTCGTTGGCCTGGTCGGTGCGCAAGAGGCCCTGCTCCTGGGCGAAGCGCTCGGTGAGATTGGCTGCCTCGCCGCGGCCGGTGAGCCGCAAGTAGCGCAGCGTCTCCTGGTCGATGGGGAAAAAGCCCATGGTGGCGCCGTACTCGGGCGCCATGTTGGCGATGGTGGCGCGGTCGGGAAGCGACATCGAGGCCAGGCCCGGGCCGCAGAACTC
>DASYSL010000221.1:0-4747 GCA_036003365.1 Candidatus Eiseniibacteriota bacterium
CGTCTTCGGCGACATCGACCACGATGGACACGCCACGCTCGGCATAGAGCCGGTTGAGCGCCCGCACCAGCCCGCGCACGCTCTGGGCCACCGAGGCGCGCCCTTCGGCGGCCACGCCGGAGACGGCGGCACGCGCATCCGCCAGATGAAACTCGATCTGGCGGCGCATGCGCTCGGTCTGCTCGCCCAAGATGGTCGCCAGCTCGGTTTGCCCGGCCGCGCGAGCGCTCTCGGCCTCCTGCGCGAGCACGGCCAAAGGAGTTTTCAACCCGTGTGCGAGATCGGCCGCCTTGGCCTGCGCGCGGGTGACGCGCCGCTCGCGGTCTTCGATCAGCGTGTTGAGGTCGTCGACCAGGGGCTGCACCTCGGACGGGTACTCGCCCTCGACGCGCGCAGCGCGGCCCTCGCGCAGCGCCGCGAGTCGCGCGCGCAGGCTTGCGATTGGCGCCATGCCACTGCGCACCTGCCAGAGCCCGGCCACGATGAGCCCGACCATGATGATGCCGAGCAGCGTGTAGTGCACGATCGGCATCGGCGTCCTGGCGTGACGGATGAGCACGAGAGTCAGAAACTGAACGACGGCGATGATGCCGGCGGTCCATAACAACGTGCCGACCACGAGTCGGATACGCAGCGACGGGCGGGCGCTCAAGTGTTCTCCCGCATGCGGTAGCCGAGCCCGCGCACGGTCTCGATGACGTCGTTCCCCAGTTTGCGCCGCAGCCGCCCGATGAACACCTCGATGGTATTCGAGTCGCGATCGTGGTCCTGCGCGTAGACGTGCTCGGTCAGCTCGCTCTGCGAGACGACCCGGTCGCGATGGTGCATGAGATAGGAGAGGACACGAAATTCGTGCGCCGTGAGCCGAATGGGCTCGCCCTCGAGCGTGACGCGGCTGGTGCGAGGGTCGAGCGCGATGGGACCGCAGACGAGCTCGGGCGCCATCTGGCCGCTGGCGCGGCGGATCAAGGCGCGCAGGCGCGCCAGCACTTCCTCCATGCGAAACGGCTTGCCCACGTAGTCGTCGGCGCCACCGTCGATGCCCTGCACGCGCTCGTGCCAGCTGCCACGCGCGGTCAGCACGAGCACCGGAGTCGCCAAGCCCGATTCGCGCCAGGTGCGCAGCAGCGTGAGCCCGTCCACTTTGGGCAGGCCGAGGTCCAGCACCACGGCGTCGTAGCCCTCGGTGCGGGCGAGGAAGTCGGCCTGCTCGCCGTCGGCCGCGCAGTCCACGGCATATCCTGCCTCGCCCAGAGACGTGGCGAGCTGGCGCAACAGCTGGGCTTCGTCCTCCACGACCAAAACCTTCAAGCGACCTCCGGGAAGAGCGTGCCCCACCCAGGCTGAACCTCCGCTGAACGGCGCGTTCACGGAGCGTTCAGGGCGGCCCGGCTAGGTTGGCCGCCATGATGATCACTCTGCGTGGCGTCACCAAGACCTTCGAGACCCCGGCCGGATCGTTCGCCGCCCTGCGCGGGATCGACCTCGACATCAAGAGCGGCGAGTTCGTGGCCGTGGTCGGCAAGTCGGGCAGCGGCAAATCCACGCTCCTGAACATGATCGCGGGGCTCGACAAGCCTTCCACCGGCATCGTGTCCGTGGCCGGCGCCGCACTCGGCGATCTGGGCCACGATGGCCTGGCCACGTGGCGCGGTCGCAACGTCGGCGTGGTCTTCCAATTCTTCCAGCTCCTGCCCACGCTCACCGCGCTCGAGAACGTCATGCTGCCGATGGACTTCAGCGGCGCGATCCCGGCGAGCCGGCGCGAAGCGCGCGCCCAGGAGCTGCTCCAACGCGTGGGCGTCGCCGATCAGGCCGCCAAGCTTCCGGCCACCCTCTCCGGCGGCCAGCAGCAGCGCGTGGCCATCGCGCGCGCCCTGGCGAACGACCCGCCACTGCTCGTCGCCGACGAGCCGACCGGCAATCTCGATTCGCAGACGAGTGCGGAGATCTTCGCGCTCTTCGCCGAATTGGTCGCCGACGGCAAGACGCTCGTCGTGGTCACGCACGAGCGCGAAACGGTCTCGGGCGCGGGCCGCACGCTCACGCTGGCCGACGGGTGCGTGGCGTGAAGCTCGCGCCGCGCTGGGCCAAAGCGTTCGCCGACATCGTCGCGCGGCCGGGGCGCTCCCTGCTCGTGATCCTCGCCATGACGGCCGGGCTCTTCGAGATGGGCGCGATGCTCACCAAGTACACGATCCTGCATCGCGAGCTGAGCGTCACCTACGCGCGCACGCATCCCGCGTCGGCGATTCTCGTCACCGATGCCGTGGACGATCGCCTGGTCGAAGCCGTGCGTCACCTTCCCGGCATCAAGGACGCCGAAGCGCGCCCGGTGGTCGCCGCGCGCGTGCGGGTGAGCCCCGACGAATGGTCTCCGGCCGCGCTCTTCGTGGTGCCGGACTTCGATCGCCAGCGACTGGACGTGTTCGCGCATGACCTGGGTGCTTGGCCGCCCAAGCCCGGGCAGGTGCTGATCGAGCGCTCCTCGCTCTCGGTGGCGCGTGCCCTGGTGGGCGACAGCCTCACATTCCACGCACGCGAGAACGGCGACACGCCGCTCGAGATCGCGGGCACGGTGCACGCCGCCGGCCTCGCGCCGGGATGGATGGATCACGTGGTGATCGGCTTCGTCGGCGCGGATTCGCCGCTCGCCGGGGCCGCGCAGGCGCAGCTGCGCATCGCGGTGTCCGATCGCCCGTTCGAGCGACGCCACATCCGCGAGGTGGCGGGGCAGGTGGCAGCGTGGCTCGGGGAGCGCGGGCATCCGGTCACCCGTATCACGGTGCCCGAGCCGGGGCGCCACCCGCACGCCGCCCAGATGGACACGTTCACGTACCTGATCGGCGCGTTCGGCGTCTTGAGCTTCTTGCTCGGCGTGATGCTCGTGGCCACGATGATCCACGGCCTCTTGGTCGAGCAGGTGCGCGAGATCGGCATCATGAAGGCCATCGGCGCCACGACGCGTCAGGTGGCCGGCATCTATCTCGCCGAGGTCGCGCTGCTCGCCGCGGCCTCGCTCGTGCTCGCGATTCCGCTCGGTTGGGCGGTCGGCCAAGGCTACGCCAAGTTCGCGGCTTCGATCCTCAACGCCGAGATCACGGATACGTCCGTGCCCTGGTGGGTGTACGCCCTCGAAGTGGCTGTGGGATTGCTGGTGCCGCTTCTCGTCTCGCTCGTCCCGGTTGGGCGCGCCTCACGCATCACCGCGCGTGAGGCGATGAGCGGCCCGTCGTCGCACCCCCAAGCTGCCCCGGGCTTCGCTATCCTCGCGCGCATCTCGCGTCCACTGCTTTGGTCCCTGCGCACGACGCTCACACACCGCGTTCGTTTGGCACTCACGGTGACCACGCTGGCGCTCGGCGGCGCAGTCTTCATGTCCGCGATCAACGTGGGCAAGGCGTACGACCGCGCCGTGGATCGCGACTTCGCCACGCGGCGCTACGACATCGCGGTCGGCTTCGCGCGACCTCAGCCGTTGGCCGCGATCGCGGCCGCGCTGGCCACCGTGCCCGGAGTCGAGCGCGCGGAGTGCTGGCCAGAAGGGACGGGGTCGCTGGGGGCCGACGGTCTGGGCGCAGCGCAGCTTGCGGTCGTCGGCCCGGATCCAGGAAGCCCGTTGCTCGCGCTGGCGCTCGCCGAGGGCCGCTGGCTGCGCCGGGATGACGTGCGCGCCGCGGTCATCAACCGCGCCGTGCAGGCCCTCGACTCCACGCTCCAGGTCGGCCATCCAATCCAGCTTCTGGTGAACGGGCGCACCGTGTCGTGGCCGATCGTGGGCGTGGTCCAAGAGATGAGCCCGCATCTCGCGGTCTATGCGCCGCCCCAGGCGGTTCTCGAGGCGACCGGCCAATCGCAAGGACTCGCGCGCAGCGTGCGCGTGGCGACACGAAGCCGCGATGCGGCCGCCGAGCTTGCGGTCGCGCGCGACCTGCAACGGACGTTCGAGCGCTTTGGCATCGAAGTGACCGGCATGCAGCGCATGCTCGACATGCGGCAGGCCATCCTCGATCACCTCTTGATCATCAAGACCATTCTCGCCGCCGCCGCGATCCTCGTTGTTCTCGTGGGCGGGCTTGCGCTCGCCCTCACGCTCACCTTGGCGGTGATCCAGCGCACGCGCGAGCTCGGCATCCTGAGCGCGATCGGCGCCCCGCCGCGCACGCTCGCGTTCCACGTGTGGATCGAATCGGTGCTCATCGGACTCGTGAGTTGGGCCGCCGCCGTGATCCTCGCCATTCCGGTAAGCGCGGTGCTCGAATTCGTGTGCGGACAAATGTTCTTTCGCATGTCGCTTGGCTTCTACGTCTCGCCGGCGGCGGCCGCGATCTGGCTCGGGCTCGTGGTGGTGCTCGCCACCGTGAGCAGCCTGGCGCCGGCACGCCGCGCCGCGCGGCTCACCACTCGGGAGGCACTCGCTTATGAGTAACCGCAAGCAGTGGATCTGGATCTTCGCTGCGCTGGTTGCCTTCGTGTTCGCCGCCGTCGTCTGGCGCGACGCGCTTTGGAACTGGCTTCTCGCCTTGCACGGACACCGCCACTAGAGGAGAGCGTTCATGCTTCGGAAGCTCACCATTGGAATTGCTGTCCTGGTCGCGGCCATTCTCATGGCCCGCGGCCTCCTCGCCCAGCACGGCGCTCGCATGATGATGATCGCCGCGCCCGCCATGATCGAGGTTCCGGCCGGCGGCGTCTCGTTCCCCATGCAGGATGTGGGCGGCCGGCCCATCGTCGACGTGAAGATCAA
>DASYSL010000222.1:0-6913 GCA_036003365.1 Candidatus Eiseniibacteriota bacterium
TTGAGGCTCCAGCGGTTGATGAAGTGCACCATGTAGGCTTCGTTGCTGTCGCGCGAGAAGTCCTTGCAGGCGGTGTTGAAGTAGCCCACGCGGTCGTCCTCGAGGCGCGGCACGTAGCTGTCTGTGGGCAGCTCTGCCAGCGAGTAATGGAGCGTGATGGGGATGAAGCGCTGATCGGCGATCGTGCCGATGAAGGTGTCCTCACGATTGGTCGGAACGATCGTGAAGTCGCCCTCGAGCTCCATATTCTTGGGGAACACCTTGAGGGCACCCAGCGTGCTCTTCTTGTCGTCGATCCGCGGCGGACCGTTCAGGGTGCCGCGCAGGCCCTGCACGATGTCGCCGTAGTCGGAGAGCACGAAGCCGCCGAGGTCGACTAGCATGCTGTCGCCGCGCTCGCTCTCGATCTTCCACGAGTAGACGACCGAAGGCGCGTACGAGAGATCGACCGACTTCATGAGCGCCGAATCGCCGGTGGCCATGAAGCGCACATTGTCCTTCAGGAGCTGGATGGTGTCAGCCTTGCGTCGGAAGCGCACGACGTCCTCGTTGAGCGTCGTGCCGCCGAAGATGCCCATCGAGCCGATGCCGCGTCCGATGTCCAAGGCCAGCATGTACGGCTTGTCGAGCTGGTCCTTGCGGACGGACATGTACCAGGCGTCCTTCTTCTTGTAGACGCGGAAGAGGCCCGGCATCTCTTGCGAGTCCTTGGTCACCGTGCCCCAATCCTTCATGTCCTTGTTGGCCGGAGCGGCGGCGGCGGGCTTGGCGGGTTTCTTGGACGGACCCCACTGCGTGTTGTAGTCGTCGGCCCGAGCCGCGAGCGCGGTGACCGAGACGGCCATCGCGACGAGACCCGAGACGAGAACTGGCACACGCAGGGCCGGCCAGGGGGCGAGGCGGGCTGTCATTCGGTTCCTCCGAGGAAGGGGAAAGCGGTTGCGATGACGAATCGTCCCCGAAAAGACGGGGATTTGGCGCTTATTGAATCTCCCGGAGAGGCTTGCGGTCAAGCATGGAAGTCGTTTTCCGACAGCGACTAGCCGGATTTTCTGTCAGGACGTTGTGAATGATTCGATAGCGGCTGCTGGCCCGAAGTGAAACTGGAAACTTGAATCCCCGACGTCCGGGCCGTAGAAGGAAGCGAGAGCGGAAGGTGCCGCGCCGCAACGGCCCTACTCACCATGAGTCGGCCGCGACAGCCCGGCGCCACCGAGGTCCACCGAACGCGATCCCAGTCCTCCCACCCGGGGACGGGACACGTCCTCCGCCCCGAGGAGTGTCGGATGCGCCGGTCGTGGTGGGTATCGACCATCTTCGTCGCCTTGCTTGCCGTGGCCGTCTTCGCCGCCCGGCCGCAAGGCCTCCAATCCGAGCCGGTCGCCACCTTCGTGGGCTCCGAGAAGTGCAAGGAGTGCCACGAGCCCGAGTACAAGGAATTCGCCGCCGGCGCCCACGGCCAGGCGGCGGGCGACAGCGTGCTCATCGGTCAGTCGGTCAACTGCGAGACCTGTCACGGCCCCGGCTCACGCCACGTCGCAGCCGACGGTGACACCGAGAAGCCCGGCTTCTGGGACGTGCGCAATTTCAAGAAGATGACGGTGGCCGAGATCAACGGCACCTGCCGCACCTGCCACAAGGCCGGCGAGCAGTTGCACTGGGACAACAGCATGCACGCCCGCGAGGACCTGGCGTGCACGTCCTGCCACTCGATGCACCACCCGCAAGACGTCTCGAAGCAAGCCATGCTCAACAACTCGAACACCAACGAGCTGTGCCTCTCGTGCCACCGCAACAAACGCCTCGGCGTCACGCGCTCGAGCCACATGCCGCTCGCCGAAGGCGGCATGAACTGCGCCGACTGTCACAATCCCCACGGCTCGTCGAGCGATCACATGATCCGCTTCGCCTCGACCAACGAGCTGTGCGAGAGCTGTCACACCGACAAGCGCGGGCCTTTCCTGTGGGAGCACGCGCCGGTGCGCGAGAACTGTCTCAACTGCCATGAGCCGCACGGTTCGAACAACGACAAGCTCCTGGCGGGCAAGAAACCGTACCTGTGTCAGCGCTGCCACATCGGGACGCGCCATCCGAGCACGCTGTACGACAACCCCGATCTGGCGAGCAACCGGCTGTTCAACCGCTCCTGCACCAACTGCCATTCGCAGATCCACGGCTCGAACCATCCCTCGGGCCAGTTCTTCTTGCGATAGGAGGCGAGCATGAGAGCGAGAGCGGCTTCCTTCGCGATCTTGGCGGCGCTCCTCGCCGCGAGCCCCTCGCGCGCCGATGTCGACGGATTCATCTCGGCCGGGACCATGTGGTGGGCGCAGTCCGCCAACGAGGCCACGTTTCAGGAATTCCGTGAGGTGCCGCAGGGCGCGTTCCTCGAGAGCTTTCTCTTCCGCCAGTGGAACGGCCCCGTGGCGCTCGTGATCTCGGGCGAGAACGCCATCCGCAAGAACGCCAACTACGACGTCACGCTCGCCAAGGGCGCCAAGGTCCGCCTTGACGTCGGCTATCAGCAGATTCCGCACCTGTTCAGCCAGGTGGCGCGCATCGGCTATTACGAGACGGGGCCGGGCACCTTCGTGCTGCCGGATTCTCTGCAGATCGCCAACCAGCGTGTGCCCGCGAGCTACAACTCGCGCATGAACGACTACCTCAATCAGTCGGCCGACGACGCCCGGCTCTCTTTCCGCACCGACATCCTGAGAGGGCGGCTGCGGGCGCGTCCGCAAAGGGGCTGGCAGTTCGACGTCACCGCGGTGCGGCGCAAGCGCGACGGCCGCAAGGCGTACGGCGGCACGTTCGGATTCTCGAACGCGGTCGAGATGGTCGAGCCGATCAACGAGAGCATGCTCGACGTCGACGGCCTGGCGAACTGGACCGGGAAAAAGGTCAACGTGCGCGCCGGCATCGGCGTCTCGAGCTTCGACAATCGCGTGAACGCTCTGGTGTGGGACAATCCGCAGCGCTTCACCGACAGCCCCACGGCTTCGGGCCGCGGACGGCTCGATCTCTATCCCAACAACGACGCGTTCCGCGGTCGCCTGGGCGCGAGCTGGCAGGTGCAGAGCAAGACCTCGCTCGATGTCGAGGCGACGGCCAGCCGGCAGTCGCAGGATGACGCCTGGCTGCCGTTCACCATCAACAGCGCGATTCCGCAGTCGAGCCCCGATTCATTGCCGGGCCGGAGCACCGACGCCAAAGCCGTCGAGTGGACGGGCGACGTGCGCCTGCACAGTCGTGCCTTGACGCCGAGTGTGCTCGCCACCGTGCGCTTGCATCATCATCACTACGACAACAATACGCCGGTGTGGACGTTCGCCGGACGCTCGGCCTACGACAACGCCTGGACGCCGGGACCGTTCTCGACCAATCCGTTCGGCAACCAGCAGACGACGGCGGGCGCCGACGTCGACTGGAATGCGATCCATCACGTGCAGCTCTCGGGCACGGCCGAGATGCGCTATCGGGAGCACACGCTGCGCGAGGGCAGCAAGGACGAAGAGCCTTTCTTCCAGGGCATGGTGCACGTGAATCCCTCGGACGATCTGCGCCTGAAAGCCTTCGCCAGCTACGCGCACCGCTATCTCACCGAGTTCGATGAGGCGGAATTGGCCGATCAGGGCGAGCAGCTCGGGCTCCGTCGCTACGACATCGCCAACCGCAAGCAGGGCCGCGCGGGGGCCGAGATCGAGGCCGACCTGACGAGCGATTTCGACGTCGCCTTCGAGTACAGCTACGAGCGCAACCATTTCGACGAGACGGTGTACGGGCTGCAGGAGGAGCGCGTGCAGGGCGGGCTCGTGCAGGGAACCCTGCACGCCTCGAGCGATCTCGATTTGAACGCGGGATACGGCGTGTCGTGGCCGATCACGCGCCAGGCCTCCAATGAGAGCAACGCGCCGCCGCCGCCCACGCCGGACGCCCCGACCAACTGGTGGGCGACGATCCACGACCGCAGCGAGTGGGCGACCGCGGGAGCGATCTGGTGGGCGCTGCCCAAGAAGCTCAACTTCAATCTGAACTACACCTACAGCCGCGACCAGACCGACTACGACCTCATGAACGCGGCCAACACGGCGGTCGACGTGCCCAACACGTTCTATCGCCGGCACATCGTGGAGGCGGAGGCGCTGTGGCGCGCGCGCTACCACACGGACTTGTCGCTGCGCTACGGCTACGACTTCTTCGACGTGGCGGACTTCGCCAATCAGGACATCCCGCTGCTCGGGCCGACGGCGACCGCCGGAACCGCCATCTATCTCGGCGACAACGTGCGGCCCTACGTCGCCAACATGGTCTCGGTGGTGTATTCGCGGCGCTTCTAGTTTCTAGTCGGTCGGGGAGTCGTCCTCGGGAACCACGAGCGGCGCCCGGCGCGCCGGCATGAAGAGATAGAGCGCGAGGCCGGCGAGCAAGATCCCGAGCGAGATCTGCAAGACGAGAAAACACGCCACCTTGAGCGGCGCCCACGAGGCCGAGCCAAAGCGCACGAGCCACGACGCCGCTTCGCCGCCCAGCGCCGAGCCGAAGGTCGACAGCACGAGCGTCGCGCGCGCGCGGTTGGACCACGGGATGAAGATGGCGAGGTGGGTGAGGAGAAGCGCGACCAGGGCCATCATCGGCAGGTGGATGTGCGTGGTCTCGAGCATGGAGCCATAAGTGCGCGGCTCGATGAAGTCGGCCTCGGAGCCGCGGTAATAGCGCGCCACGCTCGCCGGGTCGAGTCCCATGCGCTGGAAATACATGAGCGCGTTGGTGACCCAGAGGCCGGTCAGGAGGACGAGCGTTCCGCCAAGCGTGAGACGCATCATGGGATGGTTGCGAAAGCCGCCATTCTGCAGATAGCGCATCAGGGGTGGTTCTCCGCGCGCGTGACCAGCGCCGCCAGCGCCAAGGCGCGCCTGCCGCACGCCGCCACGGCCCGGCCGCTCAAGGTGGCGCCCGCGAGGTGGGGCAAAGACTTGCCGGGCTCGAGCGTGGTCGCGCTCGCTTGCCCGCGCGCGCGATCGAGCCAGCGCCCGGGCGGGCGGAAGTCGTCCGGCTCGTTCCATGCCAGAACTTCGATGGCGCGGATGGCGCCCGCCGGATCGAGGGCGATGAGCAGGGTCTCGGTCTGGGTGCGCACCACGTTCTGGTCGACGAAGGCGAGGCCGAGCGCCGTATCGCCGCGCGCGATCTCGTAATAAGTGACCCGATGCGCGTCGAATGGCGCGCGGGCCGCGCGCTTGACCGCCTCGACTTGGGCGTCGGTCAGGTAGGCGGTGCGCGCCTGCGCGCGGGCGCCGGCGCCGTAGATCTGGGCAATCGCCTGATCGCGCGTCAGAAGGACGCGCGCCGAGGCCGGGGTGATCCCGGCGCCGGCCCCGGCCCCCGCCTCCAGCGCGAGCGCCGTCGCGCCTAGAACAAGTACGCGACCGAGAAATTCCATTGGCTCACGCCGCTATCGGCGGCCGTGCTGCGGATCTGGCGCTCTCCCTTGATCGACACCTGCGGATGGGGGAAAAACGCCGCGCCCAGGTCGAAGGTCGTGCGGTCGTTGGCCGGATCGACGGCGAAGCCGGCCGGCACGCGGTTCTGCGTGTTGGTGCGCTCGTAGCGCACATAAGGGTAGAGCGAGATCGATTTCTCGGGCGCCAGGTGCGGGCCGAGGTCGTAGCCCGCTTCGGTATACCAGCCGAAGAGGCTTTCGCCGACCGATGCCGTGCCGCTGAGCCCATTGGCGTCGTTGATCTCCGCCGCATCGCCGACGTGGCCGTGCGCGTAGAGGCCGCGCAGCCAGAGGCCTGAGGCGCGATACTCGGCGTGGCCTTCGAGGAGGGTCACGAGCCCCGTGAAGGTCCGGCCGGCGCTCGTCGTGTCACCCTGGCCCGAGCCACCGGTGAAGACCGATCCGCCGACGCTCAGCCCGCTTTCGCCCTTCCACTCGAGCCGCGCCACGCCCGACCAATCGTGGACCAGCGACTGCGATCCTTCCTGGCGCCCGCCGCGAATGCCCTCCTCGGCCGAAAAGCCTTCGGCCACCTCGGGCGAGGCCACGGAACGCAGCCCTTCCATGACATAGGCGCGATAGCCGAAGCCCTTGCCCAGATCGCCGTGAAGCCCGGCGCCATTGCCCGCCCAGGTCGAAGGAATGATGACCGTCTCGACGTCCGAACGGGTGACCGGAAGGTAGGTCGGCGGCTCGTGCTGCTCGTTCACGAAACCCACGGGCGCGAGCAGGAGGCCGGCGCGCACGTTGGCGTGCGGGTTGGTCAAGAAATCCAGATACGCGAACTCGACTGCGGCCTCGCCGCGCTCCTCGGCGCCTTCGCCGCTCGAGGCGTGCTCGAACTCGAGCTCGGAGTTGAACAGCAGCGTGGGGGAGAACTTGTAGCCGATGTAGGTGACGGCGCGCAGCCAATCGAACGTGTGACGCCCGCCGCTCGGCGCGCCCGCCTCGGTCTCGCCCGAGGGCAGGGCGAGGAGTCCCTCGCCGTAGCCGCCGATCGAGAGCCCGGGCGATCCACCATAGACGCGCGACGCTGCGGGCCCCATCCCGTACTGCCCGAATCGCGGCTTGGTGCCGGCTTCGGGCGCGGCCGCTGCACCCTGCTTCATGGTCTCGATCTCTGCCGAGAGGATGTCGATGCGGCGCGCAAGCTCCTCGGGCGAGGGGCTGCCGCCGGCCTCGGCCATCACCGTCACCGTTTTGGACGGCCCCCGCCTGGTCACCGGGACCGCGACCGAGAGCGACGGGCTGTCACCCACCTGCGTCATGCCACCGTCGGGCTCGAGGAAGATGGCCTGGATGGGCTCGGTTGCGCTCACGTTGTAGCGCGCGACGAAGCGCGCGCCTTCCTTGGGCCCGAGAACCAGGAGCGCGGTCGAAAGGGCGTCGGCGTCAGTGCCGGTGCGTGCGATG
>DASYSL010000223.1:0-2835 GCA_036003365.1 Candidatus Eiseniibacteriota bacterium
GAAACCCATCTCCGGATACTCGTCGGCAAGCATGAGCACGGAGTCGCCGATCCTGAGCTCGGCGTGGCCGATGCGCCCCGAAGAATCGTTGAAGCGCGCGGTCTCGGTGGCGCCGAATACGTTCTGATAGAACTCGATGGCGTTTGCCGCGCCGGTGATGATGAGATACGGCGTGAGCGCGTGATAGCCGTCGGGAATGGGCTTGGCCGCCATGGCTTGCTCCTGGAATGGGCTCTGGGTGACGAAAGGCGCGGCTACCATAGCCCTGTCGGGCTGCCGCGGGAAGAGACGAGAGATGGGTCCAGTCCGCCAAGGGCCCACTTCGCCGTCTTGAAAACGACGTTACTTCCCGCCTGAGGGCGACTGGTCCGCCGTATCGGCCGAGGCCGTGTCGGCGGCGTTCCATCTGGCGGCGAGGCCCCCCTCCTGAGCGCGGTCGGCGAGGCGAACCTCGTACTGCGTGCGCATGGGATCGAGGCGATTGGGATAGAGATCCAGCGTGCGCTCGAGGGTCGGCGAGTGCTCGGGCACCATCTGGAAGGCGCGTGCCTTCTGCACGTAGACGATGGTGTCGGCATCGGGAAGAGGGATCGTGCTCCGCGCCGCGAGCGGCCCGGTGAACACGATGATCGCCAGCGCGCGGCGGCCGCGCCCGTGCACGGCGCGGCCCGAGATCTCCGCGCGTCCGAGAATGCCGGCCGAGCCCAGCGTGTGGCGGAGCGCGGAATCCGGCCGCGCGGCACCGACCAGCGTCTCCGGTTGATCCGGCCACCAGCGCACGAAGACACATTGCAGCTGCTGCTCGCCCGAGAGCGCCTGGTGCACCGGCTCGGACGCCGCCACGACCGTCAGCACGAAGCCGCACAGGACAATGGCCTCGACGACCTTGCCGAGCGGCGGCCGGCGCGTGAGGGTTTGGGCGAGCCCAGCCGCCCCAGCCGCGATCCAGCACGGCATGACCGGAAGGCTGATCTCCGAGATGAAGCGCACGAGGCCGCTCGCCGCCACCGCCGCCCACAAGAAGCCGAACACGGCGCCAATGGTGAGTCCGAGTGCGGTGCGCGCTCCGTTGCCGAGTTTGAGCTCGTCGCGTCCGAGAGCGACGGCGAGAAGGCCGACGAATAAGGCCAGCGGCAGCGTGCCGCCAAAGAAAGGAATGAGATCGAAGATGCCGGCGCCTTCGCGGGTGACGAGCACGGCGGCCGCCCCGGCCGCCGCGGCGAGCAGCGTGGCGATGGCTCCCCAGAGAAAGCGCGTCCCGCCGCCGCCCTCGCTCATCGACGCGGCCGCACGCGTCTCGAGACCGCCGCCAGCGCGGCTTCCAGGTCCCTGCGCTCCTCGACCTGGAAGACGCGATAGAAAACGAGGGTGAGGGCACCGCCGAGGGCCACGCCCAGGCCCACCACCCCGGCCTTGCCCGCGAGCCCGTGCGCCATCCAGCCGCGGGTCAGCCACACGAAGGCGAAGAGTCCCGCGCCCATGAGCAGGGATGCGCCGAAGATGCGCACCGCCGAGGACATGAGCTTGCGCCCGCCGAAGCCGCCGATCTTGAGCCGGAGCCAGAACCACAGCTGGCAGAAATTGAAGATCGCCGAGAGGCCTGTCGCGAGTGCCAGGCCCACGTGCCCAAGGCTCCGCATCAAGAAGAGGTTGAGTCCGAAGTTCACGAGCACGGCGATGAAGCTGGCCACGAGCGGCGAGCGCGTGTCGCCGACCGCGTAGAAGGCAGGCACCAGAACCTTGATGCCGGAGTAGCACACGAGCCCGATCGTGTACGCCTCGAGAGCGCGCGCGGTCTGCATCGTGTCGTGCGCCGTGAAATGACCGTGTTGATAGAGCAGGTCCGTGAGTGGGTAGGCCAGGGCCAAGAGCCCGATTGCCGCCGGCATGGTCAGCGCCACGGTGATGCGCACGGCGCGGTTCAAGGTGCGCTTCAGGCCGTCGAAATCGTTCTCGGCGGCGTAGCGCGAGAGCGAGGGCAACGACACCGTGGCCAGCGCCACGCCGAAGAGACCGATGGGCACGAACAGAATGCGAAACGCATACGCCAGCCACGACACCGCCCCCGTGCCCAAGGTCGAGGCGAGCCACGAATTGATCACCACGTTGATCTGCGTGGCGCTCAAGCCCACCGCCGCCGGCGCCATGAGGTAGCCGACGCGCTTCACCCCCGGATGATTGAGCTTGGGCGGCCACTCGGGACGAAATCCGGCGCGCCACAAGGGCGGCACCTGGAGCAGAAACTGGAGCAGGCCACCCGCCAGCACGCCGACGGCCAGGGAGATCACCGGCTCCCAGCCGAGTGCCCGGCACACCGGCACCATGGCCAGCGTGACCACGATCGAGCCCACGTTGAACCACACCGGGGCCATCGCCGCCTGGCCGAAGAGCCGCAGCGAATTGAGCATGCCCATGGCCCCGGCCGCGAGCGCCACCACGAGCAGGAAGGGCAGCATGATGCGGGCGAGGAGCGTCGTCAGCTCGAGCTTGCCCGGCACCTGCGAGAAGCCCGGCGCCATGACGCGCACGAGCGCCGGCGCGAAGACGTACCCCAGCACCACGACGCAAAGGATCACGACCAGGAGCGCGTTCATGATCTGCGCGCCCAGCCGCCACGCCGCCGGCTTGCCATCCCGGTGCATCGTGGCGGTGAAGGTGGGCACGAACGCCGCCGAGAGCGCGCCCTCGGCGAAGAGATCGCGCAGCAAGTTCGGAATCCGGAAGGCGATGTTGAAGGCGTCGGCCGCGTTGCCGGCGCCGAAGAGCGCGGCCACCACCTGCTCGCGCACCACGCCGAGAATGCGGCTCACGAGCGTGGCCGCGGTCACCGGCCCC
>DASYSL010000224.1:0-24841 GCA_036003365.1 Candidatus Eiseniibacteriota bacterium
CACTCGGCGCGTTCGGGCTCTTGGTGCGCGCGCTCCCCTATGGCGGGGCGCTGGCCTTGGGGCGTGCCGCCGGCCGCATGATGCTCGCGTTCGGCGTGCGGCGCGACGTCGTGATCGACAATCTGGCGCGCGCCTATCCCGACTGGACGGAAGGCGAGGTGCGCGACACGGCGCGGCGCACCTACGAGACCTGGGGCCAGGTGCTGATCGATCTCCTGCGCGCTCCGGATCCACGCCAATCCATCGCCACGTTCGACGGCTTGGAGATTCTGCAGAGCGCGGCGCGCGAGGGGCGGGGCCTCATCCTGCTCTCCGGGCACTTCGGCGTGTTCGAGCTCCTGGGTGCGGCGGTGGCGGCGCACGGATATCCGGTCGATGTCATCGTCCAGCCGCAATCCAATCCGTGGGTCGATCGCTGGCTCGAGCGCTCGCGGCGCCGGCTCGGCCTCGGCGTCATCCGCCGCGGCGCCGAGGTGCGCGACGTGCTGCGGGCGCTGCGCGCCGAGCGTTGCGTCGCCCTCCTCGCCGATCAGGACGCGCGCGGGCGCGGCGTGTTCGTCGACTTCCTCGGGCGGCCAGCCTCGACGCCGGTGGGTCCCGCGGCACTCTCCCTGCGCACGGGCGCGCCCATCGTCATGGGCTTCGTCGTGCGCGGCGCCGACGGCCGCCACCACGCTCACGTCGAGCCGCCGATCTCGATCACGCCCTCCGGCGATCCCGAGCGCGACGTGGCCGATCTCACACGCCGCCACGTGAGCGTGCTCGAGCGCTGGGTGCGTCGCCATCCCGAGCATTGGTACTGGTTCCACCGCCGCTGGAAGACGGCGCCCCCGGCCCTCGTCCTGGCGCTGGCGCTCTCCGTGGCCGCGAGCCCGCCCGGGCACGCGTCGGCGCCGCGGCGTGATGCCGGGCATGCGGCCGCGGCCGACACGGCGCGCGCCGATGAGCCCACCGTGTTCGGCGGCGCGGGCACGAGCCTGCTCCCGCTCTCCGAAACACGGGTGGCGCGCGTGCTCGAGGACGTCTCGCTGGTGCGCCAGGGCGACGTGTGGGCGATCGACGTCGCCGATCTGTGGTTCGGCGGCGGAGCGCCCGAGGTGGTGCGCGTGGGCTTGCCCGACTTCGAGTCGGTGCCCGACTCCGGCGCCTCGCGCCCCACGCTCGAGGACGTGCGCTTGGTGGTCGACGGCCTCGAGCTCACTGCGGCGCTCGAGCCCGGCCCGGCGCATCCCAACCTGCCCGGCCTCGGCGGCATCGGCCGCTTCTACGTGTGGCAGGTGCCCTTCACCGCCGAAGAGTGGAAGCTCGGGCGCCTGCACTACCGGCTGCGCGCCAGCCGCACGCAGGGCGGCGAGGAGCTGCTCTTCTATTACTTGAACCCCGGCACGCCGTGGCGCGGGGCTTCGGGGCGCGTGAACGCGCGCTTCGATCTCGGAACCGAAGCCATCGACGACCTGGTGCCGGGCTGGCTTCGCCCCGCGAATTTCACGGTGCAGGGAGCGACCGTCGTGTGGCGCGTCGCCACCGAGGAGCCGGAAGAGGATCTCGTGCTGGCACTCCGCGCCTTCCACGATCCGCGTGTCGCGTTTCCGGCAGGGGCGGACGGACCGCTGGCGCTCACGCCGCTCGAACGGGACGAATGGCTGGGGCGGGGGACGCCGCGCGAGTGGCGCTTCTGGAAGGACGCGCTGCGCGTGCGTCGCGGCGAGCCGGCGCGCGATGCCACGTTCGCCTCGCTGCTCGGCCCGCCCAAAGCGAAAAAGCCACGCCAGCCCACGAAGTCCGAGAGGGCGCTCGACGCGCTGCTCGACCGCCGTCTCGCCGATTGGGAGAGGCACCGCGCGAGTGTCGAGGACACCACGCGCGCCCGCTGAGCCCTAGAAACCGATGCCCTTTCTCTCCTTGTCCCGCCCATCGGCGCCGGGCAGGGGAATGGCGCCGAACTGCTCCTCGAACTTGCTCAGGTTCTGACCCAGCGCCTGGTGCAGCGACTTGGCGTGCTGCGGCGTCATGATGATGCGCGCGTACACCTTGCCCTTGGCGAGCCCGGGCAGGGCGCGGGCGAAATCGAGAATGACCTCGGACGAGGAGTGCGAGATCAGGCAGAGATTGGAATAGATCCCTTCGGCTTCCTTGTCCCCGAGCTCGAGCGAGACCTGCTGCGGCGGTGGCGCCCCGCCGGGGCGCGGCTTGTCGTCCATCACGTTCTCCTGGGGGGAATGGCCCCGCCGTGGGGAATTCCACGAATCGCGATCTGCAACGAGCAGCTCGGGGGAAGAGACCGATGCAGCGTAGGAACCCGCCGACAGGGCGTCAAGCACGGCGGACGCGCGGCGAACGCATCTCGGCTGCGCCCAACGCCTCTGCAGGAGTGGGGCGCGACGGCGCGCGTCAGCTCCTTGCGTGGCATGGCGATTGCCTGAATTTGGGACGAGGAAAGGCGTCCTTTGGCTCCCCGGCCGGGGCGGTTCTGCCCGGCCACACCCGCATCGGAGGCTCCATGGCTTCGCCCGTGTCCCCCACGCCCGCCGCACCGGATCTGGGATCCCTCGCGTCCAGCGCCCCTGCGCTCCCGACTTGGGCCGACGCGTTGGCGGAGGCGGATACGGAAGAGCAGATCCTCTCGCTCGCGCTCGCCGGCGCCACCGAGACCTCGGGCGCGGCGCGCGGATTCCTGCTGCGTCCCGAAACCCACCTCGGCGAAGCCGGTCTTGCCGGCGCCATGGCCGTCGAATCGCAGGGCAGCGGCAACACCGTCTCGCTCTGGGTGGAGATCGTGCGCGCTGGCGGCATGGACGGCATGGCGCCCGAGCTCACGTCGCGCGTGCGCGCCGTGCGCTTTCCCTTCCGCGGGCGCGAAGATGCGAGCCTGGCCGCATGGAAGACTGCCGTCCCCGTGTGCGTGGTCGACGGCTACGACGACGCCCATCCGGTGTGGCGCGAGCGGCTCGGCGTCGGTGGCCATCAGGCGCTGCCGCTGGCCGTCGAAGGACGCGCGGTGGCGGTGATCGTGCTCGAGACCGGCGCGCAAGCGCCGGATGCCGGTGCGCTGCGCCTCGTCGGCCACGCCGGCCGCGCGCTCGAGCGCGTGCGCCTCTTGCACGAGAGCCGGTTGCGCCGCGGCCAGCTCGCCACGCTGCGCGAGAACGCGCGCATGGCGGCGGAAGCGCAGACCTTGACCGCCGCGCTCGCGCGGCTCACGCGCGCCGCCGCGCAGACCTTGGGCGCCCGTGGCGCCGGGCTCTGGCTCACCGAAGCGGGCGGTCGTCGCGTGGTGCTCACCGCGGCTTATGGGCCGGACGACGAGTCCGAGAACAAGGCCCGCGCCGACGAGCTCGCGGCGCTGGCCGAGGCATGCGTGTTCCAACGCGAAGCGCCGCTCCTTGCCGACGCGTCCGAGGACACGCGCTTGGGCGCCGGCGGCCGCCGCCTGGGCCCGGTCGTGGCCGTGCCGCTCCCGGCTCAGGATCGCCTGCGCGGCGCGCTCATCCTCTATGGCCGCGAGGAAATGCCGCGCGCGCACCGCCCGTTCGAGCGCGAGGATCAGGACCTGCTCGCCGCCTTCGCCGCGCTCGGCTCGTCACTGGTCGAGCAGGCCGGGCTCGCCGAGCGCGTAGCCTTGGCCGAGCGCAAGCTCGATCAGGCGCGCAAGAGCGCCGAGCGCGCCGAGAACCTGGCTCACCTGGGCGAGGTCAGCGTCCGCATGGCGCGCGAGATGAGCGGCCCGGCGGCTTCGATCCTGGGATTCGCCAAGCGCGTGCACCGCGGCCTCGGCGAGGGCGACGCCAACCGCGAATACATGGAGATCGTGGTGCGCGAAGCCGAGCGCCTCGAGCGCCTGGCGGCCGAGCACCTGCAGTTCGCCGCCCTGCATCGCTTCCATCTCCATCTCGCGAGCTTGAATCACATCGTGCAGGAATGTTTGCAGCACGCGTCGGCCGAGCTGGCGAAGAAGCGCGTGCGACTTCTGAAGAAGCTTTCGGTGGAAGTGCCGCCGCTCGTCCTCGACCAGGAGAAGATCGCCCTGGCGCTCGGCAACGCGCTCGCCAACGCGCTCGAAGCGGTGTCGACGGGCGGCTGCATCCGGGTCGAGACGCGCGTCGAGCGCGGGCAGGCCGTGGTCGAGGTGGCACACGACGGCCCGCCGCCGGCCGGCGAGCTGCTCGATCATCTCTTCGTGCCCTTCGCCACCGGCGGCCGCACCGGCCAGGGGCTCGGACTGTCGGTGGCGCAGCGCATCGTGCGCGATCACGGCGGCGAGGTCGGCGTGAGACGAGAAGGGGATTGGGGCCAGGTGCTCACGCTCACCTTGCCGGTGCGCGAGAACGAAGATCGGCGCCAGAAAATCGACCGCCGCGGCATGCGCGGCGACCGCCGCAACCGCATGGGGGCGTGAGACGGCGTGGCAGCCCCCGCGCGGCCTTGACCCTTCGCACAACTCCGTGATAGAAAACGCACTTGCGAGTCGCATGCCTTCCCGGCCGGCCACCGTTCGAGGAGGCGTGCGACCCTAGCTCAGCTGGTAGAGCACCAGACTGAAAATCTGGGTGTCCGCGGTTCGACTCCGCGGGGTCGCACCATCCCACTCGCCCATTCTGTGCAGGAGCTGGTGTAGCTCAGCTGGTAGAGCAGCGCACTCGTAATGCGCAGGTCAGCGGTTCAAATCCGCTCACCAGCTCCAGTGTGTTCTTTCAGGGCCCCGGGGCCGGCGCGGGCCCGTTTTCTTTTTGAGGTCGTGAGGTTCGGCATGTTGGTTCGCAGCGTCTCGGGAGTGCGCGGCATCGTGGGCGACGGGTTGTCGGCCGTGCTCGCCCGCCGCTACGCCGAGGCATTCGGGGCGCGCGGCGGCACCATCGCCGTGGCTCAGGACGCACGCTCGAGCGGGCTCTGGCTGGCCTACGCCGCGCTCACCGGGCTCGCCGCCGCGGGAGCGCGCGGGGTGTACATCGGCCTCTGCGCCACGCCGGCCGCGCAAGTCGCGGTCGAGGAGCTCGGCGCCGCGGGCGGCATGGTGATCACGGCGAGCCACAATCCCGACGGCTGGAACGGCCTCAAGTTCGTGGGGCCGGATGGCACCTTCCTGGCGCCGGCCGAGATGGAAGCCCTGTTCGCCGCCACCGATGCCTTGCCCACGAGCCCGGGAGCCGACTTCGAGGCCGACATGGGTGCCGAGATCCCCTGGGATCCGCGCGCCATCCACTGGCACGTGAAGCGCGCGCGCCAGGGCGTGGGGCTCGAGCCCGGCGCTCTGGCGAAAGCCAAGCTGCGGGTGGTCGTGGACGGCTGCCGCTCGGTGGGCGGTCTCTCGACGCTGCGCGCGCTGCGCGAGGTGGGCTGCGCGGTGGTGGAGCTCGACTGCGAGCCCGATGGACGCTTCACGCGCGGGCCCGAGCCCGTGCCGGAGAACCTGGGCGCGCTCGGCGCTCTGGTGCGCGAATCGCAGGCGCATTTCGGCGTCGCGCACGATCCCGACGGCGATCGAGCGGCTTTGGTCGACGAGCGCGGCGAGCCGGTGGGCGAGGAGCGCACCCTGGCCCTCGCCGTGGCCGAGGAATTGAAGCGTCACGCGTCGCCGGTGGTGGTCAATCTCTCGACCTCGATGGCCAGCGCCGATCTGGCGCGTCAGGCGGGCGTGCCCTTTCATCGTGCGCCGGTCGGTGAGCGCCACGTCGTGGGCCGCATGCGCGAGGTGGGTGCCAGAATCGGCGGCGAAGGCAACGGGGGCGTCATCCTGGCCGCGGCGCACTGGGGTCGTGACGGCACCGTGGCGGCGTTGCTCGCGGCGCGCGCCGCGGCGGAGTCGGGCGAGCGCTTCTCCGCCCTGGTGGGCCGGCTGCCGGGCTACGAGATGGTGAAGAGCAAGTTCGAGAACGTGGACTGGGCGGGCTCGAAGGAAGCCATCAAGAATGCGTTTCCGGACGCCGAGGCCGATGCCACCGACGGCTGGCGCTTCCAGTGGAAGGACTCGTGGATCCACGCGCGCCCTTCGGGGACGGAACCCGTGGTGCGCGTGATTGCCGAAGCGCCCACCAAAGAGCAAGCACAGGCGCTCTGCGAGCGCGCCCGCGCCGTCTTGCGCTCCCGCTCCTCGTCGTCCGGGCGGGAGGGTGCGAAGAAGGACGCGGATCGGCGATAATCGAAGGGTGCCGAAAGACCTCCCCTCGGTCGCTTTCGGCGTTGGAACTTTCCCGGCATCCCGCCGCCATGGGGCGGCGTAGGAGGCGGCATGTGCGGCATCGTGGCGTATCTTGGCAATCGGCAGAGTCTTCCTCTCCTCATGGAGGGGCTCAAGCGCCTCGAGTACCGGGGCTATGACTCGGCCGGTGTGGCCATCCCCCAGAACGGCGCCATGAGCATCTACAAGGCTGCGGGCAAGATCGCGGCCTTCGAGAAGAGCCGCCTCGAGGGCGTGACTCTGGCTGCGACCGAGGGCATCGCGCACACGCGCTGGGCCACCCACGGCGAGCCCACCGACGGCAACGCCCACCCGCACACCGACTGCACCGGCCGCCTGGCGCTCGTGCACAACGGCATCATCGAGAACCACACCGCACTCAAGCGCATGCTGGTCGCCGAGGGCCACGCCTTCCAGTCCGACACCGACACGGAAGTGCTGGCGCACCTGATCGAGAAGTACCAGCCCGAGCACAGCCTGGATGACGCCGTGTCGAAGGCGCTGCAGCTCGTCGATGGCACGTACGGCATCGCGGTGGCGCATGCCGATCAGCCGGGCACGCTGGTCGGCGCGCGCAACGGCTCGCCGCTGGTCATCGGCGTGGGCGGGGGCGAGTACTTCCTGGCTTCCGACGTGGCCGCCATCCTCGGCCACACGCGCCAGGTGATCTATCTCAACGACGGCGAGATGGCGGTGCTGACGCGCGACGGTTACCGCACCACCACCATCCATCGCGAGCACGTCGAGAAGGAGATCCAGCAGATCGAGTGGGATCTCGACATGATCGAGAAGGGCGGCTACCCGCACTACATGCTCAAGGAGATCTTCGAGCAGCCCGAAGCGGTGCGCAACGCCATGCGCGGGCGCCTGCAGGCGGCCGAAGGAACGGCCAAGCTGGGCGGCCTGAACCTGAGCTTGGAGCAGCTGCGCGACGTGAAGCGCATCATCCTCATCGCCTGCGGCACGTCGTGGCATGCGGGCCTGATCGGCGAGTACCTGCTCGAAGAGCACGCGCGCATCCCCGTCGAAGTCGAATACGCGTCGGAATTCCGCTACCGCGATCCCATCCTCGACGAAGGCACGCTGGTGCTCGTGATCTCGCAGTCGGGCGAGACCGCCGACACCCTGGCGGCGATGCGCGAGGCGCGGCGCAAGGGCGCGCGCGTGCTCGGCATCGTCAACGTGGTGGGCTCGACCATCGCGCGCGAATCGGACGGCGGCGTCTACATCCACGCCGGACCCGAGATCGGCGTCGCCTCGACCAAGGCGTTCACCTCGCAGGTCACCGTGCTCTCGCTCCTCACGCTCCACCTGGGGCGCAGCCGCGGCATGACGCGCGAGGCGGGCAAGGCCATGGCCGGCGAGCTGGCCGCGATCCCGGGGAAGATCCAGAGCATCCTCGAGGGCGACGACCGTGTGAAGCAGATCGCCGAGGCCTATCACCAGCACAACAACTTCCTGTACCTCGGGCGCGGCGTGAACTTCCCGGTGGCGCTCGAGGGCGCGCTCAAGCTCAAGGAGATCTCCTACATCCACGCCGAGGGCTATCCCGCGGCCGAGATGAAGCACGGGCCCATCGCGCTCATCGACGAGAACATGCCAGTGGTGGTCTTGGCGACCCGCGACGGCGCGCGCGAGAAGGTGCTCAACAACATGCAGGAGGTGCGGGCGCGCCGCGGCCGCATCATCGCGGTGGCGACCGAGGGCGACGAGGACGTGCCCAAGCTCGCCGACCACACCCTGTTCATCCCGCCCACGCACGACTCGCTGGTGCCGCTCCTGTCGGTGATCCCGCTGCAGCTGCTCGCCTATCACATGGCGGTGCTGCGCGGCTGCGACGTGGACCAGCCGCGCAATCTGGCCAAGAGCGTCACGGTCGAGTGAGCGACGCCGCGGCAGGAAGGCTCAAGCCGGCGCGCGCCGTGGCCACGACCAAGGCGCCGGGCGCGATCGGTCCGTACACCCAGGGCCAGGTGGTGCACGCGGGCGATCTCGAGTGGCTGTACACGGCCGGACAGGTGGGCCTGGACCCGGCCGCCGGCGAATTGGTGAAAGGCGGCGCGGCCGAACAGACGCGCCAGGTCATGGCCAATCTCACGGCCGTTCTCGAGGCCGCCGGCTTCGGCTTCGGCGACGTCGTGAAGACGACCATCTTCCTCATCGACATGGCGGACTTCCAGGAAGTGAACCAGGTCTACGCCGAAGCGCTCGGTGGAGCGCTGCCGGCGCGCTCCACCGTGGCCGTGGCCGGGCTGCCGCGCGGCGCCCGCGTGGAGATCGATCTCGTGTGCGTGAGGCGCGTGTAAAGTAGCGGGACAGGGCCGGGTCTTGAGGGAACGAATGGGATCTGGTGGTCCCCGAGGACTTCAAATCCTTTTGTCGGGCGGCTCGCCCGTCCGAGGTGGGTTCGATTCCCACCCGTTCCCGCCAACTTTCCTCCCTGTTTGCCTGACGCTCGTGGCACTCTTCGCCGGTTCGGGACGGGCGGCCGCGGAGCCGGTGACGACCGAGCCGCCCGTGGTGGCAGCTCCGGTGGACACGGCGGGGCCGGGGACGCCCCGCGTGCAGGCGGCGGACACGCTGGCAACCGGGCACGAGGCCAAGAAACCGTTCTTCAAGTCGCCGACCGGAATCATGTTTCGCTCTCTCCTCATCCCAGGATGGGGGCAAGCGACGAATCACGCCTGGGTGAAGGCGGTGCTGGTGGCGGGGGCCGAGACGGCGCTCGCGGTTTCGGTGATTCAGGACACGCACGAGCTTTCGACTCTGACGGCCTCGGATCCGCAATACGCAACCATCTACGACCATCGCCAGCGCAACGCCTGGTGGCTTGGAGGAGTGGTGTTCCTCTCCATGGTGGACGCCTACGTGGACGCGCACCTGAAGGGCTTCGACGTGCAGCTCGGGCCGGAGCCTTCCGACAATGAGCTCCGCGTGACGGCACGGATCGGGGTGAAGTGAGCCGCATCCCCTCGAGCCGCACCCGCAATTTCTGCATCGTCGCGCACATCGATCACGGCAAGTCGACTTTGGCCGACCGCCTGCTCGAGATCACCGGCACCATCCCCGGCCACGTGATGAAGGACCAGGTGCTCGACGACATGGATCTCGAGCGCGAGCGCGGCATCACCATCAAGTCGCATCCCATCGCCATGGAGTACGTGGCCGAGAGCGGCGAGCGCTATGCGCTCAACCTCATCGACACGCCGGGCCACGTGGATTTCACCTACGAGGTGTCGCGCTCGCTCGCCGCCTGCGAGGGCGCCGTGCTGGTGGTCGACGCCACCCAGGGTGTGCAGGCGCAGACCTTGTCGAACTACTATCTGGCCAAGGCGGCCGGGCTCACCATCGTGCCGGTGGTCAACAAGATCGACATGCCGGCCGCGCGTCCCGACGAGGCGCGGCTCGAGATCGCGCATCTCGTCGGCGCCGAGCCCGAGGATGTGGTGTGCGTGAGCGCCAAGGAAGGGATCAACGTCCGGGCCGTGCTCGAGGCGGTGGTGAAGCACGTGCCGCCCCCGGTCGGGCGCGAGGACGAGCCCTTGCGCGCGCTGATCTTCGATTCGCAGTTCGACGCGTACCGCGGCGTGGTCGCCTACGTGCGCGTGATGCAGGGAAAGCTCACGCCCGGCGATCGCATCCGCTTCATCGCCACCGGCAAGACGCACGAGGTGGGCGAGGTCGGCGTGTTCCGTCTCGAGCTCGTGCCCAAGCCGTCGCTCGGCGCGGGCCAGGTGGGCTACGTGGTGGCCGGCGTGAAGATCGTGGCCGACGCGCGCGTGGGCGACACGCTGGCCCCGGGCGACGAAGAGAATCCCACGCCGCTCCCCGGCTATCGCACGGTGCAGCCGGTGGTGTTCAGCGGTCTCTATCCGGTCGACACCGAGCAGTACGAGCAGCTCAAGGAAGCGCTCGGCAAGCTGACCCTCAATGACGCCTCGCTGCAGTACGAGCCCGAGACCTCCGCGGCGCTCGGCTTCGGCTTCCGCTGCGGCTTCCTCGGGCTGCTCCATCTCGAGATCGTGCAGGAGCGGCTGCGCCGCGAGTTCGGCGTCGACCTGATCGCCACCGTGCCCTCGGTGAAGTTCCGCGTGCACCTGATGGGCGGCGAGGAGGTGATGGTCGACAACCCGACGCACATGCCGGAGCCGGGCGCCATCGAGATGATCGAGGAGCCCATCGTGCGCGCCCGCATCGTGGTGCCCACCGAGTACGTGGGCAACATCATGCAGCTGTGCCAGGACCGGCGCGGCGACTTCGTGCACATGGACTATCTCGAGGACCAGCGCGCCCTGCTCGAGTACCGGCTGCCGCTGACCGAGATCGTGGTCGACTTCTACGACCGCCTGAAGTCGGTCTCGCGCGGCTATGCCTCGTTCGACTACGATATGGCGGGGTACGAGCTGGCTGACCTGGTCAAGATGGACCTGCTCCTCAATGGCGACACGGTCGACGCGTTGTCGGCGATCGTCCACAAGGAGAAGGCCTACGAGTGGGGGCGCACGCTCACGGTTCGGCTCAAGGCGCTGATCCCGCGGCAGATGTTCCCCATCGCGGTCCAGGCGGCCATCGGCAGCAAGGTGATCGCGCGTGAGACGATCAGCGCGTTGCGCAAGAACGTCACCGCGAAATGTTACGGTGGCGACATCACGCGCAAGCGCAAGCTCCTGGAGAAACAGAAGGAAGGCAAGCGCCGTATGAAACAGATCGGAACGGTCGAGGTGCCACAAGAGGCATTCCTGGCCGTGCTCAAAGTGGATCGCTGAGGGAGGCCGGATGGCGACGCGAGAGAAGAAATCGAAGTCCCTGCTGCGCGAGTACCTGGATACGGCGATCTACGCCGTCGTGCTGACGCTGCTCCTGCGCGTGTTCGTGGTGCAGGCGTTCCGCATTCCGTCGGAGTCCATGGTGCCCACGCTTCTGGTGGGTGACTTCCTATTCGTCAACAAGTTCGAGTACGGCGCCAAGATTCCGTTCACGCACCTGCGCCTGCCGGGCATCACCAAGCCGCACCAGGGCGACGTGATCGTCTTCCAGTATCCGCAGGATCCGAGCCGCGACTACATCAAGCGCTGCGTGGGCACCGGCGGCCAGACCGTCGAGGTGAAGGACAAGAACCTCTACGTCGAGGGCCGGCCCATGGAAGAGCCCTACACGCAGCACACCGACGGGGTGATCCGTCCCGCCTCGATCGATCCGCGCGACAATTTCGGCCCCTACACCGTGCCGCCCGGCAACCTCTTCATGATGGGCGACAACCGCGACAACTCGAACGACAGCCGCTACTGGGGTCCGGTCGACTTCGATCTCGTGCGCGGCAAGGCCATGTTCATCTACTGGTCGTGGGACGGAGATCGGAACTGGCCTCGCTTCCAACGGCTGTTCAAGGCCATCCGCTGACCCAAGCTGCCTCCGGTCCGGGACTCTACGTTCACGTCCCGTTCTGCCGCGTCCGCTGTCCTTATTGCGATTTCGCCACCGCGGCTTATTCCCTGCGCTCGGCGGAGCGTTACGTGCGCGCTCTGCTCCTGGAGGCAGAGCGGGCGCGGCCTGTGGTCGGCTCGACGAAGTTCGAAACCCTGTTCTTTGGCGGGGGGACGCCGAGCCGCCTGGAGCCGGGTCACTTCCTTTCCCTCGCGCGCGGACTCGCCGATCGACTCGACGTTTCGTGCGCGAGCGAGATCACGCTCGAAGCCAATCCTGAAGACATCCTTCCCGAGCGCATCGAGGCCTGGCGCGCGGGCGGCGTGAACCGGCTTTCGATCGGCGTGCAGTCGCTCGATCCCGCCGAGCTCTCGCGTCTCGGCCGTCCGCACGGGCGCCCGGGGGCGCTCGCGGCGCTGGGGCGCGCGAAGGAGTCCTTCTCCGATTGGAGCTGCGACCTCATCTACGGCTTCCCCGGTCATGGCCTGGCAAGCTGGCAGCGCACGCTCCAGGAAGCGATCGCCGCCCAACCGCCGCATGTCTCGGCCTATCACTTCACCGCCGAGGCCGGAACGCCCATGGGCAATGCCGTGCGCTCGGGACGCGTGCCGGCGCCCGACGAGGATCTCTCGGCCGAGCTCTTCGACACGGCCTCGCGCGCCCTTGGCGCCGCCGGGTATGGTCATTACGAGATTTCCAACTACGCTCGGCCGGGTCACGAATCCCAACACAACCGCCTGTATTGGACGGGCCGGTCCTACTGGGGCCTGGGCCCGGGCGCGGTGGGCACCTGGGAGGGCGTGCGGCGCACCAACGTGCGCGACGCCGCCGTGTACGCCGCCCGGATCGAGAGCGGGCTCGATGCGGTGCACACGGCGGAGTCGGTCGCCGGAGCGGAGATCGTCGAGCGGGTGATGATGGGATTGCGGCTCGCCGAGGGGATCAGCTGGGCCGATCTGGCATCCTACGGGGTGGAGGCCGAGACTTGGCGGGCGGCGATTCGCGCGGCGGCGGAGCAGGGATGGCTCATCGCGGATGAAGCAGGGTTTCGATTGCGAGAAGAACGACGCGCGATCACCGATGAGATCGCGGCGCGTCTGTGGAACGAAGTCGATTCGCCGGGGGCCCGACAGCGGACCGCGGCGGGAACGAGGACCGCATGAGTCAGGAAGAGCGCTGGGAAAACGAAGGCGGACACGAGGCCGAGACGAACGAGCCCGCGGCCGAGGAGGCCGGTGACGGAGCCGCCGAGTTCCGTGACAAGTGGCTGCGTTGCGAAGCCGAGATGGCGAACTATCGCCGGCGGGTGGCGCGCGATCTCGAGGACGTGGAGCGCCGCGCGCGCGAGCGCGTGCTCTCGGAGGTCGTGTCTTTGGCCGACGATCTCGAGCGGGCGCTCGACGCGGCCGAGCAGGGCGAGCACGGCGGACCCATCGTGGCCGGCGTGCGCCTGGTGCACGACCGCGTGCGCGACATCTTGAAGAATCACGGTGTCGAGGTGGTCGATCCTGCCGGCAAGCCCTTCGACCCGCACGTGGCCGAGGCGGTGCTCGAGGTCGAAGCCCCGGGCAAGGTGCCAGGCACGGTCGTGTCGGTGGTGGAGAAAGGCTATCGGCGAGGCGAGCGTCTGCTGCGTCCGGCCAAGGTGACGGTGGCGCGCGCCGCCGACAAGGACCGTTGATGGCCGGCAAGCGCGACTACTACGAAGTCCTGGGGGTCGAGCGCGATGCCGGCGACGAGGCCATCAAGAAGGCCTATCGCAAGCTTGCGCTGCAATTTCATCCCGACCGCAATCCCGGCGACCACAGCGCCGAGGCGAGCTTCAAGGAAGCCACCGAAGCCTACGAAGTGCTGCGCGATCCCGATCGCCGCCACCGCTACGACCAGTTCGGGCATGCGGCCGAGGCGGCGGGCGGTGGCGTCTACAGCGACTTCGACATCGCCGACGCGCTGCGCACCTTCATGCGCGACTTCGGCGGGTTCGGCGGCTTCGAGGATTTGTTCCAGGGCGGGCGGCCGAGCACGGGGCCGAGCCGCGGGCAGGATCTGCAGGTCGAGCTCGCGCTCACCCTCGAAGAAGTCGCCGAAGGCCCGGCCAAGCGCATCCGCTTGAAGCGGACGAAGTCGTGCGAGACCTGCAAGGGAAGCGGCGCGGCCCGCGGCGGACGCACCCGCTGCACCGATTGCCATGGCCAGGGCCAGGTGCGGCAGGTGCGCTCCTCGCTCCTCGGTCAATTCGTGAGCGTGACGCTATGCCCGCGTTGCCACGGCGAGGGCGACATG
The DNA here is from genome assembly GCA_036003365.1 of Candidatus Eiseniibacteriota bacterium. Taxonomy (GTDB): domain Bacteria; phylum Eisenbacteria; class RBG-16-71-46; order RBG-16-71-46; family DASYSL01; genus DASYSL01. Next base: position 13,883 of record DASYSL010000224.1, read on the forward strand.
GTCAGCGATCCCTGTCTGCAGTGCCGCGGCGCGGGACAGGTGGCCGATGTGGCCAACGTCGACATCAAGATTCCGGCCGGCATCGCCGAGGGCCAGTACCTCACGCTGCGCGGCGAGGGCAACGCGGGGCGGCGCGGCGGACCGGCGGGCGATCTGCTGGTGATCGTGCGCGAGAAGCCGCACGACATCTTTTCGCGCGACGGGGAGGATCTTCTGCTCGAGCTCCCGGTCGGGCTGCCCTTGCTCTCGCTCGGCGGCAAGGTGGACGTGCCCACGCTCGACGGGCAGGCCAAGGTCACGGTCCAGGCGGGCACGCAGCCCGACCGCGTGCTGCGCGTCCGCGGCAAGGGCCTGCCACGCCTCCATGGCGGAACCGGCGACCTGCTCGTGCGCTTGCGTCCGGTCGTGCCCTCCAAGCTGGGCGCGCGCGAGAAAGAGATCCTCGAGGAGCTCGCCAAGATTCAGGAAGGCAAGCTGCCCAAGCCCGGCAAGAACTTCGTCGAGCGCGTCAAAGAGGCGTTCGGAGGATGAGCGCCGGCGAGCGGGCCCGTCACGCGGGCGCGCCGAGCCGGATCGTGGTCGACGATCTCGGCGGTACGCACATCGCCATCGAAGGCACCGAAGCCGACCATCTGCGCAAGGCGCTGCGCGTGCGTCCGGGCGAGCACGTGACCGCGACCGACGGCCGCGGCACGCGGGCCACCCTCGAGGTCACCGGATTCCACAAGCACGTGATCGAAGCGCGCGTCATCGCGCGACGGGAGGAGCCCATGCCGCGCCATCGCCTGTGGCTCGCCACCGCGGCCGACGGCCCGCGCTTCGATTGGCTGGTGGAGAAATCGGTCGAGCTGGGGGCCTTCGGTCTGCTGGCGTTGGCATCGGGTCACGGCGGCAAGCCGCGCACCGATCGCTGGGAGCGCGTGGCGCGTGCCGCCCTCGGCCAGAGCCTGGGAAGCTGGGCGCTCGCGCTCGGGATCACTCCCGGCGCGGAGGAGGCGGTCGAGGCCGGCGAGCCGGGTGGCGGGGCTTGGGAGACGGTTCAGGTGGCTGACCCGGATGGGGCGGGCGCGGAGCCTGGCCCCCCCGGGCTGGCGCGGGAGGGGGCCCATTTGCTTCTGGCCGGGCCGCCGGAAGGTTTCAGCGAGCGGGACCGGGATTTCCTGCGCCGGCTCCCGGGAGCGGGCCGTATCCGCCTGGGGGAGCGGCGCCTGCGCTCCGAGACGGCGGCTCTGGCCCTCCTGGTGTGGGCAAGGCTCCAAGCCGAGAAAGGCCCTTAAAGCCCCTCGATTCCTATCCGCTTCGGGGTTGACAAAGTGTCTCTCGCCCATAGACTTGCGGTTGACGAGCAGAGGACCGAGCGGGCTCCCTTCCGAGCCTGGTCGGATCATTGTGTCTCTAGCCGTCATTTTGCAGTTCGAGAGGAGGGGTGTTTTTGCCCGCCGTCAGGGTCAAAGAAGGAGAGTCGTTCGAGAGTGCCCTGCGACGCTTCAAGAAGAAGTGTGAGAAGGCCGGAATCTTGGCCGACTTGAGGAGACACCAGCACTTCGAGAAACCGAGCGAGCGCCGCAAGCGGAAGCTGAACGCGGCTCGCCGCAAGAATCTCCAGCGTCGATTGTTGGATTCCGAGTAACTCCCGGTCTCGCGCTGGCCGGGCTCGACTCGCTCGGGCCCGGCCGCGCGTCGTCCGCTTCGCGATGAAGCGAACGATCGCACGGGGACCGTGAAGTCCCCAGGAGAAGGATGCAGGAAGACCGGCATTGAGAAACGCGCATGCGCTGAGCCGTCGGAGTGAGGGGCCGGGGTGGAATCCCTCGCACGGCGGCGTTTTCGTCCGGCGGCGTCACCGTCGTCCGGAGGAGCCTTCCATCTCCGAGCCCAAACCCATGATGCGTTCCACTCCCGGCGAAGCCCGGGGGGAGGATGCGCTCGAACGTATCGAGTTCGGCGCCATCCGCGCCTGGCTCGCGGCGCGCACGTCGTCGGAGCGCGCGCGGCGCATGGCGGCCGCACTCGCGCCGGCCGACGATCTGGCGCAAGCGCGCGAGCGCCTCGCCGATCTGGCCGAAGCCAAGCGCCTGTTCGAGACGCATGGCGCGTGGCCGGCCCCAGCGGCGAGCGAGCTGGGGGAGGCATGGGAGGCGGCGCGGCGCGGGCAGCGGCTGGATGCCCTCGTGCTGCTCGAGGTGCGGCGGCTGCTCGATGCCGTGGAGTCGACGCGGGCGTATTTCCTGAGGGTCGAGGATGCGCCGCGCGTGCGCGCCCAAGGCGAAGCGTTGGTCCCGGCCGCCGAGCTCTTGCGCTCGCTGCGCCAGGCCATCGATCCGCAGGGCGAGATCACCGATGCGGCTTCTCCGGCGCTGGCGCGGCTCCGGTCGCGGCGCGCCGACACGCGCCAGAGACTCATCGAGAGGCTCGAGCGCCTGGCGGCCAAGGAGAAGATCGACGGCTCCGAGAGCGAGGGCTTCGTCACGCAGCGCGACGGCCGTTACGTCGTCCCGGTGCGCGCCGATCGCTTCGACCGCTCGAAGGGCGTGGTGCACGACGCGTCGCGAACCGGTGCGGTGCTCTTCGTCGAGCCGTTCTCGGTCTTGCCGGCGAACAACGAGCTGCGCGAGCTCGAGGTGCAGGAGGCGCAGGAGATCGGGCGCATCCTCGACGCTCTGACGGCGCGTGTCGGCGAGCGCGCCGACGTGCTGGCGCGCGACGAGGAGATCCTGGCCGAGCTCGATGTTCTGAGCGCGCGCGTGCGCCTGTCGCGCGAGATGGCGGGCACCACGCCGCGCTTGCTGGAGGGCGCCGAAGGACGGCTGCGGCTCATCGAAGCGCGCCATCCGCTTTTGTGGCGGCAGAACGGCGGCGCCTCCGATGCCGAGCGCGCGCGCACGCGCGTGGTGCCCTTCGACCTCACGCTCGAGGGCCGCGCCCGCGTGCTCCTCGTGAGCGGCCCGAACATGGGCGGCAAGACGGTGCTGCTCAAGGCCGTCGGTCTGGCCGTGACCATGGCGGCCGCGGGGCTCGACGTGTGCGCGGCCGAGGGATCCACGCTGCCGTTCGTGCGCGAGCTCTACGCCGACATCGGCGACGCGCAATCGATCGCCGACCAGCTCTCGACCTTCGCCGGACGTCTCGGGCGCATGGACGCCATGGCCCGCGCCGCCTCGCCGAACGTGCTTTGTCTGCTCGACGAGATCGGCTCGGGCACGGATCCGGATGAAGGCGCGGCCCTGGCTCAGGCGCTGCTCGAGCGCCTGGGCGAGCGCGGCGCCTGGACGGTCGCGACCACGCACCTGGGCTCGCTCAAGGCGATCGCGGGGGAACGGCCTGAAGTCGTGAACGGCTCGATGGAGATGGACGCGCAGCGGCTGGAGCCGCGGTTTCGGCTGCTCGTCGGCGTGCCAGGCGGGAGCTACGGGCTCGTGACCGCGCGCCGCCTGGGGCTCGACCAGCCGGTGCTCGCGCGCGCCGAAGCGCTGGCGGGCGAGGAAGGGCGCTCGCTCGCCGGGCTCGTGTCGGAGCTCACCGAGCAACTGGCGCGGGCGCGCGTGGAGCGCGAGGAGACGCGGCGGGCGCTCGATCAGGCGGCGGCGCGTCTGGCCGAGCTCGATCGTCTGGAGAGCGAGCAGGAGCAGCGGGTGGCCGAGCGGCAGAGGCGTCGCCTGGAAGAGATCCGCGCCCTCGAGTCGCAGGCGCGCGGTCTCTTGCGCGAAGTCCGGCGCGAGGCGGAGCGCGCGCCGGCGGAGCGCGAGGCGAATCGCCTGCGCGCGCTCGGCGATCAGGTGCGGGAAGTCGCGCACACCGGCGACCGGCTGGCGGCCGCGACTCGTCCGCGCGAGAGCGACGACGCTCCGACGAGCCTCGAGCCGGGGACCTCGGTGCGCCATGCCGGGCTCGGGATCGTGGCGCGCATCGTCGAGGGCCCCGATGCCGAGGGCCAGGTGCTCTTGGCGCGCGGCGCCTGGCGCATCCGTGCCGCGGTCGCGGATCTGCGCCGCACCGAAGGTGACGCGGCGCCGGGCGGCGAAGAAAGCGGGCCGCGGCGCGACCCGCTGGTCACAGTCGACGTGGCCAACGACGCGGCGTGGGAAGTGGACGTGCGCGGCATGCCGGCCGAGGAAGCGGTGGACGCCGTGGATCGCGCGCTCGACCGCGCGGTCCTCGCCGGCCATCGCGAGCTGCGCGTCATTCACGGCATCGGCAAAGGCGTGCTGCGCGACGTGCTGGCGCGCCATCTGCGCGGGCATCCGCAGGTGGCGGCCGAGCATCTCGGACATGTGGGCGAGGGAGGCCGCGGCGTCACCGTGGCGGAGCTCCGATGAGCTCCGAGACGCGCGCGGCGATCGGCGCCGACGAGATGGTCGAGCGCGTGCGCGCCGCCTCCGAGATCACTGCGGTCGTGGGCACGCAGGTCACGCTCAAGAAGGCAGGGCGCACGTGGAAGGGGCTTTGTCCCTTCCATCAGGAGAAGACGCCTTCGTTCACCGTGAGCGCCGAGCGGCAGACGTATCACTGCTTCGGCTGTGGCGCCGGAGGCGACGTGTTCCGCTTCGTCCAGGAGACGGAGAAGGTCACGTTTCCGGAGGCGCTTCGGCTCCTGGCCGATCGCGCGGGGATTCGCCTGCCGGCCAAGCGCGGCCCCTCGCCGAGCGAGCCACTTTACGAAATCTTGGAAGAAGCCGCCGAGTTCTACCGGCGCACGCTGCTCGATCCGGCCACCGGGCAGGCGGCGCGCGCCGTTCTGGCCGGCCGCGGCATCGAAGACGATACCAGGGAGCGCTTCGGCATGGGCTACGCCCCGGCCGGGTGGGACGCTCTCTCGAGCCGCCTCGGCCCCAAACACGGGCAGGCCGCCCTGGTGCGCGCCGGGCTGGCCGTGGAGCGCGAGGGCGGACGCGGCATGTACGACCGCTTCCGCGACCGTCTGGTGGTGCCGCTGCGCTTGCCCACGGGGCGCGTGGTGGGGTTCGGGGGCCGCTCGGTCTCGGGCGAGGAGCCCAAGTACCTCAATTCGCCGGAGACTCCGGTGTACCGCAAGAGCGCGTTCATCTTCGGGCTTCCGGAGGCGCGCGAGGCCCTGCGCGAGAGCGGAGAGGCCATCCTGGTCGAGGGGTACTTCGATGTGATGGCGCTCTCCCAGGCCGGCGTGCGCGAAGTCGTGGCCGCGTCGGGCACGGCGATCACCGCCGAGCAGGGAGCGCTCCTCTCGCGCTATGCCGCGCGCGTGTGTCTGGCCCTCGACGGCGATCGCGCCGGCAGTGCCGCCATGCAACGCGGACTGGTGCCGCTCCTGGGAGCGGGGCTCGCCGTGCGCGTGTTGATCCTCCCCGAGGGGGACGATCCCGACACCTTGGTGCGGCGTGTGGGCAAAGCGGGCTTCGACGCGTTGCGGGCAGAGGCCCAGAGCGTGGCCGGGTTCCTGTGCCGCCAGGCGGGCGAGAGCGGCGAGGCGCACGGTCGCGCGGTGGCGCAAGTGATCGAGCTGGCGCGCGAGCTTCCGGACCTCGCCCGGCGCGAGGCGCTTCTCGTCGACGCCGATCGTCTGCTCGGCGTGGGCGTGGATCGCCTGCGGCGGGCCACCGAGAGTGCGAAAGACAGCGTGCGGCCCATCGTGTCGAAGCGTGCGGGCGCAGCGGTGGTGCAACCGGCGAAAGCGGTGATGCCCGAGCGGCGGCAGAAGCTGCCCTTCGTCGAGCGCTCCCTGCTCGCGCTCTTGGTGGCCGAGCCGAGCCTCGCCGATCGCGCGGCCGAGACGGTGCCCGAGGACTGGATTCATCATCCGGCGGCGCGCCAGGCGTGGCGCGCCATCGTGGCCGATCCGCAAGGCGGCGCGGCGCGCTGGTGCGAGAGCGCCGAGGGAGAAGGACGCGCGCTCTTGACCGCGCTGGCCAGCGAGACGGGCGCGGCGGCCGAAGCGGGAAGGGCGTGGGACGACCACGTGCGGCGGCTCGAGTACGAGGTGCGCAAGCTGGAGCTGAACCGTTTGCAGAGCGATTTGGCGCGCTTGCGCGAAGACAGCCGCGAGGCGCGCGACGTCGTGACGGCGATCGAAGACGTGAGTCATCGCATGTGGACGCTGAAGAATCCGAAGGCAGGGCAGGCACAGGGCAAAGGAGAAAGCGAATGAAGCAAAAGGCGCGCAAAGCACTGCTCACGGACATCAAGGACCTGGCCCACCGTCAGGGATACGTGACCGAGGAGCAGATCTTGGAGCGCCTCGGGGAGGAGTTCGAAGAGAGCACCCCCGAGATCATGGACGACATCTACGCGGTCATGGCCACGGCCAAGGTCCCGGTGTTCGGCGACGAAGCCGAAGCCCAGGACAAGATCGGCAAGGCCAAGAAGCGCGAAGAAGAGGAGCGTGCCCGCGTCAAGGAAGCGCAGCGGCCCGTTCCCCAGCAACCGGTCCGCTACGACGACCCGGTGCGCATGTACCTGCGCGAGATGGGCAAGGTGCCCTTGCTCACGCGCGAGGGCGAGGTCGAGATCGCCCGGCGCATCGAGCAAGGCGAGCGCCGCGTCGTGGCCGCGCTGTTCCGCGCCGACGTCACGCTGAAGGAGATCCGCCAGCTCGCCAGCCTGCTCAAGCAGCAGAAGCTCAAGGTCGAGGACTTCATCCGCGTCGACGAGACGGCGCAGACCGAGATCGGGCTCAAGAAGGAGCGGGCGCGCGCGCTGCGCATCATCGAGCGCGCCGTGGCCCTGCAGCAGAAGGTCAACCGCCTGGTGAACCGGCGCGTGTCGCGTCTCTCCGAGCGCCAGCGCACCAATCACCAGAACGCGTTGCGCAAGGCCGAGGAGGATCTGACCTCCGAGCTCAACAAGCTCAAGCTCAACCCCAAGCTCACCGACGAGCTCAACGAGAGCCTTCTCGCCCACGCCGGCCGCATCCAGGACCATGAGTCCAAGATCGGCGACATCGAGCGCGTGGCCGGGCGCAGCCTCGAAGAAATCGTGATCCTGGCCAAGAAGATGAAGCTGGGCGGCTCCGCGGCCCGCAAGGCGCGCAAGGATTCGGGCCTCGAGCCCGAGCGCATCGAGACCTTCCTGGCCGAAGTGCGTCTGGTGCGCCGCGAGGTGAAGAAGATCGAGGACGAGTCGCAGATCAAGCGCTCGCAGCTCCTCGACCTGGCGCGCGACATCGAGGAAGGGCAGCGCGCGGCCGGCCAGGCCAAGCGCGAGATGATCGAGGCCAACGTGCGCCTCGTGATCTCGATCGCCAAGCGCTACACGAACCGCGGCCTCGAGTTCCTGGATCTGATCCAGGAAGGGAACGCGGGCCTCATGCGCGCGGTCGACAAGTTCGACTACACCAAGGGCTACAAGTTCTCGACCTACGCCACATGGTGGATCCGTCAGGCCATCACGCGCGCCATCGCCGACCAGGCGCGCACCATTCGCGTGCCGGTGCACATGATCGAGCACATCAACAAGGTCGTGCGCGTGTCGCGGCGTCTGGTGCAGGAGCTGGGGCGCGAGCCGACGCCCGAGGAGATCGCCGAGCGTCTCGAGCTGCCGCCGGAGAAGATCAAGGCCATCTTGAAGGCGGCGCAGGAGCCGATTTCCCTGGATCGTCCCATCGGCGAGGACGACGACTCGAACCTCGGCGACTTCATCGAGGACACGAGCGTCGTGTCGCCGGCGCACTCGGCGGCCAGCGCCATGCTGCGCGACGAGGTCAGCGAGGTGCTCAAGACGCTGACGCCGCGCGAGGCCAAGGTGATTCGCTTGCGCTTCGGTCTCACCGAGGACGCCAACCCGCGCACGCTCGAAGAAGTGGGCGCGTTCTTCAACGTGACGCGCGAGCGCATCCGCCAGATCGAAGCCAAGGCGCTGCGCAAGCTGCGGCATCCGACGCGCTCGCGGCGGCTCAAGGCATACACGGAGCTGCTGTAAGTGCGAGGGCTGTCGGGGTGGGCGGGTGCGCTTGGGTTGACCCTCTCGCGAAACGCATGCTACAAGTCAGCCCTCGCCTTGGCGGGGACTCGACGGGCCCATAGCTCAGTCGGTCAGAGCGGCCGGCTCATAACCGGTTGGTCCGTGGTTCGAGTCCACGTGGGCCCATTCCGTGACACATCGAAGGATCGGGCAACGGACGTGACGGAAGGGCGGATAGCTCAGCTGGGAGAGCGTCGGTATCACAAGCCGAAGGCCACAGGTTCGATCCCTGTTCCGCCCACCACTTCTTTCATCCTGGGAATGATGATCCGATTCGCGCGAACCACGGCCGCCTTCCTCGACCCCGTCCGCCCGGCGGGCTCCGGGGCGTGGCGCTCGCGATGAAGCCCGCCCTGGAGCAGCTGGCCGCGCTGTCGCGGCTGGACACCCGGCTCCAGGGCATCGAAACCGCTCTCAAAAAACTTCCCGAGACCGAGAACAAGGCCAAGTCGAAGCTCAAGGACGCGACGTCCGCGCTCGACGCCTATCGCGAGCGGCTGAAGCAGATCGAGCTGGCGCGCCGCAGCGACGAGCGCGAGGCGGAAACCCTGGTCGAGCAGGAGCGCAAGTTCCAGGGTCAGACCGTCCAGGTGAAGAGCAACGAGGAGCTGTGGGCCCTGCAGCGCGAGATCAAAGCGGTGCAGGCGCGGCGCTCGGACATCGAGACGCGGGTGCTCGAGCGCATGGAAGAAGAAGAGACCAAGAAGCGCGAGGCGTCGTCGTTCGATCGCGGCGTCGCCGACGCCAAGGCGCAGGTCGCCGCCGTCGAGCAGACGAGCGCGGCCGAGCGCTCCCGGCTCGAGGTCGAGCGCGCCAAGATCCAGGCCGAGCGCGACGCCTTGCTGGCGGAGGTGCCGCGCGAGTGGCGCGCCCGCTACGAGCGCGTGCGTCTGAGTCGTGGCAGCCCGGCGGTGGTGGCGCTCCTGCGCAACGCGTGCGGTGGCTGCCTGACCGCGCAGCCGCCGCAGCGTGTGCAAGAAGTTCGTCTCGGCGAGAACGTGGTGGTGTGCGAGTTCTGCGGCCGTCTCATCGTGGGCGAAGGCGAAGCCGCGCCCGCGGCTTAGAGCACCGAGCTTCTCTAGCCCAATCCCTGCTGGCGCAATCCCTGGCTCGCCGTGCCCAGCCACGTGGGCGGCGCCGAAGCCGCGCGACGGTTGGCCTCCTGGATGCGCAGATAGATCTCCTGCCGGTGCACCTGCACCGAGTGCGGCGCTTCGATGCCGAGCTTCACCTGCCCGCCGCGCACGTCGAGCACGATGACTTTGATCTCGTCGCCGATGCGGATGTTCTCCCCGAGCTTGCGGGACAGAACCAGCATGGTCACCCTCCTTGGTGAGGCCGAAGCCCCGAACGGCTAGTGCGAGGCCTTGGCGCGCGCCGGGCTCATGCTCTTCGCGTGCTCGAGGATCGGGTGCTGGATCTCCCAGCGGCTGTCGGCGAGCACCACCTGCCGCGCGATGCGCCGGGCCGGGTTCACGACCAGAGGCGCACGCAGGTTCAAGGTCACGCTCTTGCCGGAATCCTCGACGGTGGCGATGGCGTAGCAGAGCGGCGTCTGGCCGGGCTCGAAGCCCAAGCCGGCGCGGTCGGCTTCCGAAAGCGCCGGCTCGTAGGTCGGCACGAACGCCAGAGGATCGAGCACCGGGAAGGAGAGCCCGGGATCGCTGAACGACTGCAGCCAGCGGAACGGGCGGTAGTCGGCCAGCTCGAGGAGCGCGAACTCCTTGTGCTCCTCGAATCCGATCAAGCCGTCGGGCAAGGTGAGAAAAGAATCCGGGGCGGCTTCGACGACCCCGAGCGTGGCGGTGTGGATCTTCATTTCAGGACCTCCTGTCGGGACTTCCCGGTCCCACGACCGTGATGCGGTTGGTGCGGCCTGGATCGGCCGCGGGACGTTTCCCGTCTGCTCAGGCTGCAATGGGTGTGCCAGCGGAAGCGGGCGGTCGCGGAGGCCTGCGGGCGCGTGTCTTCGCGTTTTGCAAGCAGGGGGGTGCGGCAGCTCTCGAAACTCCGGCCACTCCCTGGCCGCGGGGGGCTCCGGCTTTGGCCGGTCTCTGGCCGCTGCCTTGCCCCATCTCGACACCTTCGTTAGGCTGGCCCGATGAACGTCGGATTGGGGAACGGCATCTCGTATCGCTTGCAGGCCGATGGCGCGGCGCGCGGCAATCCCGGCCCGGCGGCCTTCGGCTACGTGATCGTGGCGCCCTCGGGCGACGAGGTCGCGCTCGAGGGCGAAGCGATCGGCACGGCCACCAACAACGTGGCCGAGTATCGCGGGTTGATCGCGGGCCTCGAGAAGGCGATCACGCTCGGCGTGACGCGGCTCGAGATCCGCATGGACTCGGAGCTCGTGGTGCGTCAGATGGCCGGGCGCTACCGAGTCAAGCATCCGGGGTTGGTGCCGCTCTTCCGGCGCGCGCGCGGGCTCGCCGAGCAGCTCGAGAGCTGGTCCATCGCACACGTGCCGCGCGAGCAGAACACGCGTGCCGATTTCGCCGCCAACATGGCGCTCGACCAGGCGCTGGCGGTGCGGAAAGACATGGAGTCTGCGAGGTGATCGCGGGCGGGCTTTCGGGCCGGCTCGAGGAAAGTCCGAACTCCGCAGGGCAGGGTGCTGGGTAACCCCCAGGGGGAGCGATCCCACGGAAAGTGGAACAGAGAGCAAACCGCCGAACTGGCGCCTTCGGGCGCCGGTGGCAAGGGTGAAACGGTGCGGTAAGAGCGCACCAGCGCCCCGGGTGACCGGGGCGGCTCGCCAAACCCCACCCGGAGCAAGACCGAATAGGGGAGGAGACGTGGCCCGCGTCGTTTGACTCCCGGGTCGGTCGCACGAGGCCCGCGGCAACGCGGGTCCCAGAGAAATGATCGCCACGGCGGCTTCGGCCGCCGACAGAATTCGGCTTACCGCAGACTCCATCTCCTTCCGGTTATCCTTAGCTCATGGAACGCGCGCGCAAGATCGAGCCCAATGCGAACCCCCAGGGGGACGTCACCCCGGCCGCCCCGGCCGAGGCGGGCCGCCCGGCG
>DASYSL010000225.1:0-2856 GCA_036003365.1 Candidatus Eiseniibacteriota bacterium
GAGGATCACCACGCCGGGAGAGAAGCGCTCGAGCGTGCGGCGGTCGAGATGGTCCTGGTGCGCGTGCGAGATGAGGATGACGCGCGTCTGGTCGTACGCCGCCGGCGGCGGCACGGGAACGATGCGCGGACGCAGCGGCACGTAGCTGGTCTCGAACACCGGGTCGGTGACGATGCCGAAGCCGCCCACGTCGACGTAGGCGCACGCGTGACCCCAGAAGGTCACGGCGTTGCGCTCGGGCTCGCGAAACAACGCGGCGTCTTCGACGCGGACGCCGGAGCGGGTGGCAGCGCAGCCGGTGAGAAAAAAGAGGAGGGCGAGGGAGGCGAACTTCACGCCTCGATCCTACCCCGATCGCCGTCGTCCCGCTCCCGAGGGCCGAATTCGATGGGATTCGAGTGTCCGGGCTGGTATTTTGCGCCGACGCTTCACCACCCGGAGGCCGCATGCCCCTCGTACCCGGAACACGTCTCGGTCCCTACGAAATCGTCGCCGCCGCCGGAGCGGGCGGCATGGGCGAGGTCTACCGCGCGCGCGACACGCGTCTCGAGCGCAGCGTGGCGATCAAGATCCTGCCCAGCCACGTCGCCGCCACCGAGGACGCGCGCGCCCGCTTCGAGCGCGAGGCGCGGGCCGTCTCGAGTCTCAACCATCCTCACATCTGCACGCTCTACGACGTCGGACGCGAGGGCGATCTCGACTACCTGGTGATGGAGTACATCGAGGGCGAGACCCTGGCGACGCGCCTGGCGCGCGGCCCGCTACCGCTTGCCGAGGTGATCAGCATCGGCACGCAGATCGCCGACGCGCTCGACAAGGCGCATCGTCAGGGGCTCGTGCACCGCGACCTCAAGCCGGCCAACGTCATGCTCACGAAGAGCGGCGCCAAGCTGCTCGACTTTGGACTCGCGCGCTCGATGCGCGGCCCGTCCGACGGGCCCGGCCCGCTTTCGGGCGCCACACTGAGCCGGCCGATCACCGTCGAAGGCACGATCGTCGGCACCTTCCAGTACATGGCGCCGGAGCAGCTCGAGGGCAAGGAAGCCGATGTCCGCACGGATCTGTGGGCGTTCGGCTGCACGCTCTACGAGATGGCCACCGGCAAGCCGGCGTTCGCGGGCGCGAGTCAGGCCTCACTCATCTCGGCCATCATGAAGGACACGCCGCGTCCCATCGCCGACTTCCAGCCCGTGACGCCGCCCGGGCTCGACCGCATCATCCGCCAGTGCCTGGCCAAGGACCCCGAGGAGCGCGTGCAGTCGGCGCACGACGTGCGGCTGCAGCTCCAGTGGGTGTCCGAGGGCGGCTCGCAGGCCGGCGTTCCCGCGGTCGTGGGCGCGCGACGTCGCCGCCGCGAGGCGGCGGCGATCGGCGTGGCCGGCGGTGCCGCCGCGGTGGCCGCGCTTGCCGTGGGATGGACGCTCACGCACCAGCCGCCCAAGCCGGAGCCGGTGCGCTTCCAGTTCTCGCAGCCGAGCTTCATCCAGTTCGCCGACGCGCCGCGCATCTCACCCGACGGCAAGACGATCGCCTTCGACGCCACTGACTCGACCGGCAAGACGCTCATCTGGGTGCGTCCGCTGCGCGCCCTCGATGCCCATCCGCTCTCCGGCACCGACGGGGCGACCCGTCCGTTCTGGTCGCCCGACAACAAGTTTCTCGGGTTCGTCGCCGGCGGCAAGCTCAAGAAGGTGGGCGTGGACGGTGGTCCGCCGATCACCATCTGCGACGCTCCGACCGGGTCGGACGGGACCTGGAGCCGAGGCGACGTCATCCTCTTCGACGGCCGGTCCAAGGATCCCATTTACCGTGTGCCGGCCGGGGGCGGCATCCCCACCGTGGCCGTGGCCGTGGATTCGACGCAGGGCGAAACCAGCGCCGCCTGGCCGCAATTCCTTCCCGACGGTCAGCACTTCCTCTATTTGAGCGCGGGGAAAAAGAGCGTGCTGCGCGTGGGCAAGCTCGGCGACAAGCGATTCAAGGACGTCATGCCGTGCGACTCGCGCGCCGAGTTCGCCGAACCCGGATACCTCGTCTACTCGCGCGGAGGCAGCCTGGTCTCGCAGCGCTTCGACGCGGGCGCGGCGAAGACCACGGGCGATCCGGTGCCGGTCGCCGAGCGCGTTGCCACCAACGCGGTGGGCGGCGCCGATTTCAGCTGCTCTCGAAACGGCGTTCTGACCATGGCGACGAACGGCGGCCAGCTCGCCGAGGTCAGGAAGCTCGATCGCTCGGGCGTCCAGTCGCCGATCGTGTACGCCAGCGGCGACATCCTTCACCCGGTGCTGTCGCCGGACGGCAGGCTCTTGGCGCTGCGCCTGCGCGAGGCCTCGGCGACGACGCGCGACATCTGGGTCATCGATCTGGCGCGCCAGGTGAGCTCGCGCCTGACCTTCGATCCCGGAAACGAGAACTATCCGCTGTGGTCCCCCGACGGCAGCTCGATTCTCTACGCCGACAACAATGGCGCCCTGGTCATCCAGCGGGCCACGGGGGCCGGGACTCAAGAGAAGCTCCCGGATGTCACGGACGGGGTTCCCGACGACTGGACGAAGGACGGCCGCTATGTCGTCTTCGAAAAAGGCGGGGGACCATCGGGCCTGGACGTCTGGATGCTCCCCTTGAGTGGCGATCGTAAGGCCGTGCCCCTTCTGCAGGGGCCGTACGACGAGTCGCAAGCTCACGTCTCGCCGGACGGACGCTGGCTCGCCTACACCAGCCACGAGACGGGGCGTGATGAGATCTACGTCCAGTCGTTCCCTCAGCCGAGCGGCAAGTGGCAGATCTCGACCAGGGGCGGCACCGACGCCCAGTGGAATCCGAATGGGCACGAGCTGTTCTACATCTCGCCTGACC
>DASYSL010000226.1:0-4213 GCA_036003365.1 Candidatus Eiseniibacteriota bacterium
CGTGCAGCAAAAGCCAGTAGTGAAGCTCTCGCGACCACGGCCGGTACCAATTGAACACCAAATCGTGCGGCTTCCAGAGATCGACGAAGCTGCTGCTCCTCACCTTGTCGAGAATGAAGTAATCATCGTTGATGAACGCCAAGCGCAACCCGAATCCGTACGCGATCCACAAGAACAGCGCGAGAAACCCGAGCAGCAACAACGCGGAGGCCCTATCGCTCGCGGTCGTCCGCGCGGAGCTATAATCCGGGCTTCTTCGCCGTTTGATCATCGCTGTCCGCCATGCGATCTCCGAGTCTTTGCCGGAAAGGCGTGCCGATTGTAATGGATCCCAAGCAATTCCATCGCCGGCTCGAAAGCATGCTCGACCGCGCCTCCGGGCCGGGTGGGGTGAAGGCGTTCGCCGAGCGGCTCATGCCTTCGTTGATCGAGGAGTTCGGGCCGGCGCTCGGGATCACGTACGCCAAGCTCTACCGCTTGCGCGATGGGGCGCCGAGTCACGTGAAGAGTTGGGGCGGAAGCCCGGCGGTCGACAAGACCGTGGCCGGGCTCTTCCAGAACGCGTCCCCCGAGCTGCCATGGGCCGATCGCACGGACGACGGAACGCTGGCGCTGCTTCCGCTTGGCGAAGACGGCTGGATGATGGCACTCGGCTTCGACGGCAATCATGGAAACATCGACGCTCCGCGCGCGCTGGCGCTCGCCTCGCCGATCGCGCACGCGGTGCATCAGCATCTGCGCCGGCGCGAGCTGGAGGATCTGCTCGAACAAGCGCGCGCCATTCAGATGAGCTTGCTGCCGCCAACCCCTTCGTTCGGCGACTTCGATATCGCGGCCGTGAGCTTGCCGGCGCGCGTCGTGGGCGGCGACGTGTACGACATGCAGCTTCTCGACCAGGACACGCTGGCGATCTCGGTCGCCGATGCCGCGGGCCACGGTCTGCCGGCAGCCCTGCAGGCGCGCGATGTGGTCACCGGGCTTCGCATGGGGGCCGAGCGCGATCTCAAGATCACGCGCGTGATCGAGCGCCTGAACCGCGTCATCCACCAGAGCGGCCTCACGTCGCGCTTCGTGTCGCTCGTGTTCGGCGAGCTGGAGCTGAACGGCACGCTCACGTACATCAACGCGGGACATCCGCCACCTTTGCTGCTCACGGATGCGGGCTTGCAGGAGCTCTCGGTCGGCGGTGGCCTGCTCGGCCCGCAGCCCGACTCGTTCTACAAGCGCGGCTTCGCGCACGTGGACCGTGGCGCCGCCCTCCTGCTCTATACCGACGGCGCTCTCGAGCACGGCATGACGGCAGGCGACGCGTTCGGGGTGGAGCGGCTGGGGCAATGGCTCACCGAGTGGCGGGAGGGGTCGGCGCGGGATGCGCTCGAGGATCTCGTCACGCGCTTACGCCATCACGGCAAGAACGCGCCCTTCGAAGACGACGTCACGCTCGTCTTGATCCGTCGACCTCGGGTTTCTTGAGGGATTGTTCTCACTGAACTTCGATTTGGCGAATTCCCCTTCGCTCCTCGAGTGGCTTCTTCTACCCTCATTGCTATGAAACTCATGGCAGCGCTGCTCTTGATCGCCCTGGTGCCGCTGATGGCCTCGGCCGAGACCAATCTGGGCACGAGCGCGCCATCCAGCTTGGGCCAGAATGTTCTCTCAGGACCGACTCCTCTCGGGGTGGGTCGCATTCTCTATGCCCCGGCCGATGCCGATGATCCGGCGTATCGGGCGGCCATCGCCGCGGCGGCGGGCGCTGTGGTGGATTATTTCGACGCGCGCGCTGGAGTTCCGACTCCCCAGCTCTTGGCGACGTACGACTGCATCTATACCTGGCCGAACGACGCGTACGCGGAGCAAGGCGTCTTTGGCAATCGATTGGCCGACTTCGTCGATAATGGCGGCAAGGTGATTCTCGGAGTGTTCTGCACGTATACGAACGGCTACTCGATGGGCGGTGGCATCATGACGTCACCCTACTGCCCGGTTGCTTCTCCTGAGGGGAACAACCACTTCACGTCGTCCTCCTACGCCGATGACGGGAGGACATGCCTCCATTCCTCAGTCACGGGCTACGACTGCGTATTCCGTGACTTCCTCGTCACCCAGGGGGACGGCGTGGTGGACGGGCACTATCTCGATGGCGAGATCGCCCTGGCCTACAGGCCGGACAAGCGCGTCATCTATTGCAATGGCGGAGGCGGGAGCAGTCTTGGAGGCCACGGAGATTGGCCGCGGATCATTGCGAACGCCTGCTCCTGCGACGGCTCGGTTCCCACCGACAACGAGACATGGGGAAAGCTCAAGGCGAAGTATCGTTGACCCAGGCGCGTTGTTTCAGAGTACGTACGGCACGAGCGCCTTCACGCGCGCTTTGTAATTCCGATAGCCCGCGCCGAAATGCTGCGTGAGGAGTTTCTCCTCGGCCAGCGCCTTGGTCCACAAGAGCACGGCCGCGAAGCCCCAGAACACGAAGCCGCGCACACCTCCCGCCCAGATGGCCCCGGCGAGAAGCAGGAGCAAGAGCCCGGAGTAGATCGGATGGCGAACGTAGCGGTACGGGCCCCGCGTGACCAGCTCGTGATCCTGCTTGAGCACGACGCCACCGCTCCAATTGCCGGCGAGAACAACTCTCGCCCACAGCATGACCAACAAGCCGGCGAGCGCGACCGCGTCGGCGATCAATCCGGTGGTGAGCGTGCGTCGCCAGAGCAGCGTCCGCAACCAACCCAGCTGCCCGCGGTTCAAGCGCACGAGCACAACCGTGAGCGCGGCGACGATCAACATGGCGGCGCGCCACCAATAGTTGCTTTGGACCGTGCGCTTGGTCGAGAACGCGGCCACGATCCAGAACACCACGAAGATGGCGAAGCACAGGGCGATGAAGGCGCCCGTCCAATCGATTTCGCGCAGCATGGTGCGTTCCTCCAGGGAAACGAGGGCAGATTACGCTTCCACGCGCCGGAAGGAGTAAGGTTTCTGTGAGCCCCAAGGCGAGAGTCACGAAGGAGACGGAGATGGCGGCGAGACGGATCGGGATCATGGGAGACGGACACGTGGGAAGCGCGCTGGCCCGCGGCTGGGAGCGCGCGGGTTACGAGGTGAAGGCCGTCGGCAGCGACGAGAAGGCGCAGAAAGACACGGCGGCGTGGAGCGAGGTCGTGGTGCTTGCCGTGCCCTTCGCCGCTCTGGACGACGTGGTGCGGACGCTGGGCCCAGCAATCGACGGCAAGACGGTGATCGACGTCACCAACGCGCTCGGGCCCAACATGAAGCTCGCCGTGGGCTTCACCACCAGTGGCGCCGAAGAGCTGCAGAAGAAGGCACCGCGCGCCCGCATCGCCAAGGCGTTCAACACAGTGTTCGCGCAACACATGGACAAGGGCCACGTGGGCGACCAGCGGCTCACCGCGTTCGTCGCTTCCGACGATCCCAATGCGAAGGCGGAGACGCTCGAGCTCGCGCGGGCCATCGGCTTCGACGCCGTGGACGCGGGCCCGCTCGAGAGCGCGCGCCTGCTCGAGCCGCTCGCCCTCCTCAACATTCGTCTCGGCTACATGCTCGGCATGGGAACGCAGATCGGCTTCGAGCTGGTGCACGCCTAGCGAGCGCAGTTTGCGCGGAGTTGGGACGAGGCGTATCCTCGATTTGCCGCAGGGGGGAGTACAGCTCCAGGCCGATCACGGGAGAAGCTTGATGCGCTCCGTCCCTCTCCGCACCGTTTCGCTTGCCGTCGTCTTCCTGCTCACCTTCGCCGCCACGCCACCTGACAAACTCTCGCCGGGCAAGCCCAACGCCGGCAAGGCGCCCGTACCGCTCGCCAACGCGCCCGCGAGCCCCGAGATCAAGCAGCTCGACGCTCAGCTCAAGGACATGCGCGCCGAGTATCATAACCAGCTCGATCCGCTGCAGGCGCAGGTCAAGACGCTCAAAGACAAGTACGACCCGCAGATCAAGAGTCTCGAGGATCAGCGCAAGACGCTGGTTGAGGCGACCAAGTCACCCGACATGCAGAAGCTGGATGCCGACGAGGACTCCGAGCTCCTGGCTCTCGCCGACAAAGAGAAGGATGAAGTGCAAAAGCTGCACGACCGCTACAAGGACGAGCGCCAGCACGTGAAGGATCGCTACGACCAGCGCCGCAAGGAACTGGCGGCAAAGTAGGTTGCAGTGGGGCGGCCTTCGGGGCCAAAATGCCCGGGGTCGCCCGACCCCG
>DASYSL010000227.1:0-22602 GCA_036003365.1 Candidatus Eiseniibacteriota bacterium
CCGCTGTAGATGTGATACGGGAAGCGGTCGTCGGCCGCGAGGTGATAGAACTGGCCGGTCGGCTGGTTGTACCAGCTCGACCACGTGGCGCCGCCGTCCAGGCTCACGGCCGCGCCCTGGTCCGAGCCCGCGATCATGGCGCGCGGATCGCGCGGGTTGATCCACAGGTGGTGATAGTCGTCGCCGCCCGGCGAGCCGCGCATCACTTCGAAGTGACGGCCGCCGTCCCGCGAGCGCTGGATCGATTGCCCCATGACGTAGACCGTGTTGGGGTCATCGGGCGCCACCGTCATGCGGCCGAAGTAAGCGTTGCCGAGCGAGGCGTCGGCGTTCACGTGCTCCCAATGATCGCCGCCGTCGGAAGTGCGGTAGAGACCCCCGCCGCCGGCCGGCCCTGGCCCCACCGCAACGACCGCGTAGGCGATGCGCCCCCTGCTCTTGCTGGCGACCGCGAGCCCGATGCGCCCCACGCGGCCCTGCGGGAGCCCACTCTCGAGCCTCGTCCAATGCGAGCCGCCGTCGGTGCTGCGATAGATGCCGGATCCGGAACCGATCTGCGGCTGGAAATAGTCGAGCCAGGGATGCAGGCGCATCTGCCACAGCGCGGCATAGACGACACGCGGCTCCGAAGGATCACTCGCCAAGTCGACCGCGCCGACCGAGTCGCCTGCCTGAAGCACCGGCTGCCAGCGCCGCCCGCCATCGGTCGTGAGGTAGACGCCGCGCTCCGGATTGGGTCCGAACGCGTGTCCGATCGCTGCCACCAGGACGCGGTCGGGATCGCGCGGGTCGATGAGGATCGCGCCGATGTGCCGCGTGGCTTCGAGGCCGGCGTGCTTCCAGGTCTCGCCCGCATCATCGGAGCGGAAAACGCCGTCACCGGACATGAGGTCATAGCGCATTCCCTCCTGGCCGGTGCCGACGTAGAGAACGCGCGGATTGGATGGGGCTATGGCAATTGCGCCCACCGCCGCCGCACTCTCGTGCTGCATGAGCGGCTGCCACGTTTGCCCGGCATTCGTGGTGCGCCACACGCCGCCGCCCGCCGCTCCGAAGTAATACATGCGCGGATCGTCGGTCAATCCGGCGACGCTCGTCGCCCATCCGGCGCGGTAGGGGCCGATTTGACGCCAGTGAAGTTCCTGATAGAGCGCGGTGGGAACAGGTGCGGCCGTCGCGGCGTGCGCGGAGGGCGCCAAGAGAAGTGCGACCAAGATGGACGCGGCGGGGCGAGCGCTCATGCCGGCGCCATGCTACGGCTACAGCTGCCTCCTCTGGAAGTAGCGAAGTCCCAGGGCCAGGGCCACCACGAGATAGCCGACCGCCCACCAGATCATGGCGACGCTCGGCACCGAAGCCGGCGAAAAGGGGCTCATGCGCATGTCGCGCATGAGGGCGGGCTGCATGACCGAAGCGGCGAGCGTCCACAAGGACTCGCTCGGCATGATCAAGCTCGCGATCGTCCCCACGTAGCGTGTCGTCCCGTTGCCGAGGATGGTGCCGATCTGCTCCACCCAGTTGCCGATGAAGGCCACGCCGTGCAGGCCGAATACGGCGATGCCGCTCGTGATCGTGCTGAAGCGCGTGCCCCAGGCGATGGACAAGGAGACCAGAAGAACCGCCTCGAGCATTTGCAGAGGAATGCCGAGCTGCAAGCCCGGCGGCGTGAATCCGGCGCGCACGCGCACGATGGTCAACACGCCGATCGTGAGCAGGAGCACGTAACCGAGCACTACGACCAGGTAGCCGAGCCATTTGCCGAGCACGATGTCGGCGCGTCGCACGGGCTTCGACGCCACGGTCTGCACCACGCCCGACGCGATCTCGCCGGGGAGCGAGTCGAGCGGCAAGAGGACGGCGGCCATCGCGCTCAGGAAGTTCGCGGCGTAGAGGCCCATCAGCGTGAACAGGTTGAAGAGAAGGTTGCGCTGCATCGGGTTGGTGACGTGGGCCTGCGCGTCCTTCGCCATGAAATGGAATCCGGTGGCGTAGAGAGCGAGGAATGCCGCGCCGCCGATGAGGCCGGCGACCAGCACGCGGCGGCGGACGGCCTCGTGCACGGTGAGTCGCGCGATGACGAGGATCGGGCTCATGGGCATCATCCCGGGCGCTGGTCGCCGCCCATGACCTCGAGGAACATCGATTCCAGCGAGCGCCGGGCGGCGCGCATCTCGTAGAGCGCAGCACCCCGGCCGATGAGCCACGCGGCGAGCGCGGGCAGCCGATCCTCGGAATCCACGCGCAGCCTCAGGCGCCGGCCGGCGCCGAGAAGCGCGGCCTCCGACTCGGGCTCGAGCGCGTCGGCCACCAGGGTTCCGAACGCGGCCAGGCCTGCCTCGTCCGCGGGCGCAAGGCCCTCGACGCGCACCACGACCTCGAGCGTTTCGGGAACCCCGCGCAGCGCCAGCTCCTGCACCGTGCGCCCCTGCTTGAGGAACACGACGCGGTCGCAGGTCGCTTCCACCTCGCCGAGCAAGTGGGAATTCAAGAACACGCTCGTGCCGCGCGCGCGCAGATCGGCGATCAGGTCGCGCACCAGGAGGCGCCCGAGGGGATCGAGACCCGAGGTGGGCTCGTCGAGAAACACGACGGCCGGATCGTTGAGCAACGCCTGCGCGATGCCGATGCGCTGGAGCATGCCCTTGCTGTAGCCGCCGACACGGCGCGAGGCGGCGTCGTGCAGGTCCACGCGGTCGAGCAGCTCGTCCATGCGCCGCTCGAGGGCGCTGCCCCTCATGCCGTAGAGATGGCCGTGGAGGCGCAGGAACTCGCGCCCGGTGAGCCAATCGTGAAACCGGAAGTGCTCGGGCAGGAATCCAACGCGGGCGCGCGCCGCGCGATCACCGATCGGCGCGCCGAGCAGACGCGCCTCACCGCCTGAAGGCGGCACCAGCCCGAGCAGCATCTTGAGCGAGGTCGTCTTGCCCGCGCCGTTGGGCCCGAGAAAGCCGAACACCTCTCCCCGCGCCACGCGCAGAGAGAGGTCGGCGACCGCGAGCTTGTCGCCGTACCACTTGCGAAGCCCGCGAGTTTCGATGACCGGAGTGTCGTTGATCGGCCTGGCTTCCTCTTACCGCGCGGATTCGGCCATCGCGAGCACGTCGTCGGAAGCGATGTTGCCGCCCGCGGCGTACACGTTCTGCCCGTCGCTCCACAACACGACGACGCCCGGCGAGCGCTTGTGGCCCTTGCCGTCGTCACGCTCGGCGCGGGTCACGAGGAGGCCCTTTTGGCCCTGCACCGTGACCTCCCGGAACGAGCCGGCGTCGGCCGGCACCGGCACGAGCATCGTGCTGCGCCAGTCGATGCGCGCGGCCGCCGCGTGCGCCTCGCTCGGGCTCATGCCCAGCATGCGGAGCGCGATCTCGCCCAGATCGGCGATCTGGAGGGTTGCCGGCAGTGAAAGCTCTGGGCTTCGGCTCTGCAAGAGAAAAGCGTGCAGCCCGCCGCTCACGAACGTCTGCCGCACCATGGGGAAGGTGTGCACCTCGAGCACGGCGCCATCGAGCCCCGCCGGCACCGGCAGATCGCGCACCCCCATGAGGTCCATGGCGTCGCGCACGCGCTTGGCGTCGGCGGTCATGCGCATGCGGGCTTCGCCCTGGAGCCAGACGGTGTCGGCCGCCATGCGGCCCGGGAGGATCGTGGGCACGCGCACGGTCTGCCCGCTCGCCGCGGCCGCCTCGGCCACCGAGGCGAGAGGCTTCGGAGGGCCGGGATCGAGAAGCATTTCGCGGTGCTCGTTGAACACACGCTGCAGATCGAGCTTCGAATCCGAAAGCTGGTCGAGCCGATTCGCATCGATCCGGATGGCCACGAAGTTCTGCACGCGAAAGAGATTGAGGAACGCCTGCGCCGAGGCGCGCACGCCCGGGAACAGGAACGCGGCGACCACGGCCACGATGGCCGCGAAGGTCAGGATCAGTCGCGGCGCCAGGGCGGCCCGCGGCGGGCGACCCTCCACGGCGGTCTCGCGCTCGATGCGCCGCAAACGCGCACCCAGATCGCGGGAGAAATCCGGATTCGGCGGCTCCTGCAGCGAGTTCATGAAACGATCGTCGTTCATCGCGCTGTTCCCTCGTCCCAGCGGGCACGCAACGCCTTCACCGTGCGGTGCAGGATGCTGCCCACGTTCGTCTCGGAGAGCCCGGTCACCCGGGCGATCTCGCGGTTGGTGAGCCGGGCGCCATACTTGAGCGAGACCAGCTCCCGTTCACGTTCGGCCAAGCTCTCGAGGAGGCAGGCCAGGCGATCGGAGTCCGCGCGCTTGGCGAAGCTCTCTTCCGGCGTTTCCCCGCCGGCGATCTCCCGCGCCGCCTCGAGGGGCGCGGTCTCGCGCAGACTTCGCGACCGGTAGTGGTCGATGGCGACATTGCGGGCGATCGCCAGAAGCCAGGTGCCGGCGGCGGCGCGGTCGCTGCGATAACGATCGCGCGTCCGCCACGCCTTCTCGAAAGTGATCGAGGCGAGATCCTCCGCGTCGGCTCGGCTTCCCACCCGGTAGCGAAAGAAGTCGAGCACGCGCGGAAGCTGCTCCTCGTACACGGCGCCCCAGTCCATCTCCGATCGCTCGGAGGCGGCCCACGGGATCCAGCGGGCGAGAACGGTCCGGGAGTCCATGCGTAGGAAGATACGGGCGAAGGCGGGAAGTATCACAGCCCCATGCCGTGGCGATCCAACAATCCAAGAACGCTGCCCCGAGTAGACCCCTCTCTCCGGATCGGCTAGGGTCCCTCGGCGCCTAATATCGAAGTAAGAGAGGCTCGCCATGAAACTCGTTGGTTCGGCATTCGCGCTCGCGGTCGCGCTCGTCGCGGGCAGCGCCCAGGCCCAGGAAGTCACGGTGGTGCCCGACGTTCTCGGCCCCGAAGGACCCCTCTTCATCGACGGCACCCTCTACTACGTGGCCTGGACCACGGGCTCGCTCTCCCAATGGGATGGCAAGAAGACCACGGTATTGAATTCATTGCCCGGATGCAGCCACAACGGTCTCGCGCTCACCCGCGGAAAGACCTTCCTGCTCGCATGCACCGACGAACATGGCGCGATCCTCGAGCTCGACACGGCCGGAAAGCAGCTGCATCGCTGGGATCGCGACGACAAGGGCAACCTATTTACGGGAGGCATCAACGACATTGTGGTCACGCCGGACGGCGGCGCCTACGCCACCGTCTTCGGCCCGTACCATGAACTGCCTACCGCGGTCGCCGGCAAGATCGAGTACATGGCGCCGGGAAGTGGAAAGTGGGTCGAGGTGGCGAACGATCTCAACTACGCCAATGGCATCGGGGTTTCGCCCGACCAGAAGACGCTCTACGTGAGCGAGACCGTGGGCAATTGCATCCTCAAGTTCTCGATCAATCCTGATGGCTCCCTCGGCCAGCGTTCGAATTTCGCGCTTCTCAATCTCCTGGTCCCGAACAAGAACAATTCATGGTGGCTCGGTCCGGACAGCATGAAGCTCGACCACGAGGGTGACATCTACGTGGCCCAGTGGTTCGGTGGAAAGATCCTCAAGCTCTCTCCGGAAGGCAAGCTCCTGCACGTCTTCCCGATCGCGGCGGGCGACGGCACCACCAACATCGCGTTTGGTCCTGGCGAAAAGGATCTCTACGTCACGGTCGTGAAGGACCCCAACGACCCGCAGGCCAAAGGCAGCATCGTTCGCATCCCCAACGTGCGATAGGACGAATCACTTCGGGAGAGGCTGCGCGAAAGAAACGGCGAGCCCATCCGGATCCAAGCACACGGCCAGGCGGATACCCTCGTTGACCTGGTCCTTCGGTGTTACCACGAAGCGCGCCCCACGGTCCTTGAGCTGGCTGTAGGTCGCATCGAGATCGCTGACCGAGAAGCCGAGGGTGCACGTTCCCCCCTTGGGCTCGCCCCCGCCGTCAGCCGCCCCGCGTGAGGACACGGCGTGCAGCGCCAGGGTGGATGCGCCCGTGTCGAACTCGCTCCAGCCTGGCGACTCGAACTTGAGCGGAAGCCCCAGCGTGTCGCGGTAGAACGCGACCGAGCGCGTCATGTCGGTCACATTGACCATGATGTAGTCGATTTTCTGGAACATCGCGGACCTCCTGGAGCCGGGTGAAGTGAAGGGACGCAGGATGGTAGCGCGCTCCTGGGGAGCCAGACCAGGAGGGCCATGAGCCAATGGCCGAAGGAAATACGCCTAATGGAGCGGGCCGGACTCTTCCGGCACCACCCCGTGGAGGCCGCATGACTCTGTCTCGTCCGATCGCCGTGCTGCTGCTCGCGACCGCGCTCCTCTCGGTGGCCGTCGCGGGCAAGGCTGGGGCCACCGTGCTCTTTTCGACGGATTTCTCCGGCGCGCTTCCGGCGGAGTTCTCGGCGCCCGGCGCCGGAATCGAGGACGTGCAGGGATATGCCGGGCTCGGTTCGGCGGGAAGGCAGTTCGCCGGGAAGTTCCTTCGCTATGCCAGCGCGTCGGTGTTCCCCACTACGCTCACGCTCCGTCATCTGCCGCCACACGACCAGGTGAGCGTGAAGTTCCTCCTCGGCATCATCGATTCGTGGGATGGCACGGAGCTCATGCAGGTGTCCGTCGACGGCTCGATGAAGTTCAATCACTGGTTCCAGCTCGCCTTGGGCGACACCACCGACTACTTCCCTGCGCCCCCCGGGGCGATTCTCAGCATGGGCACCGATCTGGGTTTCAATGGTTGCTGCTATTTCAACCGGGACCGGGCCTACGACCTCGGCATGGAACCGGCCCTGCAGAACATTCCCCACACCGCCGATTCGCTCATCGTCGCGTGGACCATCGGAGCGACCTCGGGCCCCGCCGCCAGCCAGTGGCAAGGAGGCCTGGACGAATCGTGGGCCATCGATGCGGTTTCGGTGGAGGTGGGGACGACCACGGATGCCATCCCGCGCGGTGCGAACGGCTTTGTCACCGCGGCTGCGATTCCCAATCCCGCGCGTGGCGGCCTCGTCAAGCTGCAGCTCTCCCTGGCCGACACGCATCCGGTGCTCGTGGAGCTGTTCGATCTCGGCGGGCGCCTCGTCTCCTCGCGAACTCTTGCGTTCCCCGCGTCGGGTCGACACGAGGTCACGCTCCAGGGGCCGCCCCTCACGAGCGGTCTCTATTTCGCGCGCGTGTCACAAGGCGAGCAGCGCGCCCTGGCTCGGATCCTCGTGCTCGACTGACATGCGCCAGCGCATGCTCGATATGCGCCAGCGCATGCTTGATTGCGAAGCGTTTTACTAGGCGTACCCGTTTCAAGACGGGTTGACCCCTATTTCTAGAGGGTCAAGTCACTCTCACTTCTGTAGGAAGACCTTTTGGCCCACCCCCACGAGCCCGATGCGCGTGACCGTGGCGTAGATACCCGCGTTGGCGCGGTTGGCGCGAGCCGCGGCCTTGAGCACATCGGACTTGGTGCTTCCCGAATCCGGGTCGATGTTCACCATCACACAGCGAAGGTCGTGGATCGTGGCGCTGATGGCGGGCGCGTCGGCCTCCTCCCCGAAGACCAGCGTGCCGCCGAGCCACTCGTCCTCGACGAACGGGACGGCGCGCGTGGGCCGGATCACGAGGTTGGGCCGAAAGCGCCGCACCTCGGGGTGCTGACTCGCCAGACTGCAAACTTCGTTCACCGTCTCGTTGGTGATCACAGAGAGGCTCGCGTCGTCGAAGATGCCATCCTTCAAGTGCATCATCTTGACCGGACCGCCGAACCGGCGACCGACATCCGCGGCCAGCGGCTCGCCGAACGTATCCATCTCCTCACCTTCGGGAGTCCGGATCCGCGTGGGCAATTCATCGCCATCGCGTCCGATCGGCGTGAAGCGCACGAGGTCGGGCAGCTTGCTCGCGTTCAGCCAGGGGAATCCGCCAGATCCGTCAAGCCTCAAGAATGCCAGGCGCCGGTCGCCTTTCAGACCATGCCAGCCCAAGGCGGCGGCCTCCAGCGGCTCGCCGCGCATGGACTTCACGGGATAGCGATAGATCGCCTCGACCCGTCCGATCTCAACCGACAAGATGATCCTCCTACTTCGAGAAGAACGAGATCCCGATGGAGAAGAGCAAGTCCCACCGCCCCACCCGGTCGTCGGTCTCGAACACGCGATTGAAACCGCCCTCGAAGCGCAGATCGAGCCGGTCGGCGATCGGCGTGCGCACTCCGCCCCCCGCTCCCACGCCGACCTGCGAATCGGTGGTGTCGCCGGAATGGAGAATACTCACGGTCGGCCCCACGCGCACGAAAGGCCGCGACCGGTGCGAAGCGAAGTTGTGCATGTAGTCGACTCCCAGCCCGAGCTGCCAGAAGCTGTCCCCTCCGACATCCACGAGTGACAGGCCAAAGGCGGTTTCGATCTCCGAGGTTTTCGTCACGTAGCATCCGACCCGGACGTTCTGCAGCAAGGCTCCGAAGTCGGATGCGGGGACGCCGACGCTCGTGATGTTGTCGGTGTCGACGGTTCCGAATGGCGTGTCTTGCGAGTCGGTGATGCCGTAATTGATCCCGAAGTCGAACCCGATCTCGGCCGCTCCTTTGGTCTGGGCCTGCGCCTGTCCTGCAAACAACGCCACGCACGCGGCGAGAAGAGCGATTCGGAGTGCGGTCTTCATAGGCCCCCCTTTCCCACGTGACGCACGTGGGCTCGCGATGCTAGCACTCCTCCGGGGCGCTCGGAATGCCGGCGCGTCGCCGTCGTTGACACGACTGGGCGCAATGCGGGACGTTGCTGTCTTTCCTTTCTTGAATCACTCACCCGGAGGTCACGATGTCCGATGTCCAGAGTTCCGTCGCCGAAGCCGCTCCCCCGCATGCGCAAATGGTCCAGATGGCGATGGCGCATTGGGTGTCGCGCATCGTCTATCTTGCCGCCAAGCTGAACCTCGCCGACCGGCTCGCCGGCGGCCCTCGGTCGGCCGACGAGCTCGCGGAGCCAACCGGCACGCACGCTCCCTCTCTCTATCGCTTCATGCGTACGCTCTCCAACCTGGGCGTGCTCACCGAGGATGCGCAGCATCGATTTGCGCTCACGCCCATCGGGGCTTCACTCAAGAGCGACGCACCCGAGCGCACGAAGAACGCCGTGCTCACGGTGGCCAGCGATTGGTGGCACCGCGGCTTCGGCGAGCTCGAGCATTCGGTGCGCACCGGGGAGAGCGGCTTCGTGAAGACGCTCGGCATGCCCATCTTCGACTTCCTCGCCAAGAATCCCGAGGAAGCCTCCCGCTTCAGCGACACCATGGTGTGCTTTCACGGCATGGAGCCCGCCGCCGTGGCGGCGGCTTACGACTTTTCGAGCGTGGGCACCTTGATCGACGTCGGCGGCGCGACCGGGCATCTGCTGGCCACGATCCTGCAGCGTTACCCGACGCCACGCGGCATCCTCTACGACCTCCCGCACGTGGTGCGTGACGCCCCCGCGTTCCTCAAGATGAGCGGTGTGGCGGACCGCATTCAGATCCAGGCGGGCAGCTTTTTCGACAACGTGCCGTCGGGCGGCGACGCCTACCTGCTCTCGCACATCATTCATGACTGGAGCGAGGAGCAGTGCCTCACCATCCTCGCCAACTGCAAGCGCGCCATGGGACCCAAGTCGCGCCTGCTGCTGGTCGAGATGGTGCTTCCGGAGGGCGACACGCCGCACCCCGGCAAGATGCTCGATCTCATGATGCTGGTCGGGCCCGGCGGCATGGAGCGCACCGAGAAGGGCTATGGCGAGCTGCTCGCGAAGGCGGGGCTCAAGCTCACGCGCGTCGTTCCCACGGCCTCTCCGGTAAGTGTGGTCGAGAGCGTGCTCGCCTGAGCGAGGTCAGCGCAAGAACGTCGCCCCGGACACGGCGCCGGACGACAGGTCCGGCGCCGTGTCACGTCATCCGCGCTTCGCGGGCTTGCTTCCCGGCGCCGCAGGCATCGAGACTCCGAGTTGCTCCATCATGGCGCCGTTGTCCATCGCGCCCCAGTGCTCGACCACCTTGCCGTCTTCGAAGCGGATGAGATCGAAGCCTTCGCTCTGGAACGACTTGCCTGTCGGCTTCATGCCCATCAGGGGCCCCGTCATGGTGCCCGACATCGTGCTGTAGACCCACACTTCGTTGCTGTCGGCCGCCATGTCGTGGATGTCGACCTTGAGATCGGGGAAGGCCGCGTGCCACTGCACGATGAACGCCTTGACGCCGTTTCGATCCGGCGCATTGCCGGGGAACACCTGGTGCTCGACGAAATTCTCGGCGAGCATCGAGTCGACGATCGTCGTATCGCCGCCCGCGAGGGCTTTGTCCATGAAGTGACGAACCGCCGCCTTGTTCGTTTCGGCAGCGGCATTGGCTGTCGTGCTCGTGCTCGTGTTCTGCGAAGCGCTCTGACATCCGGCCTGGAACATGGCGACCAACGCGAGTGCGGTGAGAATTGGGCGACCTGACATCCTGTGTCCCTCCGTGTGGGTGAATCCCCCCTGAAAACGACGTGCTGCTACGAGCGTCCCTTCTTTCCTGTCGCGGGCGGCGGCACTTCCGCCACCGGCTCCTCGTTCAGCTGACGCGCCACGGCGATCAAGTCGCCCTCGCGGTAGAAATCGACGGCCACCAGATTGGGCACGTGGCCGCGCAGCTTCTCGAACGCGAGGATGCGGTTGAGCAGGAAGTCGTGCGCGTTCACCGTGTCGGCGTTGCTGGGCTTGGGCATCGGCGTCGACTCGATCCAGTGGTTCATGAGATAGAGCGATCCGCCGGTACCGCCGCGGTTGGGCGCGTTCGAGAAATCGGCAGGGTGATGGAACGTGTACGGCGTCTCCTGCACGACATCGAAGGCCCAATGCACCCAGGGAATCCCCTGGCGCAGGTTTTCGGTCATGACGACGACGCGCTGGTCCGTGTCCACCATCTCGCGCAAGGTCGGCCACGGCTGCTGGAACGGGCCGCGGTAAACGAATTCGATCAAGCCGCTCTCCTGAAAGCAGCGCTCGATGTCGTGCGCGTCGACGCCCTCGTCCTGGATGATCATGACCAGCACTTCGCCGGGATTGGCCACCAGGAAATCGTGCATCTCGGTGAGCGCGTCGGTGAACTTCGCGGCGCCCAGCTCGGCGAAGCCGTGCGCCATGTAAACGTCGACCTTCCCGGTCTCGACTCCGGTCAGACGATTGCGAATGCGCAGCGCCGCCTCGACCGCGTCCTTGCCCACCGCCTCCTCGTACTTGGTCATGGAAGAGGACGCGCTGTCGATCTGCGTCTTCACGTACTGGCCGGCGGGACAGGCGTAGTGGATGTCGACCAGGAAACCGCGAATGCCGTCCTGCAACTGTTCTTCGATGCCGGCGCTCTGATTGGGGAACATCCAGCCGGGCACGTCGGCGCCGCCCATCGAATTGTGCGTGGTCGGAAAGATGACCTCGTCGAGCCTGCGCTCGCCCAGCCCGACCGATCCGTTGTAGGCCGTCACGGCATCCGGCACCGCCGGTTTGTCGGGTGAGCGCAGCACGAGCCACGCAGTCCCCGCGATCAGCGCAAGAGCCAGCGCGCCGACGAAGGCGATGGCCCATCCGTGGCGAGCGCGCGAGCCGGCCGCGCCCTTGGCGCCGCCCCGCGGCTCGATCTGTGGCAAGAAATGGAGCGCTGCGACGAACGCCTCCCGGAGTCCGAGGAAGGCGACCACGAGACCGCCGATCCAAGCGAGGACGGTGAGCGCGGGAATGGGCCACAGCAGCATCGCGGCCCCAATGCCAAACCCGAGGACGCCGCGCAGGAGCCGCTCGCGCATCTGCGCCTGCGGGTGGAAGAACCAGCCGCTCACCGCCTCACTCCACTCACGGATCGCCACGCGCTCGAGCAGGGAGGCCGACGCCGCGGCGAGCACCAAGCCGGTCAGCCCCAGAGCCATGGCCCAGATCCAGAGCCCGCTCAGAAAGGCGCCCGAAAGCCCGCCGATCACCGGCCCCAGATCCTTGTCACGCACGGAGAGCGCGGCAAGATTGCCGCCGAACTTCGCCGCGATCGCGAGCACGAGGGCCAGGACGGAGAGACCGATCCCCAGACGCACGATGGTGCGCCGCTTGTCGTTGGAGAGCCATACGCACGCCGCCGCCAGCCCGACGCCGAGCACCAGGAGAGTCCACGCCAGCACGCGCACGCGATGGGCAAAGCGCACGAGCATGGCCGCGCGGTCGCCCCCGGGCAGCGATTGCAAGCGACCGATCGCCGCCGTGAGCCGGGGAGGAATCTTCTGGGCCAGTCCGGGCTGGCTCGCGACCGCGCTCTCGAGCACGTCGCCGGCATCCTTGACGGTGAGAACGATGTCCCTTGCCTGGCCGGAGCTGATCGAGCGATGGAGGATGCGGGCGCTGCGCCGGACGGCGGCGCGAAACGCCGCCGAGCTCACGACGCTCCGGCTCACGCCGATGAGCACCGGGCGCACGCCGACGAGATCGGGCTTGGCCGCGATCACGGCGTCGGCGAGCTGAGTGGCCGCGAACTCGGAGACGCTCGGATTCTCGAAGCTCGCCGAGATTCGGTCGGCGAACGCGCGCTCGTCGAACAGCGAGCGGCGCGTGTAGCCGATGAGGACGGCGCTGAAGATCAGAAGGAGCCCGGCCGCGCCACAGAGCGCGGCAAGCTTCGGGCGAGCACGACTTGGGGCCAAGGTCGCTCCCTCGAGAAAGACACTCCCGGATTCGGCTTGGCAGCTTATCAGCATCGCCTGCGCGAACAAACCGCACCGTTCCTCTGGCGCCCCGGGGGTCGAGTCGCTTAAGGTCGGGGCCACTTTCGCCGGGCCGAGCATGGGAGATCCCTGACGCGATGATCGCGGTTCGCAAACTTCTGCTTTCGAGTGTCGTGCTGTCGGCCGCGGTCCTCTCCGGTTGCGCCCCTTCCGAAAGGGAAACGGAGTACCTGGGCCGCCGGGCCCTCCTCGAGCGGCAGAATCAGGGCATTCGCGAGCTCATCGAAGAGGCCACAAAGGGTTCGATCGTCCCGGCCGATCGCTTCCTGGTCGGGGTCGACGAAAAGATCGCCGGCGATCTCCTGCGCAGCGAGCTGCCCATCCAGCGCCCGCTCGGCGACAAGTTCACCATCCGTCTCGAAAAAGCCGACGTGCGCTTCCGCGACAAGTACGGCGTCATCGAGCTCGAGGGCGTCGCCTTCCGCAACAAGACGCCCGATCGGCTGAGCCGCGTGCGCGTGCACGGCGGCCTGGGCGCCGTCTCGATCGACCCGATCACGCACCTGCTCAAGATCCGCATCGCCATCGACGACCTCGAGATCCTCCAGGCGGGAATGCTCGACGCCGTGCTGGGAAGCGGCGGCAAGAAGTTTCTCGCTTCCAAGGGCAAGGGACTTCTGAAGGATCAGCTGCCCGACCTCCAGGTGCCGGTCGCGCTCACCCAAAAGATCCGCATTCCCGCGGTGACCTCGGGCGCCCTGCAGCTGGATTCGCTCGTGATCCCCATCGATCTCTCGGTCGAGCGCGTCATCGCCGCGCGTCAGAAACTGTGGGTGACCCTCGACGCCAAGGTGGGCGAGATCTCGGGCGGCGAGGGCGGTCTCGGAGTGCGGCTCGGGAAGAAGAAGCGCGGAGGCAAGTCATGAGCCGCGCGCGTCAAATCATCGCCGGGCTCGCCACGGCCTTTGCTCTCGTCCTCGCCGGTTGCTCCCGCCCGCCCTCGGCCCAAGAGACGAAGGCTTGGGACGCCGAGCTCCGGCGCCTGCAAACCGAGCAGGACTCACTGCGCGCGCGAGCCGCGGCGATCGTCGCCGCCGACCCGCGCATTCAGCGCCTGCCGCAGGGGGATGTGGTGCTCAGCGTGCCCACCCAGTTCATCCGCGACCTGGTGGAGCGCGTGTTCGACGACGTGGCGAGCCATGTGACTCTGCGGCTTGCCGGCATCAAGGCCCACGTGAAGAAGTCGGTCAAGAAGGTGGTGAAGATCGGCGATTTCACGGTCGACGTGAACATCCAGCAGATCATCGGCAAGCTCCAGCCCCAGAAGCCGACATTGACCTTCCGCAGCACGGGCATCCAGGCTCGCCTGCCGGTCGAGGTGAACCAGGGCACGGGGCGCGCCCAGATCCACTTCGTATGGGACGGAAAGAATGTCGCCGGCATGGCGTGCGGCGATCTCGACGTCACCAAGACGGTGAGCGGCAACGTGATTCCCGCCTCTTACCTCGTGGCCGGGTCTCTCGATCTGGCCATGAAGGGCAAGCAGGTGGTGTGCACGCCGCGCTTCCCCGAGACGCGCGTCCAGATTCGCGTCAAGCCGTCCAAGGCTTCGTGGGCGTCGATCGATTCGCTGCTGGCGCAGTACACCGGGCTCTGCGGCTACGTGCTGGAAAAGGTCAATGTTCCGAACATCCTCACCAATGTCGTCCAGGAGAAGGGCTTCAGCGTCAAGCTTCCGCTCGGCAACCTGAAGCCGTTCGTGATCCCTGCCGGTGTTTCCGACTCGGTCACCGTGGGCCAGCGTTCGCTCGCGGTCGAGACCACGACCGACACGGTGCTGGTGGAGTCCGATGCGATCCTGTACAGCGCGCACGTCACGTTGAAATAGGAGGTCGCGCATGAGCGCGGTGCCAACGGAGGCGGCTCACGCCGAGAAGCGCATTCCACTGCGGCACGTGGTCGCCGTGTTCATCGGCAACGGACTCGAGTTCTACGACTTCCTCACCTTCTCCTTCTTCGCCGTCTACATCGCGCCGAACTTCTTCCCGGGCGGGAATTCGCTACTCAAGACGCTGGCGACGTTTGGCGCCGGATTCCTGACGCGGCCGGTGGGCGCCATCGTCATCGGCGGCCTGGGCGACAGGGTCGGCCGCAAGCCGGCGATGGTGCTCTCGTTCACGCTCATGGGCGTGGCCATCGTGGGCCTGGCGCTCACGCCGCCGTACGCCAAGATCGGCATCTTGGCGCCGGCTCTGGTTCTTTTCTTCCGCTTGCTCCAGGGCTTCGCCTTGGGTGGCGAAGTCGGCCCGACGACGGCCTACATGGCCGAGGCAGCCCCCACGCGCCGGCGGGGACTCTACTTGTCGATGCAGTATGCGACCCAGGACGGGGCCGTGCTGATCGCGGGCATCATTGCCACGTACTTGGCGGCCAAGCTGACGACAGACCAGCTGAGCGCTTGGGGATGGCGCGTCGCCATGCTCATCGGAGCCACGGCGGTGCCGTTCGGTCTCTGGGTGCGCCAATCCCTGCCCGAAACCTTCGCGAGTGGGTCAGCCCCTCCGCCGCCTGTGGAGCCGCGACGCAATCCGCACCTCAGGATCGTGGTGCTTGGCCTCATGATGCTGACCGCGGGCACCATCGGCAGCTACACCCTCAACTACATGACGACGTACGCGATCGATACCTTGGGCCTGCCGGCGACTCTCGGGTTCAGCCTCCTCATTCTGAACGGGGCCGTATCGATCGTGTTCGAGACCACGAGCGGCTACCTCTCGGACCGCTTCGGCCGCAAGCCGGTGATGCTCGTGCCGGCCGTTCTTCTCGTGTGCTCGATCCTCCCGTGCTTCTGGGTGATCTCGCACCACGCAACCACCACCGCGCTCTACGGAGCGGAAGCGGTCATGGTCGCCTTCGCCTCCCTGGCCTCGGTGCCGGTGATCGTCACCATCACCGAGTCATTGCCACCCCACATTCGCTCGGGTGCGGTCGCCACCATCTACGCCTTTGCCATCTCGATCTTTGGCGGCTCGACCCAATTCGTGATCAAGCTCCTGCTCACCTACACGAAGAACCCGCTGGCGCCGGCATACTACTGGACGGGAGCCGCCCTCATGGGATTGGTCGCCATGAGCCTGGTGAAGGAGTCGGCGCCGGCCAAGGGCGGCCCGGTCTAGAGGGGTTTAGAGTCCACTCACCGCCGTGGGCACGCGTGGGGCGCCGGGGCCGGCGTTCATCCCCGCCGGAGCGGCCGCAGCGCTGGCCGGTTGAACCGGTGACGAGGGGGCTGCCGCCGTCTGGTTGGGAGCCGCCTTCGCGGGAGCGAAGAGCGGCATGATGTCGGGCGCCATGCGTCGCAGCACCTCGACCGGAAGCGCGCTCGTGAACTCGTAGCGGTCGGCGCGCGGGCCCAGGACGAGCGCGGTCACCACTCCATAGAAGCGATCGCCGATGTAGAAGACGAACGTCGCGGTACGGTTCGTGGCCCGCGAGCTGGTGCGGTCGCCCCAGCGGTCGACCGCCTGGATACGGTTGTCGCCCGAGCCGGTCTTTCCGCCCACCACCAGCGTATCGACCCCGGCCTGTGCGAAGGCGTTGTCGACGCGCCGGGCCGTCCCCCGCTCCACCACACCGATCATGGTGGTGCGCAGCGCGCGCGCCACCGGCTCGGACATCACGCGCTGGCCCGCGGGCGCTCCGATCTCGAATGCCGTCTCGTAAGGCGTCCCGGGCCCGAAGCGCAGGCTCTGCACGAGCCCGACCCGCTTGCGCACGCCGCCATTGACGATGATGCCCATGAGATCGGCGAGCGCTTCCGGCCGGTCAGCCGAGGAGCCGATGGCCGTCGCGTACGAAGGCACGAGATGGGCGAACGGGAAGCCGAGCCGGCGCCAGTCCTGCGTCATGGCGGCGAAGGCGTCGCGCTCGATCCGGATGCGCAGGCGGAGCGCCTGAGCGCCGCGGTGCTTCTGCTCGAAGAGCCAGCTCTGGCACTCGGCGCGGACCTGAGCGCTGCCCGACACGAGGCTGTCCCAGGTGGCGAGCGAGTCCTTGTCGAGCGCTCCCGCGCACCACAGCTCGAGCGGGTGCAGGTTGAGCAGATAGGCGTAATCGAGCCAGCTCAGATCGGGCTTGGCATAGGCGCTGGTGAGCTTGAGCACATCCGCGTATGGAAGCGCGTAATCGTGCGCGCGCAGCCAATCGTCCAAGGAGTCGGCCCGCGCACCGCGGTGCCACGCGTCGTAGAGAATCGCGAGCTTACGCGCCGAAGCCCCGCGCCCGAGCAGGCGATACGGAATGTCGGCCGGCGGCACGTCGCGCAGCGATTCATAGGCGCGGCGCAGGTACACGAGGGCTTCTTCGTCCGCGGCCTCGGCCAGCATGCGCGTGCGCAGCGTGTCCGACGGATTGTCGATCACGTCGGCGACGCTGTACGGGAGCCGCGCCTCGCGGTAGCGCACGAGGTCGCGCATGAGGCGCACGAACACGAGGTTGGTCGAGTGCACGAAAGCCTCGGACACCGTGAAGCGCTGCCCGTTCTCGCTGGTCTCGTAATTGTGGAACGTGTGCAAGCCGCCGCCGGTGAAGAACACCTCGCCCGGGTTCGCGCTGTAGGTGCGGTCGAGCGCGTGCGCGAGCAGCGTGTCGAGCGGCATGTCCGGCTCACGCGCCAGCTCCTCGTCCACCCAGGCCGTGATCGGGTCCGCGCCACGCGGCGACAGCGTCACGCCGGCCGAATCGGCGCGCAGCACCTCGCCGCGAATCTTCTCCACGGTCTCCAGATAATCCGCCAGCGTGCGCATCTTGGCCGTGCTGCCCAGCTCCATGCGCATGCCGGTGTTGGGATCGAAGGGCTGATTCAGATTGTCGGCGCGCACGCGCGTCACGTCGCCCTCGGGGCGCCGCTCGAACAAGAGGAGCGAATACGTGACCTGGGAGGGATCGCCGGTGGCGAGCAGCTTGTCGCCCATGAGCCCCTGCGCGCGCACGTATGCCGAGTCGCGCAGATCGCGGAACAGGTTGGAGGTCTGGCTCTGAAGATGATTGTCGAAGCTCGTGCTCACCTCGAGATCGAGATGATCGAGATCGGAGAGCGACTTCATGCCCAGGAGCTGGAGGAGATCGCGGCGCGTGGCGTCCACGGCGCGGCGGCGGTCGAACTCGGCCACGGTGACGGGCGGGGAAACCACCATGTGGATGGGCAGGTTGGCCAGGCGATAGCCCATCCAACGGTCGATGACGCCGAGCCGCACCAAGCGCTTCTCGTAGAACGACTCGCGCCGCACGAGCTCGGGCAGGCTCTGGCCGAGCATGCGCGTCGGGGCGCGCACGCCGCAGAGCAGCGCCAGCACGGGCTTGAGCGCGCGCGCCTCGGCGCGCGGATTGGCAGGATCGCGCAGCACCGCGAACACCGAATCGGGATCGAGACCGAACCAGGCCTTGAGCCCCTCGCCGATGCCGTGCACCTCGCCGTAGTTGGGCGCTCCGCCGAGCGGCACGGTGTTGATGTAGTCGAGCACTAGCCGGCGCTGCACGTCGCGCACGTCGTCACCACCGTGGTAGGCGCGCAGGCTCGCGTCCGCCACTTGCTTGAGCTTGTCGGTGATCGAAGTGGTGCGTCCTCCAGCGGAGTGGCGATACTTCTCGATCTGGATGGCGAGCGTGCTGCCGCCCTGGAAGGCGACCGGTAGCCCCAGCTTGGAAGCGCCGTCGAAGATCGTGGCGCGTCCCAGACGGCCCCAGTCGACCGCGGGATTGAGATCGTCCGAGGTGAGGTGGAGATGCTGGTCCTCCATCGCGAGCAGGGACTGCACCACGATGGGCGGAATGTCCTCGTAGCGGGCGAACGTGTGGATGCGCGAGGTCGCGTCGTAGATCTTCTCGCCGTTGGCGTCGAGAATGACGAGTCCGGCCGTCGCCCGCTCCTCGGCCGGCGGCGAGATGCCGAGCTTGCTCATGAAGACGAGCGGCTTGGAGAAGCGCGCCTGCTCGACCAGCCGGTAATCGCGCTCGCGCAGCCGCGCGCCGAAATCGGGGATGCGCGAATAGCCGCGCGACACGTCGAAGGGGCCGCTTTGGGGAAAGCGAATCGACGGGCTCTCGCCCGGACCCACCTGCCAGGTGAGCTTGGAAGCGAGCAGAGGGAAGAGACGGGACTGGAGAAAGGCGGTGTGCCACTCGTTGGCGGCCAGCCCGGCCGCAATCAGCCCGACGGCAAGATAGGCTCCGGCCCTTCGGGGATTGCCCCACGGCTGACCTCCCCAGGGCCTTCGATGTCTCGGCAGAACCGCGCTCATGATGTCGCCGCCGCCCGCGGCGGAAGCTCGAAAGGGGCGTCGAGACCGTCTCGAAGCGAGCTTCTCTCCTGCTTTAATTCTACGCACGCCGAAGCGTTTGCGGAATCAAGTTCCTTGATGGAATCACCGGACGAGCGAAACTTCTTTCCAGAGCGCTCGTCCTGAAATCAGAATGGGCCCGCTCAGGGCATGGTGGCGGCTTCCCCGCCCAGCCAGTCCTCGCGGATGAGCGGCACCGGGGCGCGCCCATAGGTAAGGAAGCGATCGTGGAACGCCTTGAGGTCGAACTTGGCGCCCTCACGGCGCTTCACCTCGTCGCGCAGGTCGAGGATCTCCCACTTTCCTAGCGTATAGACCAGATAAGTCGGGTCCGAGGTGCCGCGGCGCGCCTCGCGCTCGGCGTTGACCGGCGCCAT
This sequence comes from Candidatus Eiseniibacteriota bacterium, assembly GCA_036003365.1. Taxonomy (GTDB): domain Bacteria; phylum Eisenbacteria; class RBG-16-71-46; order RBG-16-71-46; family DASYSL01; genus DASYSL01. The sequence goes on from DASYSL010000227.1 coordinate 19,354, forward strand.
GTAGCCTTGCCTCTGGAAGAGCGCCACCGCGTCCTCGTAGGACATGCCGCGCGTGTGCAGGCCGATCCCCGCCAGATAGCGGCAGATGCGCTGCAGAGCCAGGTTGAGCTGGGCCAGGCGGTAGCGGTGGTCGGGGGCCCCGTACCCCTGCTCCACCATCATCTGCTCGCAGTAGTGCGCCCAACCCTCGGAGTTGGACCCGGGCCCGAAGAGGGCTCGAATCAACGAGGGGCACTTCTTGAGGGCCATGAACTGGTAGTAGTGGCCCGGCAGGGCTTCGTGGATGGAGACGATCTCGAGCTGCTGGCGATTGTAGAAGCCGAGATGCTCTTTCTGGCGGGCTTCGGGCCAGGTGGAATCGGGCGGCGTCACGTTGTAGTACGCCTCGGTAGCGTGCGTCTCGAGCACGCCCGGAGAATCCATCGAAGCGAAGCTGAGCGAGCGCTGGAAGACCGGCGTCTCCGTGGCGCGCAGGTCCTCGTGCGGCGGCGGCGTCACGATGTCATGCTCGGCCACGAAACGGCGAATGCCGTCGAGCTCGGATTGAGCGAGCGGCACGAGCTCGTGCGGGCTCGGCGCGTCGGCCGCCATTTGGGCCAGCGCGTCAGTCACCGAAAGACCGGGGCGAATGGCCTCCGCCTCTTTCTTCATCTGCGCTTGCGTCTCGGCACGCGCGATCTCGCCGCGCTGATAGAGGCTATCGAGCGGCGTGGCGACCATCTCATCGTAGAGGAGCTTCTTGGCGTAGGTGTCGGCCCCGAGCCGGTAATCGCCGTTCGAGCGCGCCAGGAGATCGCTCTTCAACCAATCGTGGAAGTCGTTGGCCGCGCTCACCGCTTGCGCGAGGTGGTGATCGAACTCCATTTGCAGCACGGGATCCTGGATCGGGCTCACCTGGGCGGGCACCGAGTTGCTCAGGAAGCGCACGAGCCCGGCCGACTGATCGATGGCGATCTGCGTATAGATCTGGGGCGGATGGTCGAGATTGGCCCGCGCATCGGCCAGGACGCGCGGCACTTCCATGATGCGCGCCACGACGTTCCACGTGCGCTCTTGCTTGGCCGCGAAGTCGCGCTTCAGGAGAGCGTGGATACCGCTCGAGGCGATGCCCACGTAGAAATTGGGATCGTGCTTCCACGGCTGGACGGTCTCGAGATCAAGCAGCTGGCCCTGGATGCGCGTGGTCAGCATCCTTTGATCGAAGCGCCGCTCGCGCCCGAGCTGCTTGCTGTCGAGCTTCTGCAACTGGTCGAGGAAGCCGTGCAAGGCGACGATCTGGGCTTCGATGTCGGCGCGGCTCGTTCCTGGGAGAAGAGCGTCGAACTCGTGGATGCCCGTGTTCGTCGCCCGCACCGGCTGACTGCGGAAGTACGAGCGCAGGAACTCGTCCACCAGTTTGTCGAATTGCCGCTCCGTGTCGTTCCTGGGCGCCACACCGAGCCGCGTGCCATACGCCGGCAAGGCGGCGAGCGCGGCCCCCGGCCCCGGCGGCACCGTGGCCTTGGAGACGTGCTTCTCGGGCTCTTGGCCCCCGAGCGCAGGTTGGACGACGAGGAGCAGCAGTAGGAACGAGAGCCGAGCGAGCCCCACGGGCAGGTCCTTTCCTCGATTGGATTTCCGGCGCAACCCCGGGCGCGCAGTCTACTCCATCGCACGGAACCCTTTCTCAGCCGCAATTTGCATTCAAGACGATCGCGGTCGAGAGATGATGGCACCCGACTCGCCACTTCTCCACCCTGGCGTAGCGTTTGCATCCAAGGAACGGATCATGCTCCGAAGGGCGCTTCTCTTCATCACGATGATCGTGGTCTTGACCGTGAGCTGCGGCCGGGCGCCCACCACCTCGCCGAATCTGGGCGTCGGCGGCGATCACGCTCCCTCCCGGCCGACGCTCGGCGTCGTGCTGCTCGAGGACTTCACGAGCCGGCGGGTGTTCCCCGCCGACAACTGGTGGAACCTCGACATCTCCGCGGCGCCGACCGATCCGCAGTCGAAGGCGTACATCGACTGGATCAGCGGGCGCACGCCGACCGATTCGACCTCGACGGCGCGCATGCATCCCGACTTCGGGCCGCCGCCCTACGGCATTCCCTACGTGGGCGTGTCGGGAACGCAGACGCTGCTTCCGGTCACCTTCTCCCCTTATGGAAGTCAGAGCGACGACGGCGCGCCCACGTTGCCGCCGGGCTACCCGATCCCGGACGAGGCGCGCACCGAGCCCAACTACATCGAGGGGGGCGTGGCGGGCGGCGGCTCGAGCGGCGACCGCCACCTGATCATCGTCGATCGCGATCACTGGATGCTGTACGAGACCTGGGCCACGCACTGGAACAGCGCGCAGGCGCGCTGGGAAGCAGGCTCGGGGGCCACCTTCGATCTCGCGCACAACGATCGGCGCCAGGACGGATGGACGTCGGCCGATGCCGCCGGGCTCGCCATCTTCCCGGGGCTCGTGCGCCATGACGAGGTGGCCGGTCCCAACGAGATCTCGCACGCGTTCCGCGTCACCGTGCGCGCCACCAATGGCTACGTGTGGCCGGCCTCGCACCAGGCCGGATCCACCACCGGCGCGCCGCCCATGGGCACGCGGCTCAGACTCAAGGCGAGCACCAACATCGCGAGCTATCCGGTGTCGGTGCAGAAGATCTTCCGCGCCATGAAGCGCTACGGGCTGATCGTGGCCGACAACGGCACCGACATGTACGTCTCGGGCACCATGGATCCGAGCTGGGACAACGACATCCTCAATCCCGCGTTTCACAGCCTGCACGCCGACGACTTCGAGGTGATCCAGCTCGGCTGGGGCCAGCCAACCACCGGGATACCGTAGACGCGCGCGACGGTTTATCCGCGCTGCTTGTTTCTTTCCCCACACCGATTTCCAACCCACCGCATCGAATCACCCGAAGTTCACCCCACAGCGGAGGCGTTCGTGCGCTCGATATCGCTTCTTCTCGTCGGCGGCGCGCTCGCCCTCGCCACACCGGCCGGGGCGCAGTGGTCGCAGGTGCCGGAGATCCCCACCACTCAGCTCTTTTCCCTGTTCGCCAATGGCGACACCCTCGTCGCCGGAGCCGACACCGCCGCGTACGTGAGCACGAACGGCGGCATCACCTGGAAGCGCTCCGCCCGGCCTGCTAGCGCCGTTCAGCTGGTGGCTGCGGTGCGCGTCCATTGCGGAAGGCTCTACGCCGGTACCTTCGGCCAGGGCGTGTTCGTGAGCGACGATCTGGGCAGCACGTGGAGCGC
>DASYSL010000228.1:0-12640 GCA_036003365.1 Candidatus Eiseniibacteriota bacterium
GGCCGCCGCGGAAGCCGTGTCCGTGAAGCCGGCGCTCGAGCCGCCCGCCGAGGGTGAGGGCTCCCAAGACAGCTCCGAAGAGCACGCCGAGGAGCACGCCGAAACCGAGAGCTGAGGGCGCGTCTGACCGTCCGCCTCAACAAGCTGCTCGCCGATCGCGGGATTGCCGCGCGCCGCAAGTGCGACCTCCTCATCCAGCAAGGCGACGTGCGCGTCGACGGCCAGGTGGTGCGCGAGCCCGGCACGCAGGTCGATCCACGTCGCCAGCGCGTCACGGTGCGCGGGAAGGCACTGCCGTCCGAGCGCGCCGACGCCTATTTCGCGTTGCACAAGCCCGTGAACGTGCTGACCACGATGCACGATCCCGACGGTCGCCCCACGGTGGCCGCGTACCTGCCGCGCGGGGGGCCGCGCCTGTTTCCGGTAGGACGGCTGGACGGGGATACGAGCGGGCTCTTGCTCGTGACCTCAGACGGCGATCTCGCCCACCGTCTCATGCATCCGCGCTACGAGATCCCCAAGACCTACCATTTGACCCTGGCCGAGCCGGCAGCGCCGCGGGCGCTGGCGCAGCTCGGCATGGGCGTGGAGTTCGCGCCGGGGGAGACGAGCCGCCCGGCCAGGGTCGAAGTGCTCGGGCGCAGGCTCGTGGGACTCACCATCGCCGAGGGCAAGAACCGCCAGGTGCGCCGCATGTGCGCCGCGCTCGGGCTCGATCTCATAGCCCTCGCTCGCGTGCGCGTGGGGCCCATCGAGCTCGGCGACCTGCCGGTGGGGGTAGCGCGCCCGCTCGCGGCCGAGGAGGTGCGCGCGTTGCGAAATGCCGTTTCCGAGGCGGCTGCCGCGCGCCAAGCCCGGCCGGGGCGCGTCACCGCCGGTCCGCGCCGCCGCACGCACCCGAAAAAGCGCCCGCGACCGCGCTAGATTTCGCTCGCGTCATTCCATCCTTGGTACAATTGAAGAGGCGACCTGGCCGTCGCAGCCCATCGGCCCATCGGACGCGGCCGAGACCCCGGCACCTCGGGGGCACGCGTCTCCGCAGCACGCGGAAGGAGCTAGGCTCCGATGACCGATCTGCGCTCCCGGCTCGCCATCGCCGTCGGTGTTCTCTCCCTCATCGCCTTCCAACCCGGCGAGCGTCCGTCCCACGACCCGCGCTTCGTGAGTCCCGCCGCACCGGTGAATTCCTTCTGGGCCTCCATCCGTGACGGCGAGCACGGCCGCGCCCTGGAATGTTTTGTGGGCGTCGGTCGCCAGCCCCAGAACGAGCAGCTGGTCAACCTGCCGCCGCTCCAGGCGCTGGATCTCCAAGCGATCACGGTGACTCCGGCCGGAACCGGCCACGCGGTCGTCCGGTATCAGGTTCATTACCGGCTGCGCGGCGGCGAGGCCCACGCCTTCGCGTCGGCCGACGAGGTCATGCTGGTGCGCGGCGAGTGGCGCATCTCGAAGCCGATGAGCGCCGAGCGCAAGGACCTTCCGGTCCAGGAGAAGCGGCGGCCCGAGCCGCACGTGGAGCCCGGGCCGGACTGGGCGTAAGCGCCTCTCGCCGTTGACCGGGCGCGAGGGCGCTTGCTACGCTCGCTCCGTTGCGCCCTCCCGGCCGGTGAGCCGGATCCAGTCCCTTAGGAGTGCCCGAATGCCGTTTTCGCGAGGTCCCGGCGCGCGCCGCGCGTCTGCCTCCTGGCTCGAAATCCCCGCTCGCCGGACTGGTCGAACCTGTCTTGCCCGGATCCCGCTCTCCGCTCTCGTCCTGACTCTTGTTCTGGCCGCTTCCGCGCGCGCCGACAAATACGCGGGAGAGTTCCTGCACGTGCCCGCCGGCGCCCGCGCCGTGGGCATGGGCGGGGCCTTCACGTCGCTGGCCGACGACGGCTCGGCGCCGTACTGGAATCCCGCCGGCCTGGCGCTCCTGGGCAGCCGCGAGATCCTCTACCAGCATGCCGAGCAGTTCGGCTCGGCCGTGAATTACGACTACGGCTCGTTCACCTTCCCCATCGCCAAGGAAGGGAAGCGGGCGCAAGCCATCGGCATCTCACTCATCCGTCTCGGCGTGAGCGACATCCCGGTGACGCCCGATCCGGGCGGGCTTCGTCCCGGCATCGATTTCGAGGACGACGACGGCGATCCCTCGACCAGCAAGCCCAGCGAGAACAACGGCGTGTGGGATCCGGGCGAGCGGCTCTTCCTCGACTCGGGGAGCTTCCGTTTCGCCAGCGCCAACGATTGGGCGCTGCTCGGCACCTATGCGCGTCCACTCGGCGACAAGATCACGGCCGGCGCCTCGCTCAAGATCGTCTACCGCACGCTTCCCGATTACGTCGGCGACGTCACCGCCTGGGGCACCGGGCTCGACGCCGGCATGACCTACACCGCCAGCGATCGCATCCGTCTCGGCTTCGTGGCGCACGACTTCACCACCACGTACATGGCTTGGGACGGCGGTGCGCGCGAGCACGTGGCGCCCACGTTCACGGTGGGCGGCAGCTACGATTTGGCGATCTCGCCGCAGCACGCGCTGACCCTGGCGCTCGACATCCCGTTCGACTTCCAGGGCCACACCGCCGACCAGTATTTCGGCGTCGGCGTGAAGACCGATTCGTCCGGCACGCCGACCGGCGAGGGCGGCCTTTCGGGCACCTTCCACGCCGGTGCCGAGTACCGCTATCGCGGCGCCTTGGCGCTGCGCACCGGGATGATGGGGCGCGACCTCACGTTCGGCGCCGGTTTCCATCACGACAAGATCGGGGTCGACTACGCGGCCGTGTTCAGCCGCTTCTTCGGCTCCGACGTCTCGGGCTTCAACGGCGACGGCAACCTCGACGTCACGCACCGCATCTCGGGCTCGTATCGCTTCTGATCATTCCCGGCTTCTGATCGCCGCACGCATCGGGTAGGCTCGGCCCCGGAGAGGAAACCGGGGCCGCTTCTGTTTCGCGGCCCTCGCCCACGCCAGGAGGTTGCGATGCGCGGCACGACGGCGGTGTTCCTCGCCGGAGGCAGGGGGCAGGGGCTCGGCGTTCTCACCGAGCACCGCGCGCCGGCCGCCGTGCCCTTCGGCGGCAAGTACCGCCTCATCGACTTCAGCCTCTCCAACTGCAATCACTCGGAGATCGTCGAGGTGGCGCTGCTCACCCAGCACGCGCCGACCTCGCTCAACGAGCACGTGGGCTCGGGACGGTCGTGGGATCTCGACCGCGCGCAGGGCGGCTTGCGGATCCTGCAGCCGTTCGCATCGCGCCATCGCGCGCGCTGGACCGAGGGGCCGGCCGACGCCTTGCTGCGCAATCTGAGCGAGTTCGACGAAGCCGGCACCGAGCGCCTGCTCGTGGGCTCGGCCGAGCACGTGTATCTGCTCGATTATTCCGATCTCGTCACTTCGCACATCGAGTCGGAGAGCCCGCTGTCGATCACGTACAACCGCGTGGCCCAGGGAAGCGTGCGCGAGGCGCGGCGGATCGAGGTTCACAACGGACGCGTGCGCCAGCTGGGGCGCAACAAGGAGCTCGTGAGCGGGGGCGAGCTCGCGGCCATCGGCCTCTTCGTCTTCGAGATGGATTTCCTGCGCTCGGCCGCCGACGCGCGCACGCCGCGCACTCTGTTCGAGTGGGTGGCGGCCGCGGTCGAGCGCGGCGTGCCGGTGAACGCATTCGAGCACGAGGGCTTCTGGGCGGATCCGGTGGATCTGCCGACGTATTACCGCACCAGCATGTCGCTCCTGGCGAGCGATCCGCCTTTGTCCCTGGCCGATCCGCTGTGGACGGTGGAGACGCACGGCGAGGAGCGTCCACCGGCGCGCTTTCTCGAAAGCTCGCGCGTCAAGGAGAGCCTGGTGGCGGGCGGTTGCGTGGTGGCCGGCCACGTGGAGCGGAGCATCCTGTTCGGCGGTGTCGTGGTCGAGGAGGGCGCGCGCGTCGTCGACTCGATCGTCTTCCAGGACGTGCGCGTGGGCGCCGGCGCCGCGCTCGACCACGTGATCGTGGACAAGAGCGTGGACATTGGCGAGAGCGCGCTCCTGGGCGAGGGGCCGTGGCCGGTCGCGGTCGACGAGCTCGCGGCCTTGGCCGTGATCGGTAAGGAGGCGCGGCTTCCGGCGCGCTTCCGCCTGGCGCGCGGCGGGGTGGTTCCGGTGGCTGACCGCGCCATGGCGGCGGCGCGATGAGCCTTCCTTCGTACGCCTTCCTGCTCGCCGGCGGCGTGGGTGCGCGTCTCTGCCTCCTGTCCGAGAAGCGCGCCAAGCCGGCGGTGCCCTTCGGCGCCAAGTATCGCATCATCGACTTCACGCTCTCCAATTGCGTGAACTCGGGCATTTTCGACGTCAACGTGCTCACCCAGTACCGGCCGACGTCGCTCAACCAGCACATCGGCAACGGGCGCGCGTGGGATCTCGACCGCACGCGCGGCGGCGTGCGGCTCCTCGGCCCCTATCTCGGCTCGCCCGAGAACGACTGGTACCGTGGCACCGCCGACGCGGTGTACCAGAATCTGATCCACGTGCGGAACCGCCGCGCCGAAGACTTGCTCATCTTGTCGGGCGACCACATCTACAAAATGGATTACAACGCCATGCTCGAGTTCCATCGCGACCGCCGCGCCGCGGTGACCATCGCGGTGACGCTGGTGCCGCCCGAGGAAACGTCGCAGTACGGCATCCTCGAGCTCGATTCGCGCGGCAAGGTCGTGGGCTTCGAGGAGAAGCCGGCCGAGGCGCGCTCGCAGCTGGCTTCGATGGGGGTATACGTCTTCCGCCGCGACGTGCTGTGGCAGGCGCTCGAGGCCGATGCCGAGGACGAGCATTCCGCGCACGACTTCGGCCGCGACGTGCTGCCGTCGCTCCTGGCGCAGGGCGCCGACGTGTACGGTTACCTGTTTCCGCAGTACTGGCAGGACGTGGGCACCATCGACGCGTTCTACGCCGCCAATCTGGCGCTCCTGGCCGACCGGCCGCCGATCGATCTCTCGGATCCCGATTGGGTGATCCACACGGCGATCCTGGACCTGCCGGCGGTGCGGCTCGGCAACGACGCGCGCGTCGAGCGCTCGCTCATCGCCAACGGCGCCCGGATCGACGGCCGCGTCGTGCGCTCGGTGATCTCGCCGGGTGTCGTGGTCGAGAGCGGCGCCGAGATCGTGGACTCGATCCTGATGAACGACACGCGCGTTTTGCCCGGCGCGCGCGTCGAGCGCGCCATCCTCGACAAGCAGGTGTGGGTGGGGCAGGGGGCGCGCGTGGAAGGCGGCTCGGGACCGGCCAATCGAGTCTGCCCCGACCATCTGCACGGCGGGCTCGCGCTCGTCGGCAAGGGCGCGACGATTCCGGATGGCATCACGGTCGGCGCCAACGCGCGCATCGACCCCGACGTGGCGCCGGAGGACTTCGAAGGTGACGTGGGCGCGGGAGAAGTGGTGTGGAATCCGCGCGTGGCGCCCGGAGCGCAGAGCCACGGCCACCCCGGCGGACGTGAAAAGGCGGCCCTCTCACGCTGAGAAGGCCGCCTTCTTGGGACGAAGCTCGCCGGCGCTAAACGCTAACCCTGAACCGGAACCTTGAGCGTGCCGCCGGCGCGAATGTGCTCGTGCGGGCGCAAGTCGTTCAACGCCCGGAGCGTGCGCACGTCGGTGTTGTGGCGCTCCGCGATCTCCTCGAGCGTGTCGCCCTTCTTGATGCGCACGGTGCGCGTGCCCCCGAACACCTCGCCGTTCGACGTCGTGTGGTGCTTGCTGCTCGACACGTGGGGCGTCGAGGTACGGAAGGCGAGTGACGTGGGATCGGCGTTGGGTACGCGCAGCATCTGGCCCTTGTGCAGCTTCGACTTGGTGCGCAGACCGTTGGCGCTCGCCAGATCGGCGGTCGAGATGCCGTAACGGTGCGCCACCTGGGCCATCGTCTCACCCTTGCGCACCTTGTGACGCACGAAGGCGGGATCGGCCGGCGTCAGCACCGTGGGCAGGGATACGGTGCCGTCGCCCAGGCGGCTCACCAGGCTGTCGGCTGAGCCCTCCGGCACGCGGATGGTCACCATGCCGCTGCGATCGCCGGGCGCGGCGTAGCGCAGAAACGCCGGGTTCAGCTTGCGCAGATCGTCCTGCGAGGCATTGCACGCCAGGGCCACGGCGTTGAGATCGACCGGGCCCGGAATGCGCACGGTCTCGAAAGCCAGCGGCTGGGCGCGCGGCACGTCGTTGAAGCCGTACTTCTCGGGATTGCGCGCGATCGACAGGCAAGCCAGGAACTTGGGCACGTAGTCGCGCGTCTCGCGCGGCAACGAGAGCTGCCAGAAATCGTTCGTGCCCTGGCGCGCGATGGCGCGCACCACCGTGCCCTCGCCGGAGTTGTAGGAGGCGAGCGCGAGCGGCCAGGAATCGAAGATCGAGTAGAGATGCTTGAGATAGTGCGCCGCCGCTTGCGTGGCAAGCTCGGGATCGCGACGCTCGTCGATCCACGAGTTCACCTGAAGACCGAAGATCTTCGCCGTGCCGCGGATGAACTGCCAGGGACCCACGGCGCGCGAGCGCGACAGCGCCTGCGGATTGAACCCGCTCTCGACGAACACGAGGTGCACGAGGTCGGTCGGCAGACCTTCACCGCGCAGAATGGTCTTCATCCACTCCATGTAGAGGCCGGAGCGCGTGAGCCACATCTCGAAGGTGCCGCGTCCGCGGCCGGTGTAGAAGTCGATCCACTTCTGCACGCGGACGTTGTCCTCGGTGGGAATCGGCGGCGCCTCGGTGGTGTCCTGCGCCACCGCGGTCGAGTCGGCAACCTTGGGCACATCGATGCGCCGCGGCTGCGGCGACGGCGGGCCGACGAGATTGATCTGCGCACGCTCGTTGTCGATGGCGCGGGCGCAGGCGAGGCGCAGGCTGGCGGAGCGGCGCGTCAGCTCGCCGGCCGAGATGCGCAGGCTCCGGTCGTCGGCGTGCGTCATCACCCAGTTCAGGGTGGCGAGGTTCTCGTCGAGCACGGCGAGCGCATGCGCGTACTCGTGATCCTTGTAGAGACCCTGAGCCTCGCTGTACCCGTCACGCGCGTCGAGATAGCTCTGGGCGTCGCCGCGCTCGGCCGGTGTTGGCTTGGCGACGTCCGTCTTGGCGGCGACGTCGGTCTTGCCGGCGTCGGCCTGGATGTCGGCTTTCGGAGTATTGGTGGCCAGGGCTGCCGACGTGAGCGGCGACGCCTGATCGGGCGCGTCCGCCAGCGTGACGGCAGAGGAAAGCGAGAGCGCGACGAGCGCGATGAACCACGCCCTGCCGAGCGATCGCATTCCCTGTGGGCTCGGGGCACGAGCCATGACACTTCCTCCAGGGTCCGGTTTGGGGCGCGGCCGGCGGAGGAGGCCGCCCGAAGGCGCTTTCGCGCTCCAAGCGGTTCCAAACACAGCAGTTCGGCCCACCTTACTCGATTCGGCTTGCGGTTTGCAACCGAATCGCGTCGAGGTTCGCTGCTACCGGGTCACTTGGCGGCCCGACCCCGACGTCTGGAAAGGTCAAGAGCAAGGACCAAGCCAGCGCCGTCCGTTTGCCAAACCGTGGTCAAGCCGTTGCCACTGGGAGAATTGCCTCTATGGGTATGAGTGCCGAACGCAAGGCGACTGAGGTGGGGGTCCGACCCACTGCGGCAGATCTCCCGCTGGGGGTGGGCTCTTGGCGCAGCGCCGCCTCTCCTGGCGTGAAAGTGTGCGCCCTGCGGCTCGATACCATCCATCTGGCCCACAGCGGGATGCCGGACGGCTGGTCGCTCGAGGACGCCGAGGCTTTCTTCACCGAGTCAGCCCACCAGGCGGTCGAGCTGCCGGCGGGGGCCGTCCCGCCGCCGGCTTCGCTGCCGGCTTCGCTGCCGCAGGAGGTGGAGAGCTGGATCGAGGTCGTCCGCTACGCGCAGCGCGAGCTGTTCGAAGGCACGGCGGGCCTCGGCACCACGGTGGTGATGGCGGTGGGGGACGCGCTCTGGGTCTACGCGCGCGGCGGACATCGCGTGGGAATGATGTCGCGGGACGGTGAGGGCGGGGCGCGCGAGGTGGCGCGGCCCGATGGGCGCGGACGCCTGTGGAAGCTGGATCTGCGCTGGCGCTGGACGATCGAGGTGCGCGTCGAGGGCGAGAGCGAGGCGATCTGGACGGCGCGCTGGCGGCCGGCGCTGGTCGTGGTGCCGGCGAAAAGCGAAGCAATGCCCGTGGCGCAGGTCGCGACCGAGTCCGAGTCGAGCCCGGGCGCGGTGGGCCCGCCTGCCACCGTCCACCGCCCTTCGTGGCACGTCCGTCCGCTGGCCCTCGTGCGGCGCGCCTGGCGCCGCGACGCCCGCTTGCGTCGCGGCGTGCTGATCGTCGGGGCGCTGGCGGTGGCGGCATTCGCCATCTCGCGTCTGCCGCGCGGGCCGCTGCAGCGAACCGGCGAGTGGATCGGCGATGTGGCGCGTGGCCGCTACCGCGTGTGGGTCACGAGCGTGCCGCCGGGGACCAAGGTCTTGGTGGACGGACACGACACGGGCAAGCTCACGCCGGCCTGGATTCTGATGAGCGAGGGCGAGCATCGCGTCGAGACTTCGCTCGGCGAATACGGCACGACAGCGTTCTCGGTGAAGGGCGGCCGTGGCGGGCGCAAGACGCAGAGCACGGCTCTGCTCGGACGGCTCGCGCTCGGCTGCGCTGACTCCACGATCACGCTCACCGCGCGCATGGAAGGGCGCGCCATCGGCCACTTGCCGGCGGTGCTCGACTCGGTGCCGGCCGGCCGGCGCCAGGTGAGCTTCCAGGGCCGTGACGTGACGCCGTGGGTGGAGGAAGTGAGCGTGACCGCGGGTCAGACGACGTCGTTCCTCGCGCGCCCCGAGCGTGTGCCGGACAACGGCGTGGTGATCGCGCGCGCCTATCGCGTGGGACAAGAGGGTCTCAAGGATCTTCCCGGCGCCGTGCTCTTCCTGGATGGCAAGAAGGCGTGCGTGACTCCGGGCAGGCTCGTCGTGTCGCGCGGGATCCACACGGCGCGCCTGGTCACCGGCAGCGAGTCGAGCCCGGTGCAGCTCCTGCGTGTCGAAGGCGGAGGCGAGCTGTACGCCACCGCCGAGTTCGGGCGCAGCCCCGAGCCGAGCGTGGTCGATCAGCTGGTGGGGGCCGTGTCCTTGGCCTCGCCACCCACGGTGCGCGCCACCTTGACCTGTCCCACCCCGGTCCAGGTGGGCGAGATGCGCCTTTCCTACCGGCGCTGGGGCCGCGAGTTTTCCCGTCTCACGATGAATCTCCACGATTCCCCGAGCGGGCCGATGGGCGACGTCGCCCTGCCGGTGTCCGGCATGGCGGCGGGCTCGACGCTCGACTACTTCGTCATCATCAAGGCAGTGGATGGCGAGGAGTTCGTGAGCGAGATGCACACGGTGAAGATCGTCCCCTAGAACGTCACTTGCTGACGCGCGCGACGTCACTGTCGCGCCCTTGCCTGCCCTTTCCCCTTGATTACGCGCGCCCGCGCCCGCGGCACGCGCATTGCCTGGGTCGCCCGGCGTGTCGCCGCTAGCCGCCCTCGCGTTGCTCGCCTCCCTGTCCATCGCGCTCGGCTCGAGCGCAGGCTCCAGTCTTGGCGCGAGAGGAGCGCCCGCTTGCGCCGGGGTCGGTGTGGTCGCAGCCGCCCTGGCGCTCGCCGGGCCGCGGCGCTGGCGCTCGTCATCCTGGGCCTCCTGGGTGTCCTGGGCGCTGGCCCTGAGTACCTTGGGCATGGCGCGTGGCGCCTTGGATGCCGTGCGCCGGCGACCGGTCGAGATGGGCGCTGGCTTCGCGATCGAGCGCCCGCTGCGGCTCCGCGCGCGCGTTCTCGATTCGCCTCAGGCCACGCGGCGAGGGACGCGCGTGACCGTGGGTGTGGTGGCGAGCGATCCCCGCTTGCCGCGCGAGACGCGTATCACTCTATGGTGCGACTCGGTGGGCGGCGTGCCGCGCCGCGGCTCGTGGATCGAAGCGTTCGCCACGGCACGGGCCCCCAAACCTCTCACCACGCCCGGCGGATTCGACGAGGCGAGCTGGCTCGCCCACCGGGGCGCCTCGCTCATGGCGCGCGTCGAAGGGGCGGCGTGGAGGGAGATCCGCGCGCCGCCCGCGTCGATCCCTGTCTATCTCGAGGGCGCGCGGGCGGCATGGTCGAGCCGGTTGGCGGCGCGCGTGCCCGGGGAGGCGGGCGAGTTCCTGCGCGGCCTGCTGCTCGGCGAGCGCTCGCGCGTCACGCCCGAGACTGTCGACGCGCTGCGCCGCGCCGGCGCCTTGCACTTGCTCGCCCTCTCGGGCCAGCACGTGTTGCTCGTGGCGGCACTCCTGCAAGGGCTCTGCGCCATGGCGCGCGCCGGTCCGAGGAGTGGCGCTGTGTGCGCGCTGCTCGGCGTGTGGATCTATTCGCTTCTCACCGGTGCTTCGCCCTCGGTGGTGCGCGCGGCCGCGTCGGTGACCTGGAGCGCGTGGGGACGGGCCCTGGGCCGCCGGCTGGCGGGCGCCGACGGCCTCGCCTGGGGAACGGCGTTGCCGTTGCTCGCCGCCCCGTCGCTCGCCGGAGACGTCGGCTATCAGCTTTCGTCCTTGGCGAGCGCCGGCCTGTGGGCCGCGGGCCGCGCACGACGCGCGTGGCACGAGCGCGAGGGCGCCGGTGCGGCGCCGTCGGCATCTCGCATCGAAGCGGTTCTCCTGCCGCTCGGCGCCACCGCCTTCGCGCAGGCCGCCGTCTTGCCGCTCTTGGCGGCACGCTTCGGCGCCGTGAGCCTGGTCGGCTTGGTGAGCAACCTCGTGCTGGTTCCGGCGTGCGACGCGCTGCTCGGGCTCGGCTTGCCGCTGCTCGTGCTCGATGCGCTGACGCCCACGCCCGGCCTGTGCTGGCGCGTGCTCTCGGCGCTGGCCGCGTTCCTGTTGCGCGCCGGCGAATGGTTCGCCTCGTGGCCGGGATCGTGGATGCCCTGCGCGTTGTCGCCCGGGTTTGGCGTGGCGCTCACGGCCGCCGCGGCGCTGCCGTGGATTCTCCTGCGCGTGGGGCGAGCCGGCGCGCACGGCGCCGCCATCGCTTGCTGGGGACTGTGGCTCGGCATCGTCGTGGGCGCGTTCTTTCCGGTGGCGCCGCCGCGCACCGCCGACCTCCGTTACTGGCTCCTCGACGTCGGCCAGGGTGACGCGCAGGTGCTCGAGTTTCGCGACGGCACCACCTGGGCGGTCGACGTCGGGGACGCGCGCGAGGGTTTCGACGCCGGGCGCTCGGTGATCGCCCCATTCCTGCGGGCGCAGCGCGTGCGCGTGCTCGATCTGGTGATCCTGACGCACGAGGACCGCGATCACTGCGGCGGTCTCGAAGGCTTGCAGCGCGACGTGCCCATCCGCTGCTTGCTGTCGAGCGAGGAGTGTCTGGCGGCGCTGGCACGCCGGCGGATGCGACTGCCCGAGGATCGCCGCGCGGTGTGCGTGAGCGAGACTCTGCTCACTCGGCCCGGCGCGGTGGCTCGCGTCCTCTGGCCGCCGCCCGGGATCACCGGCATGGAGGCGAACCGCCGCTCGGTGGTGCTCGAGATCGAGGCCTCGGGGCAGCGCTTGATCCTCACCGGCGACGCCGACTCGGTGGGCGAGGCGGGATGGCTGCCGCGCGCCGTCGGCCCGCTCGACGCGCTCAAGCTCGGGCATCATGGCTCGGCGAGCTCGAGCGCGGGCGCCACGCTCGATACGCTGCGGCCGCGCCTCGCGCTCATCTCGTGCGGTCTCGACAACCGCTTTGGCCACCCGCACGTCGAGACGCTGGAGCGGCTGGCGGCGCGGCGCATTCCGCTGTGGCGCACCGACCGGCAGGGGACGCGGGCGCTGGATCTCGGCCTCGTCGTGGCGGCGCGAGCGCCCCTCGGCGTGCGTCCACAGGCGCCGAGGGAGTAGCGCGCGGGGGCTCGCGAAGGCCCGGGAAAACCTTCCTTCGGGCCGACCCATTACCCTTTCTTCCCTGGTTCGGATCGGCCGCGCTCTGTGTTAGGTTGCGCTCATCCATGGGATCCGAAGCGGTCCGACTCGGCGTGCTGGCGTCCGGGCGAGGCACGAATTTCGCCGCGCTCGCCGATGCCGCGCGCGCCGGCCGCCTGGGCGGAGACATCGCCGTCCTGATCGTCGATCGCGCCGAAGCGGGCGCGCGCCAGGAGGCGCGCCGGCGCTCGATCCCCGACGTGTTTCTCGATCCGGGACCGAAGCGCACCTGCCTCACGCCCGAGGCCGAGAAGCGCCTCGCCAGCGTGCTCCGCGATCACGGCGTCTCGGTCGTGCTGCTCGCCGGATTCCTGCGCATGGTTCACGAAGATCTCCTGGGCGCCTTTCCCATGTCGGTGATCAACATCCATCCTTCTTTGCTACCGGCCTTCCCGGGTCTCGAAGCACCGCGCCAGGCGATCGAACACGGCGTCGCCATCACTGGTACCACGGTGCATCTGGTCGACGCCTCCCTGGACGCTGGGCCCATCCTCGCCCAGGCGGCGGTGCCCGTCCTGCCGGGCGACGACGTGGCCGCCCTCACGCACCGCATCCAGGAAGCCGAGCACCGTCTCTATCCCGAGACCGTGCGCCGCTTTCTCGAATCGCCTCCACGCGTGGAAGGGCGACGCGTGATCTGGCCGGTCTCGACAGCCGCGACGGCGACGTCTGCTGCG